>PFJX01000120.1 GCA_002784045.1 Hydrogenophilales bacterium CG_4_10_14_3_um_filter_63_21
TTCAACCCGGCGCTGGCGGTGCGCCACGGCGGGGAGGGCGTCTGGACGCCGATTTTCCAGGCGCTCAACCTGCCTTTCATCGCGGAATTCACGGAAGTGATGGGCTGGGATTCCTCCTGGCCGGCGCTGGAGGACTATCTCCATCAAGCCGGCTTGGCCGCAGCCACGATACCCATTGCCGCCGACCGCGAATGGGCGCGCGAAGAAGTAGCCCGACTGGAGCGGGTGGCGCGCTTCCAGGAAGAAGCACGCCTGCGCGAGGAGGCGGAAACGCGCCGGAAAGCGAGGCTCATGGCACCCGTACCCGAACCGGAGCCGGATCGTGAGCCGCCCTGGGGCACGCCGAAGGCCAAGAAGCAGGCCATCGAGCGGCTGCGCCGGCGAATCGAGGAGAACGGCAAGGAGTAGCGGTGCTCGCGCCACGATTTCGCCACGTTCATCCCGGAACGGACTGCGAACCGCAGCGGGGTGGGGCTGGAGTACCTCGCGGAGCAATTCCAGATGTTGTCGGTGTTTAACGTGAAACTACCGCTATGCCCTGGCAGCCTGTCGGACTTTGGTCGTCGAAAAGCGAGAAACGGCCCCAGCGAGGCCAGTTTTTGCCGGATTTGCCGCCGCATAGCCCGGCTATGGGGCAGCGGAGTCGTTGTCGCTTCAGCGACATTACGAATCCGGCGTACCCCTTGCGGGTGCAAAAATCCGGTGAAAAATGGGCCGCTGCGGGTACTCGCCTCCGATCTGGACACTCATGTGCTGAAGCTGGGCCAGGACGGCATGTATCCGCTGCAGCGGTTACGCGAAATCGACCCGGAGCACCTGGTCTACGAGCGTGCCAAGCTGGACCGCTCGCACGGGGTCGCTCGTGCCTTGGTGTGCGTTTGGCGGCAAACTGTAGACGCTCGCGGTGGCTGGCTGCGGTCGAAGAGGCGATTGGGGTAGGTTTTCGGGGGGCGGGGTAGTCAAGTCCAGGGTTGATCGAGGTTGTGGGTGGCCAGATACCCTTGGATACTTGGGTGGATTTCCTATCTTTTTGCTTGATTGGTCTGATCAGGCCCTGCCAAGCAATTGGTTGATTTCCTCCTCGGCGTCAAGCCAGTCCTGCATTTCGTAGCCGGTAGCAAACCCACGTTTTTCGGCGCGATGGTAGGCTGCCGTGGCTATCCAGCGCTCACGTTCCTCACGCGACGGCGCACTCGGCTTCGCAATGGGTTTCTTGCTGGCGGGCACTTTTTTCTTGGCCTCGCCCGCGGGTTTTGCCGCCGCGGCTGTGGTCGCGCTAGGCGCTTTGCTGACCGTTTTGGGCTTGGCGGCCGCCACCACCTTCTTGGGTTTTCCGGGTTCCATCGTGCTTACCGTCTTGCTGGTTTGTGTTGCCGCTTTGCTGGCGGTGCCCTTGGTCTTGGGGGCTGCCGCGGCCTTCTTGGGCTTGGCTGCTGCGGTGGCGGCAATCGCTTTCTTGGTGGTTCGCTTGGCTGCTGTGGCCTTGTCTTCGGACATGAAGTTTTCTCCTGCGTGAAATTCAATGAGATGGCCCGGTTCCGGGCTGGGCGAGGATAACGGAATAATCGCGAAATAATCGCAATCGATTTTGGCTCTTGGCGACCCAATTCAGACGGGCTGCCAGGTTGATGCCATTGGCTGCTAGCCACAAACTAGGTTGAAACAGATCCAACCCCTCTTGCCGCCATGAAGATCCACCACCTCACCGTCGACCAAGCCCTGGCCAGTCTGCACAGCCGGCGCGAGGGTCTGTCCGCTGCGGAAGCCGCGCGGCGGCTGCTGGAATATGGTGAAAACCGCATCGAACGGCTGGCACGCCCGCCGCTGTGGCGGTTGCTGCTCAAGGAGTTCTCGCATCTGTTCGCGTTGATTCTGTGGCTGGCGGCGGGCCTGGCCTTTCTGTCGGAATGGCGCGACCCCGGCCAGGGCATGGCCGCGCTGGGCTGGGCCATTCTGGCGGTGATCCTGATCAACGGCCTGTTCTCGTTCTGGCAGGAATACCGCGCCGAGCAGGTGCTTGCCTCCCTGGAAGCGCTGCTGCCGCGGATGGTGGCCGTGTTGCGGGACGGGGTGCGCCAGCCTCTACCGGCTGTCCAGGTGGTGCCGGGCGACATCCTGCTGTTGCAGGAAGGTGACGATGTCCCTGCCGATTGCCGGGTGATCGAGGCCTGGGGGGTGCGGGTGAACCTGGCGGCGGTGACCGGCGAATCGCTGCCCAAGGCCCGCACCGCCGAACCCAGCCAGGCCGAGGACCTTCTTCAGGCGCGCAACGTATTGCTGGCGGGCACCGACGTGCTGGCCGGCGAGGCGCGGGCGGTGGCCTTCGCCACCGGGCGGCACAGCGAGTTCGGCAAGATTGCCCGCCTGTCCCAGCATGGTGATGTCCGCGCCTCGCCGCTGTACCGGGAAATCGCCCGTCTGTCGCGGCTGGTGGCGGTGCTGGCGGTGGCCCTGGGTGGTGGCTTCTTTCTCCTCGGCACGCTGCTTGGCCAGCCGGTCTGGGCCAGTTTCGTGTTCGCCATCGGCATCATGGTGGCCAACGTGCCCGAGGGGCTGCTGCCCACGGTGACCCTGGCGCTGTCGATGGCGGCGCGGCGGATGGCCCGGCGCCACGCCCTGGTGCGCCACCTGCCGGCAGTGGAGACGCTGGGTGGGGCGTCGGTGATCCTCTCCGACAAGACCGGCACCCTGACCCTGAACCGCATGGCTGTGCGGCGCCTCTGGCTGGGGGAGGGCGAGATCGCGCCGGAATCCTTGGCCGAACGGTCGGAGGGCGGCTTCGCGCTGGACATCGCCGTCCACTGCCACACCCTGAAATGGGAAGCGGCGCAGCGGCGTTACCAGGGCGATCCCATGGAGGCCGCCCTGCTGCGCCTGGATGAGGGGCGGCGGCGCTGGCCCAAGCTCGACGAACTGCCCTTCGATGCCGAACGCCGCCGCATGTCCACCCTGCATGCCGCCCCCGACGGGCGGCGCCTGTTCTGCAAAGGCGCCCTGGAAACGGTGCTGCCCCTGTGCAGCCGCATTCAGGATGGCGTGGCTACTCGGCCCCTGGATGAGGCCGCTCGATCGGCTGCCCTGGCGGCGGAGACGAACCTGGCCGAACGTGGCCTGCGGGTGCTGGCTCTGGCCTGGCGTCCGGTGGTGGCGGAGGAAGCCCGTGAGGATTGGGAGCAGGGCCTCATCCTGGTCGGCCTGGTCGGCCTGGCCGACCCGTTTCGCCCGGAAGTGCCGGAGGCGATACGGCGCTGCTTTGCCGCCGGCATCCGCGTGATCATGGTCACCGGCGACCATCCCCGTACCGCCCTGGCGGTAGCGCGGCAGATCGGCCTGGTACAAGACCATCAGGAACTGGCCGGCGAGCCGCGCGTGATGACGGGCGAGGAACTGCGCCGGCTCTCGCCGACGCAACTGCAACTGGCGCTGGATCGGCCCGAACTGGTGTTCGCCCGCCTCTCCGCGGATCAAAAGCTGATCCTGGTGCGGGCGCTGCAAGCCAAGGGCCAGGTCGTCGCGGTGACGGGTGATGGCGTCAACGATGCGCCCGCCCTGCGCGCGGCTGACATCGGTGTGGCGATGGGCCGGGGTGGCACCGAAGTGGCGCGCGAGGCGGCCGACCTGGTGCTGTTGGATGACAACTTCTCCAGCATTGTCGCGGCCATCGAGGAGGGCAGGGCGGTGTACCAGAACATCCGCAAATTCCTCACCTACATTCTCACCTCGAACATCCCGGAACTGGTGCCTTATCTGGCCTTCGTACTGTTCCGCATCCCGCTGCCGCTGACGGTGATCCAGATTCTGGCGGTGGACCTGGGCACTGACATGCTGCCTGCGCTGGCCTTGGGCGCCGAGCCGCCGCATCCCGGCCTGATGCGTGAACCGCCGCGGCCGCGTGGGCAACATTTACTGACTTCGGGTTTGCTGCTGCGCGCATATTTGTTTCTCGGCGTGCTGGAAGCCGTGGCCGCCATGGCCACCTTCTTCTTCGTCCTTGATGGTGGCGGTTGGAAATACGGACAAGCCCTGGCCATCGGGGCGCCCCTCACCCTGCAAGCCACCACCGCCACGTTGGCCACGATCATCGTCATGCAGATGGTCAATGTGTTTCTCTGCCGCGATCCGCTTCGTTCCGCGTTTTCCGGAGGATTTGCCGCCAACCCACTGATCTTCCTGGGCCTGGTGGTGGAATTCGGCCTGATCCTGGGTATCGCCTATACCCCCTGGGGCAACCAGTTGTTTGGCAGCGCCCCGATCGGCTGGGAAGTTTGGCTATTCGCCTTGCCTTTCGCCCTCGCCATGCTGGCCCTGGAGGAAGGCCGCAAGGCGTTCCTGCGCCGCCGCGAATAGGCCGTCCATTCAGGAAAATCCTGGATAATCCGGCGCTGTAACCCTCATTCGGATGCCCCCCATGCTGATCGAAATCAAAACGCCTGAAATGTCCGAATCCGTCCAGAGCGGCTCGCTGCTCGTTTGGCGCAAACAGGCCGGCGAGCGGGTGTTGCGCGACGAAACCCTGGCCGAACTGGAAACCGACAAGGTCATTCTGGAAGTGGCCGCCCCGGCCGATGGCGTGCTCGCGGAAATCCGCGTGCCAGTCGGCGGCGAGGTCAAAGCGGGCGAGGTCCTGGCGGTGATCGACACGGAAGCCAGCGCCGCGCTTCACCCGGATTTGGCGCCCGCTCCCCTCGCGGCCGCACAACTCGCCCCGGAAAAAGCCACCGTGCTTTCCCCCGCCGCCCGCCGCGCGGAAGCGGCACACGGCGCCAGCGGGTGCCCGCCGTGCCCACCGTGCGCCGAATCGCTCGAACGCAATGAGCGCCGCGTGCAGATGAGCCGCCTGCGCCAGCGCATCGCCGAGCGCCTGAAAGAAGCCCAGAACACGGCCGCCATGTTGACCACTTTCAACGAGGTCAACATGCAGCCGGTGATGGATTTGCGCGCCCGTTACCAGGAGCGTTTCCAGAAAGAACACGCGGTCAAGCTGGGTTTCATGTCCTTCTTCACCAAGGCGGTGTGCCAGGCGCTCAAGACTTACCCCTTGGTCAACGCCAGCACCGACGGCCGCGACATCATTTACCACGACTATTACGACATCGGCGTGGCGGTCAGCTCCGAGCGCGGCCTGGTGGTGCCCATCCTGCGCAACGCCGATCGCCTGTCGTTCGCGGAAATCGAAAAACAGATTGCCGACTTTGGCCGCCGCGCCAGTAGCCTGGAACTCACGCTGGAAGAAATGGCAGGCGGCACCTTCACCCTCTCCAATGGCGGCGTGTTTGGCTCCCTGCTCTCCACCCCCATCCTCAACCCGCCGCAATCCGCCGTCCTTGGCCTGCACAAGATACAGAATCGCCCCATCGCCGAGGATGGCAAGAGCGACGGCCCGGTGGTCATCCGCCCAATGATGTACGTGGCGTTGAGCTATGACCACCGCATCATCGACGGCCGCGAGGCGGTGAGCTTTCTGAGCGCGGTGAAAGACGCGCTGGAAGACCCGGCGCGTTTGCTGTTGGAGCTGTAGCGCCAGCGCGGTATTGGAAACGTCGGTTTACCGGCGGAAACGAGGGCGCGATTAAAGCCGCAAACCGAGACTCAAACCCGTAGCAGCGCGGTCTTCAACGGTGGCTTGCCGTCCGGGCTGGGGAAATCCGCCTCCGGCTCGATCCACTCCGCCTCACGGATGCGTCGCCCGGCCTTGCGGGCGCTGCGCTGCAACTGGTCGAGCCAGGCATCCCGATCCACTTCCGCCACGTTGTTGCAGCAGATCAGCGTGCCGCCTTCCGCCGTGGCCAGCAGCGCCGGCTTGAACAGGGCGGGGTAGTCGTTGACCAGGTCCACCACGCCGAACGGGCTCTTGGCGTAGCGGGGGGGATCCAGGAACACCCAGTCGAACTGCTGCGGCTCCAGCTTCGGAAACGGTGGCAGGCGCTTGCCCCGCACACGTTGCGGCTGACCCAGGCCGGAAAATTGGCGCAGGGCGGCAAAGACATCGCTGTGCACCCTGCGTGGCCGGGTTGCCAGGTCGTTCAGGCGGATGTTTTCATTGCCCACCCTCAGGCTCGACTCGGCGAAATCCACGTTGGCCACGAAACGCGCGCCCGCCTTGGCGGCGGCGATGCCGACCCCGCAGGTATAGGCGAACAGGTTGAGCAGCGATTTGCCCGCGACCTCCGCCATCACCCGCCTCCGGCTGGCGCGCAGGTCGAGGAACAACCAGGGGTCTTGCCCCTCGTGGCGGGCCTGGATGCGGTAATTCACGCCCAGTTCACGTGCCTGCCGCGGCAGCCGCGCGGCGACCTCCTGTTCGGCGGTAAGCGGATTGCGGATGCGCGAATTGGCCTGGCTGCGATCGTTGTAGAGGGGAACCAAACCCGGCAACGCATCGGCATAGAAAGCCTCCAGCGCGGCAACTTCGCCCGCGGCCAGGCTACGGTGAAAACTCTGCACCAGGAGCAGATCGCCATAACGGTCCACCGTCAGTCCCGGCATGCCCTCCACGCTGCCATGGAAGAGACGGTAGGTATCGGTTTGCTCGCTGTGCAAGCGGGTCAGCAGATCGGCCCGCGCATCGCGGGCGGCGGCCAGCAGGCCGGGAAGAAAATCGGACATGGGGTGCGCGGGTGGGCAAGGGAGAAAGCATTCTACCGGCGCGGTCAAGGCTAACGATCATGCCCGGATGGCCTGATGAAGCCCCTACGACATGGCGGTTGTTTCACGTTAACCTGGCCTACCCTATACCGCATTTCCTTATCCCCCTCCGTTTTCCATGCGCTTTCTCTCCCTCCGCTTCCTCACGCGTGAATGGCGCGCCGGTGAAATTCGCGTGTTGTTGCTGGCCGTGGCGCTGGCGGTGGCCAGCCTGACCGCCGTGGCGTTCTTCGGCGACCGGGTGAAACAAGCCCTCGGGCGCGAAGCCAATACCTTGTTGGCGGCGGACCTGGCGCTCGTTTCCGACCATCCCCTCGCCCCCGCCTTCGCCGTCGAGGCCCGGCGGCGCGGGCTGCGAGTCAGTTCCAGCGCGGCGTTCCTGAGCATGGCGCTGGCCGGGGATCGCAATCTCCTCTCCGGCATCAAGGGGGTCGCGCCCGGCTATCCCTTGCGCGGCAGCTTGCGCATCGCCGCCGCGCCGTTCGCCGCCGATGCTCCCACCCGTGCCCTGCCTGGCCCCGGCCAGGTCTGGCTGGACGCGCGCGCCGCCAATGAGTTGGGGGTGCGGGTCGGCGGCGAAGTGGAACTCGGTAGCGCGCGCTTCCAGGTCGCCGCCATCCTTACTTTCGAGGGTGAGCGTGGTGGCAACTTCATGGCCCTGGCACCGCGTGTGCTCCTCGCCGCGGCCGATCTGGAAAAAACCGGCCTGGTACGGGAAGGCAGCCGTGTCAGCTATCGCCTTCTGCTGGCGGGAACCATCGACGCCGTGGCCGCTTACCAGGCTTGGTGCGAGCCGCGCATGAGCCGCGGCGAGAAACTGGAAGACGTGCGTGATGCCCGGCCGGAACTGCGGCAGATTCTCGACAAGGCGCAACGCTATTTGGGCCTGGCTGCCGTGCTTACCGTGGTGCTTGCCGCCGCCGCCACGCACCTGGCGCTGCGCCGCTATGTGCAACGGCATTTCGACCAGTACGCCCTGATGCGCTGCTTCGGCGCCAGCCAGCGTCGCCTGCTTGGCCTTTATTTTTTGCAACTGGCCGGCCTGGGCCTGGCGGCCGGGCTGCTCGGCGCGGCGCTTGGCTGGATCACGCAACTGGCGCTGGCGAATCTGCTCGGCGAGGTGTTGCGCCTGGGATTGCCGGCGGCCTCCTGGCAACCGTTTGGGTTGGGCCTGCTGGCCGGGGTGGCCTTGATCCTGGCCTTTGCCCTGCCGCCGATGCTGCGCCTGGCACGGGTGCTCACGTTGCGGGTGCTGCGTCGTGAGCTTGATCCACCCCGGAGCGGCGCGGTCCTGGCCCATCTGGCCGGCCTGCTGCTGGTCGCCGGGCTGATCTTCTGGCAGGCCGGGGAAGTCCGTCTGGCCCTGATTGCCAGCGGTGGCGTGTTGGTGGTGATGGCGCTCGCGGCGGCGTCGATCCAGGCGATGCTGTGGCCGCTTTCCCGGCTGGCGCGGCACTTGCGAGGAAATAACCTCATCGGCCTCCGCCTTGGCCTGATTGGCCTGCGCCAGCGCGGTTGGGAAACCACGCTCCAGGCCATGGCGCTGAGTTTGGGGCTGCTCGCCCTGCTGCTGCTGACCCTGGTGCGCGGCGATCTTCTCGATGCCTGGCGCGATCAGGTGCCGGCCGGCGCGCCTAACCGTTTTGTCATCAACATCCAGCCGGAACAGGTGGCGCCGGTGCGGGCCTGGCTGGAGCGCAACGGCGTCCGTGGCGCGAGGCTCTACCCCATGATCCGCGCCCGTCTCGGCGCTATCGCGGGGCACCCGGTTCGCCCCAGTGACTACCCGGAAGGCCGCGCGCGCACCTTGGCGGAACGCGAATTCAACCTCTCTGAACTCGCCGAACTGCCCCCCGACAACGAACTGGCGGCCGGCCACTGGTGGCGGCCGGGGCAAACCACCGGCTTTACCGTCGAGGCCGGCCTCGCCGATATCCTGAATATCCACCTTGGCGACTTGCTCGACTTCGATGTGGGTGGCCTGCCGCTCTCTGGTCGGGTAATCAGCCTGCGCAAGGTGAAATGGGATTCCTTTCGGGTGAACTTCTTCGTCGCCACCCCTCGTGGCGCGCTCGATGCCCTGCCAAAAAGCTACATCACCAGCTTCCATCTGCCGCCACGAAGTGGCGCCGAGCTTGCTGGCCTCATTGCCGCCTTTCCCGGCCTGACCGTGATCGACGTCGCCCAGGTCATCAACGAACTACGCGCGCTGACCGACCGAGTCAGCCAGGCGGTGCAACTGGTGTTCCTGTTCAGCCTCGGGGTGGGGGTGCTGGTCATGCTTGCCGCGATCTACTCGCGGCGTAGTGAACGCGCCCGGGAAATCGGCCTCTGGCGCGCCCTGGGCGCCTCGAAACGCACCTTGCGGGCGGCTCTGGCCAGTGAATTCGCCCTTCTCGGCCTACTCGCCGGCCTGGTCGCGGCGGGCGCCGCCAGCGTGCTGGCCTGGGTGCTCGCCAATCAGGTGTTCGATCTGCCGCACAGCCCCGACCCCTGGGTCTGGCTGTTCGGGCTTGCTGGCGGCATGGTTCTGGTGCTGCTCGCCGGTTGGCTGGCAACCCGCGATCTATTGGAAGAACCGCCGCTCAGGGCGCTACGCCTGGAGTAGCCGGGGTATTGCCTTGACCAAGCACATCGCCGCGATAGATTTCTCGTCACGGCAACGCACGGCCAACTTCTGGCTGAGCCAGACTTCAGAGTTTTCCAGGGATTTATCCGGCCATCAGCCGGAAAAAGGGATGGCCAGAATGGCCCCGGGCTGGAGCGGTTCAACGGACTCGTTCCAGCGGCGGATGTCGGCAATGCGTACCTTGTAGAGCTTGGCGACCCGGTCCAGGGTATCGCCACGGCGCACGGTGTGGGTGCGCATGCTCGGTCGCTTGTCTTTGGACACGGACTGGATTTTCCGTTTGCCCGCCGTGGCTGCAACCGCGGGGACGAGCAGAGACTGCGCCTGGGCAACCTTGCCTTTGAATAACTTTACCGGGTTGTGTTCCTTCAGCCATCCCAGGGTCACACCGAACTGGCTGGCGATCTTGCTCGCGCTTTCCCCCCGGTGCGCCAGGTAGGGGCGCAGGCTGAGCTGGTCCACGCCCTGACGGTGCAGGTTGAATTGGAAGGTCTCGACCCGTTCGGTTGGGAGCAGCAATACGTTGTGCGTATCGGTGTAGATCACGCGGTGCTGGAAGCCGGGATTGAGGGAGAGAAATTCGTCCAGGTTCATATCAGCCAGGCGTGCGGCCTGGTTTGCCGCCATCGGTTGGCTCAGCGTCACCTGCATGAAATAGGGTTCGTTCGCCATGTCTTCCAGGTTGAAGCCGAAACGCTTGGGGTCGAGCACGATGTTGCGCATTGCGATCAGTTTGGGCACGTAGTGGCGCGTTTCCGTGGGCAGTTTGAGGCGGGCATAGCCGACCGTTTTGCCTTGCTGGCGCGATTGCGCGCGCGCCACGCAGCCTTCGCCGCAGTTGTAGGCAGCCAGCGCCAATTCCCAGTCACCGAACATGCCATGGAGCTTCTGCAGGTAATCGAGCGCGGCACGGGTGGCGGTGATGACGTCGCGACGGCCGTCATACCAGGCGTTCTGTTTGAGGCCATAGACCTTGCCGGTGGCGGGGATGAACTGCCAGATGCCCGAGGCTTTCATCGGTGAGAGTGCCAATGGGTTGTAGGCCGACTCGATCATGGGCAGGAGGGCGATTTCCATCGGCATCCCACGCTTTTCTACTTCTTCAGCAATGAAATAGAGGTAGAGACGGCTACGCTCGATGCCCCGTTCGAGATAGGCGGGGTGTTTGCTGAACCATTCCTCATGCACGCGCGTGAGTGCCGGATCGGACTCGGTAAGGCGGAAGCCGGAGCGGATGCGTGCCCAAAGGTCAACTTGTGCTTCCGCCTGGATCTGGTCAGAGGCGGGTTCGGCCAGGGCATAGCTTATTTTTAGCGCGGGGACCGTACTTCCGCTGTCGGCCAGGGTCGGCGTGACGGCTGTGGCGAGGCCCGTGGCAAGGAGAAGGGAGGCGAAAAAACGTCGGCTTGGGGTCATGAGGCAAGACATAGGGCGAGGCGGGTACGGGTCATGTGGCAATACACGTGGCAAGGCATCCGGCCGATATCGGCATGATTCGCAAGACCTTGAAAGAACCCGCATCTTACCGGTTCAGGCGCGATGGCTCAATGCAAGTGTCTGTTCTTATTACAAAAGGCATAGGGGCGCGCGGCCTCAGCACTCGTCTTTCCAGGCGCGCAGCGTGGCAAAGGTTGCCAGGCCTGGCTGGATCGGGTGATTGGCATGTCGCGCCGCCGCGGCAGCGACGCTGGGTTCGTCGCAGCGCAAAAAGGGGTTGCAGGCGAGTTCCGTGCTCAGGCTGACCGGCAAGGTCGGCTTGCCCTGGCCGCGCAGCTCGCGCACTTCCTCCAGACGTTTGTGCAGGGCGGGATTATCCGGCTCCACCGCCAGAGCGAAGTCGAGATTGGCACGGGTGTATTCGTGCGCGCAGTAGATCAGGGTGTCGGCCGGCAGCGCCTTGATCCGGCTAAGCGAGGCGTGCATTTGTGCCGGGGTCCCTTCGAACAGGCGGCCGCAGCCGCAGGAGAACAGGGTGTCGCCACAAAACAGGGCGCCGTGGCCGAAATAGCCAAGGTGGCCGAGCGTATGGCCGGGGGTGGCGAGGACCTGGAAAGCCAGGCCGAGCTCGGCAATCACCACCGTTTCCCCGCCCAGCAGCGGATGCGTCCGGCCGAAAATGGCCTCATTGCCCGGGGCATACACGGGAATGGCCTGGCGCGCGGTGATTTCCCGGATGCCACCGACATGATCGGCATGGTGATGGGTAACCAGAATGGCGACAGGGTGGAGTTGTTGCGTCTCAAGCCAAGCTAAAATCGGCGCGGCCTCACCCGGATCGACCAGGATGGCCGAACGGTCGTCGTGGATGGCCCACACATAATTGTCGCGGAACGCGGGGATGGCGGTTACTTTCATGCGGGCATTGTCCCGACAGGTTTTCCAGGACGTCAAATAGTGCTTACGTGGTTCGATAGCGAGTTAGGCCAATATGTGCTGGCGCGGGAACAGGCCTGGTTCGATGCCGTCAGCGCCGACCTGTTCGGCTTCAACGCCATGCAGGTGGGCCATTGCGGGGTGGAATGCCTGCGCGCCAATCGTATGCCGCACCGCTTTTGCGGCGGGTTGGAGGAGGGCGAATACCAAGGTGAAGTACGCTGTCTTCCAGAGCAGTTGCCAATCGCCGGCCAGAGCCTGGATTTGCTGGCCTTGCCGCATTTGCTGGAGTTTTCCGCGCAGCCGCACCAGGTTCTGCGCGAGGCGGAACGGGTGCTGCGCCCGGAAGGCCGCCTGCTGATCGCCGGCTTCAATCCCCTGAGCTTGTGGGGCTTGCGGCGAACGCTTAACCGCCATGCGACCGATTGGCCCTGGCGCGGGCATTTCATCCACCTCACCCGCCTCAAGGATTGGCTGGCCCTGCTCGGCTTCGATCTGGTGGGCGGGCGCATGGCCTGTTATGCACCGCCGTTGGCGCGCGCCGCCTGGATCGAACGTTTTGCATTTCTGGAAGCCGCGGGAGACCGCTGGTGGGCGCTGGGGGGCGGCGTTTATCTGCTGCATGCCGTGAAGCGTGTGCACGGTATGCGTCTGATCGCGCCCAAGTGGGAAGGGCAATGGTTGCCACGCCCGAATTGGGTCAGTTCTACCCGTAACTCGTTGAATAAACATGGCTGATGAGAAAATTGTGGAGATGTTTTCCGACGGCGCCTGCAAGGGCAATCCGGGGGTTGGTGGCTGGGGCGTGTTGCTGCGTTTTGGCGAGGTGGAGAAGGCGCTGTGCGGCGGAGCGCGGGCAACCACCAACAACCGCATGGAACTGCAAGCGGTGATTGAAGGGCTGAAGGCGCTCAATCGCGCCTGCCGGGTGCGCGTGCATACCGATTCGAAATATGTCCAGCAGGGTATCTCGGAATGGCTGCCCAACTGGATACGGCGCGGTTGGAAGACCGCCGCCGGCGGCGCGGTGAAGAACCAGGATTTATGGCGCGAACTGGCCGAGCAGGCGGCACTCCACCGGGTCGAATGGCGCTGGGTGAAGGGCCACGCCGGGCACCCGGAAAACGAACGCGCCGATGCCTTGGCCAATGAAGGTGTGCGGCTTGCCTTGAAGGGGAAGAACTGATGCGGCAGATCGTGCTGGATACCGAAACCACGGGTCTGGACCCGGCGCTGGGGCATCGGGTGATCGAGATTGGCGCCCTGGAAATCGCCAACCGGCAAGCGACCGGCGCCACCTACCATGTCTATCTCAACCCGGAGCGTGAAATCGACGCCGGGGCGGTGCAGGTGCATGGCTTGACCAACGAATTCCTGGCCGACAAGCCGCGCTTCGCCGACATCGCGCGGGAGTTTCTGGAATTTGTGCAAGAGGCCGAGCTGGTTATCCACAATGCGCCGTTCGACGTGGGCTTCCTCAATGCCGAATTGGCGAAACTGGAACAGGGGCCGGTCAAGCGTTACTGCACGGTGCTGGATACCCTTAAGCTGGCCAAGCAACTGCACCCCGGCCAGAAGAACAACCTGGATGCGCTGTGCCGGCGTTACGAGATCGACAACTCCGGGCGCGCCTTCCATGGCGCTTTGCTCGACGCGCAATTGTTGGCTGAAGTGTATCTGGCGATGACGCGCGGCCAGGAAAGCCTGGGCATCGATGTCGCCACGCCAGCCGAGACCCAGGCCGCCATCCTGGTGCGGCGTGGCGCGCTCAGGGTGTTGCGCGCGGATGCCAAGGAACGCGCGGCGCATGGGGCCTACCTGGCCGGCATGGCCGAGGAATGTGGGGAAGCGCCGGCATGGTGAGGGCTATCAATCCCCTCCTGATTGCGCTCTTGCTGGCTGAACCTTGCGTCGCCAAAGAGTTGAGCGAGGCCGATTTTCTTGGCGAATTGCCCGTGGTGCTGACCGCCAGCCGCCTGGCGCAGCCGACCCAGGATGCCCCTAACGCCATCAGCGTGATCGACCGCGCCATGATCGAAGCGTCCGGCTTCATGAATCTGGCCGATCTGTTCCGCCTGGTGCCGGGGTTCTATGTCGGCCAGATGAATGGGTTCAACTTTTCCGTGGCGAATGCCATTTCCTCAGAATATGCCCGCCATATGCAGGTATTAGTGGACGGCCGCTCCATCTATCTGCCCTCGCTCGGCGGCGTGCGCTGGGACAACCTGCCGCTGGCCATCGCCGACATCGACCGCATCGAAGTGGTGCGCGGTCCCGACGCCGCCAGCTACGGCGCCAATGCCCTGACTGGCGTCATCAATATCATTACTCGCCATCCGACCGAGGTGGCGGGGCGCGCGCTATCTGTGACCCTGGGCGCCAATGAGCATCAGGAATCCCTGTTCCGCTGGGCCGGTGGCGAAGCCCATCAGCACCGCGTTAGCCTGGGTTGGCGGCAGGACCAGGGATTTGATGGACTCAACGACGGCATGCACGCGCCCCTGCTCAACTATTACGGCGATTTTGATCTCGGCCCTGGGCAAGGCCTGAGCGCGCAGATGGGGTATGTGGGTGGCGTTCGCGCCGCGGGCAGCCTCGCTAATCCGCTATCGCAGCCGCATGACGAGCGCATCAACAGCCACTTTCAACAACTGGACTATCGCCGCGATTTGGGCGAGGGCGGGGAGTGGCTGGCCAAGGCTTATCACAACTATCAGCTCAGCCAGGAAACCGTGCCGGTGGATTCCACCATTCCGGTTTTCCCCGGGGTCTTTCTCCAGGCGGCTACTTATGCCCGTGATTTGAAAGCCGAGCGCTGGCATGGCGAGGCGCAATGGAATCGCTCGCTCGGCGATGGTCTGCGCATGACGCTGGGCGGCTATGGCCGCCGCGATGCCGTCAACTCACCGCATTACTTCGGCCGCGGCGATGATCTGGTGGTCTGGAGCTGGGGCGCGTTCGCCCATGCCGAGTGGCGCCTGGCGCGGCAATGGCTGCTCAATACCGGGGCCATGTGGGAGAACCATGATCTGGCCGGAAATCATCTGTCCCCCCGGATCGCCTTGACCTGGCAGCCGAATACGCGCCACAGCGTGCGCATCGGCGCTTCCCGCGCCTATCGCGACCCGGTGGAAGCGGAAATGAATGCCGATTGGCGGTATCACCTGCCCATGACGAACGGGGCGTTTTTTGACTTCCAAAGGCTCACCTCGAACCCCTCGATTCACCCGGAAAGCAACCTCTCGCGCGAAATCGGTTATCTGGGCACCTGGCCGGAATACGGGCTCACACTCGATGCGCGCATCTACCGGGACAGCCTGCGCGGCCTGATCGATATCCCGAAAGGGAAGAACTCCATGGCGAACATCGCCGATAGCACGCACCACGGCATGGATGGGCAACTACGCTGGCGTATCGCGCCTCACTCTTTCGTGGTGCTGAACTACGCCCAATTGCATATCGACAGCTCGCATGCGTCACCCCAATACTTTCCCAAGCAGGTCAGCGGGGTGCTCCTATCACATCGCTTCTCGCCAGGGGTGGATGTCAGCGTGGGCCACTATCGCAGCGATGCCTTCAGGTCTTACGACAACAACACCCCTCCCAACTACCGCCGCACCGATGTGCGTATCGCCAAAGAATTCAAACTGGAGGGTAACCAGGCCCGGCTGGCTTACGTTCTGCAACATGCCGATGGCGCCGATTACGAATATGACTCCCAACCGGAAAAACGCGTGTCCAGACAGGGCTACATCCAGTTTCAGATGGAATTCTGAAGCCCGGCCAGGCTGATGCGGCGGCGTTTCACTATGCTCAGAGCGCTCCTCGTCCTGCTCACCTGGTTGGCTTTCACGCCAGTCTGGGCGGACGGGGTGGTGCATCTGCTGGCGAGCGAGGCGGGCGGCGCCTACCGCGAGGCGGCTGACGCCTTCCGCGCGGCGTTCGCGGCACGGCGCCCAGTCAAGTTCTGGACCCTGGCGGAGCTGGATAACCGGCAGATTCGCGCCCTCACCAGCGAGAACAACCTGATCGTGCCAATCGGCCTGAAAGCCGCGCGCGCGGTCGCTGAACACCATGGCGGCCAGGCCGCGGTGCTCACCCTGATGATCCCGCATGTTTCCGCTGAAAGACTCGTTTGGCCCGCCAATTTGCCGCGCCGTAAGGTCTCTCACGTCCACATCGACCAGCCCGTCAGCCGCACCCTGAGCCTGGTGGAGGTGGTTTTCCCGCGGGCCAGCCGGGTCGGCCTGGTGGTGTCCGCGGAAAATGCCGAGGCCGTGAAAGGGTTCCAGCAGGAAGCCGCGCGCCGCCATCTGAGCCTGAACCTGGAATGGGTGGCGCGCCCGGAACAGGTCGCGCCGGCATTGCGTGGCGTGCTGCCCGAAGCCGACGTGTTGTTGTTGCTGCCGGATTCCGTCGCCTTCCATGCTGGTAATGCTCAAAACGTGTTGTTGACCACCTACCGGTACCGGGTTCCGGTCGTGGGCTTCTCGCAGGGTTTAGCGAAAGCCGGCGCGGTGGCGGTGGTGTATTCCTCACCGGCGCAGATCGGCCGCCAGGGCGCGCGGATGGCTTCCCGCTGGAAGCCCGAGAGCGGCGATCTCCCCGCCGCGCAGCATGCCGATGATTTTTCCATCGCCTTCAACAGCCACGTCGCCCGTTCCCTGGGCGTGATCCTGCCCGACCTGGGCGAGGCGCGGCGCAAACTGGGCGCGGTTGATGAATAACCACGGCATCCGCGCCCGCGTGCTCCTGCTCGCGTTGTTGCCGCTGGCGTTGGTGGCACTGGGGCTGTCCTGGTATTCGATTCAGGCGCGCCAGGACGACCTCGAACAGGCGCTGGAAGAGCGCGCCCTGGCCGTCGCTCGCCAGTTGGCCCAGGCCTGTGAATACGGCCTGTTCGTGGGGGAACGCGATGCCCTGCTGCGCCAGGCGCGCCGCTCTCTGAGCAGTGCTGGCGTCAGCGCGATCACCATCGTTGATGCCAGCGGCAGCGAGCTTCTGCGCCTCGGGCAGCCGCGCTTCAAGCCGCAATGGCACTCAAGCCAGGCACAGATCCTTGCCAGTGACGGCGAGCGTCTGCTGGTGGCCGCGCCCGTGGTGCAGGTGGCAATGGATCTGGACTATGGCCCGGCGGCGAGAGAGGCCGGCACCTTGCTCGGCTTCGTCGCCCTGGAAATCCCGCGTCGGGAAACCGTTGCCCGGCAACGTCAGGTGCTGTTCACCAGCCTGGCCTTCACCGCGCTTGGCCTGGCCCTGGCGGGCTTGCTCGCCTGGCGCCTGGGCCGCGCCATCGTGGGTCCGATCAGCCGCCTCACCCAGGCGATCGAACAGATCGCCGCCGGCGATCTGGATGCGCGCGTGGATGTCGATGCCGGTGGCGAATTTGTTGTCCTGGAGCAGGGTATCAACCGAATGGCGGCCGAACTCCAGGCCTCCCAGCAACACTTGCAGGAAAAAATCCGTGCCGCTACCGAAGAACTGGCCTGGCGGGCGAACCACGACCCCCTCACCGGCCTGCTCAACCGGCCCGGTTTCGATGCCGTGCTGCACGGTGCGCTGGAAGAAGCGCGAGCAGGCCATCACCACGTCATGCTTTATCTCGACCTCGACCGTTTCAAAGAAGTCAACGATGCCGGCGGCCATCTCGCCGGCGACGAATTGCTGCGCCAGTTCGCCGCCCTGGTGCAATCCTCCTTGAGCGATCAGGACTGTTTCGCTCGCCTGGGGGGCGATGAATTCGCCATCTTGCTGGCGGATGCCGATCCCGCCAGCGCCGAGCCACGCGCCTGGGCGCTTTGCCGTGGCATCAGCGGCCATCGCTTCCATTGTGCCGGGCGCGACTACCAGGTTGGCGTCAGCATCGGCCTGGCCAGCCTGGATCAGGACTGGGCCGATGCGGACAAACTCATGAGTGCGGTGGATGGCGCCTGTTACGCCGCCAAACGCAGTGGCCGTGAGCAGGTGTGCGTTTATCGGGCGGATGGCGGGGATATGACCTGACACGGCCGTCCGCGCAGGCCTGAATCTCACAAAGGCCGCGGTTTGCCCCGTATAATCCGCGCCACTCGCGTGCCCAACCAATCGGCGCGCGTTTTCTTTTTCACCCCCTCCCCATTTCGTCTGCCTCGATTGGTGCCGCCTTTGAGCGGTAGGCCGTCGCAGGAGTAGTTCATGTCTTCTTCCCTTATTTCTTCCGGCCCGGCATTCGCCGACCTGGGGCTGGCCGCCCCCTTGCTGCGCGCTGTTCAGGAGGCCGGTTACAGCACGCCGACACCGATCCAGGCGCAGGCCATTCCCCTGGTGCTGGCGGGTGGCGATCTGCTGGCCGCGGCGCAGACTGGCACCGGCAAGACCGCTGGTTTCGTCCTGCCGATCCTGCATCGGCTGATGGCAAAGCCCCTCAGCCCGAAGCCCGGCCGCCCACGTTGTCTGATTCTGGTGCCCACCCGCGAGCTGGCGGCGCAGGTGGAGGAGTCGGTGCGGACCTACGGCAAGCATTTCCCCCTGGTGTCGATGGTCATGTTTGGCGGCGTCAACATCAATCCGCAGTACAAGGCCTTGCGCGGCCGCGTGGATATTCTGGTAGCCACCCCCGGTCGCCTGCTCGACCACGTCGGCCAGAAGACCGTGGATCTGTCCGGCATCGAAATCCTGGTGCTCGACGAGGCTGACCGTATGCTCGACATGGGTTTCATCCGCGACATCCGCAAGGTGATCGCGCTGATCCCGAAACAGCGCCAGACCCTGCTGTTCTCGGCGACCTTCTCCGATGAAATCCGCATCCTCGCCAACACCCTGCTGAATAACCCCGGCTGCGTCGAAGTCGCCCACCGCAATACCCCCTCGGAACTGGTTGAGCAGTCGGTGCATCTGGTGCCGCAGGCACACAAGAAAGAGTTTCTCTCGCACCTGATCCGGCATCACAACTGGCAGCAGGTGCTGGTGTTCACCCGCACCAAGCACGGCGCCAACAAGCTGGCTGAGAAGCTGCTCAAAGACAAGATTCCGGCGGCGGCGATCCACGGCAACAAGAGCCAGGCCGCGCGCACCCGCGCACTCGCTCAATTCAAGGACGGCACCTTGCAGGTGTTGGTGGCGACCGACATCGCCGCGCGCGGCATCGACATCGACCAGTTGCCGCAGGTGGTGAATTTTGAACTGCCCAATGTGCCGGAAGATTACGTACACCGCATCGGCCGCACCGGCCGCGCCGGGATCACTGGGGCCGCGGTGTCGCTGGTGGATAACGAGGAACTCGGCTATCTGAAAGACATCGAGCGCCTGATCAAACGTGCCATCGCGCGGGTGGTGGTGGAAGGCTTCGTGATGCCGGAAGCGGCGGCCCCGCATGAGGGGCTGGATGACCGCCGCCCGCCACGACCGGCCGGCGGGCGCGGCGGGCCGAATCGGGGTGGACAACACAACAACCGTTCCGGGGCGCCACGCAAACCGGCGGCAACCGGGCACAGCGCGGGTCAGCCCGGCAAGCCAGCGCGCTCACCCGGCGCGGGACCGGCACCCAGCCGCCACACCACGCGCCCGACTTCCGCGTTGCTGGGCTCAGGGGCCGCCAAAAAAGGGCGAGAGTAGAGCCTCGCTCAAGAAAAATCATGCAACCCATTGATTCCGTATGAGGCACCGTGCGCACCCTGTAACGTGAAGACGTAAATGGTGCGCATGGCGCACCCCACGGTGTTTCTTTGCCACTTCGCTAATCAGGTGCCGGTAGGGTTACAAAAAGTTTTCGAGTTGCGATTTTTCGCCAAGCCGTGACACTCTCCGGCTCGTTACCTGAACCTGGGACTGGCCTCTTGTTGAACCTCATCTTCTGCTGGCACTTTCACCAGCCCGACTACCGCGATGCCGATGGCCGTTATCAACTGCCCTGGACCTATCTACATGCGCTGAAAGATTACGCGGACATGGCGGCGCATCTGGAAGCGGCGCCCAACCTGCGTTGTGTGGTCAATTTCGTGCCTACCCTGTTGGAGCAGCTCGACGACTATGACACGCAGTTTGCTACCGGGGTGCTGCGCGACCCGCTGCTAGCCGATCTGATCGAGCCCGACCTCGCCGCGCTGGACCTGGATGCGCGGCGGCATCTGGTTGAGCAGTGTTTCAAGCTCAACCACCCCACCATGCTGGAGCCGTTTCCGGCCTACCGGCGCCTCTACACCTTGTGGAAGACGGTGGAAGAGAGCGGCGCGGCCGGGCTGGCTTATCTTTCCGGGCAGTATCTCGCCGACCTGGTGACCTGGTATCACCTGGCCTGGAGCGGCGAGACCGTTCGCCGCGCGCGTCCCGATCTGCTTGCCCTGATGGCGCGCGGTGAAGGTTTCACGCTGGTCGAGCGGCGTGCCGTGTTCGATCTTTATGGCGAAGTCATCAGCGGCCTCCTCCCGCGCTACCGGTTTCTGGCGGAACGTGGCCAGATCGAGCTGTCGAGCACGCCGCACAGCCATCCGCTGCTGCCACTCCTGCTCGATTTCAAGGCCGCCCACGAAGTTCGCCCCGATTTGCCCTTGCCTGCCTGCCCGGCCTATCCCGAGGGCGAGGCACGCGCGGTGGCGCATATCGAGGCCGCCGTGGCCAGCCATGAAGCGCATTTCGGGAAGCCGCCGGCCGGTTTCTGGCCCGCCGAGGGTGCTGTTTCCGAGGCCGCCATTCACCTGTTCTCGCGGGCCGGCCTGGCCTGGGCCGCCAGCGGCGAGGGGGTGCTGCGGCATAGCCTGGTAAAAGCCGGCCGCGACCTGGAATACAAGCCGTCGTGGATCACCATGCCTTACCGTTTACCCGGTAGCGACACCGTTCTTTACTTCCGCGACGATCATCTGTCCGACCTGATCGGTTTCGAATACAAAGGCTGGCATGGTTCCGACGCCGTGCGCCATTTGCTGCACAGCCTCGATGAACTGCGCCGCCAGGCGCCCGGCCCGAACCCGGTCGTCAGCATCATCATGGATGGCGAAAACGCCTGGGAGTATTACCCCTACAACGGCTTCTACTTCCTCCATGACCTCTTCGCCGAGTTGTCCGAGCACGTTTCCATCCGCCCCACCACCTTCAGCGAATATCTGGAACTGCATCCGGAGTCACCGCGGGAACTGCCGCACCTCGCCGCGGGTAGCTGGGTCTATGGTGACTTCACCACCTGGATCGGGGATCCCGCCAAAAATCGCGCCTGGGATTGGTTGTGCGCGGCAAAACACGCTTATGACGCCGCCGTGGAGATGGTGCCCGAGGATGAGGCGGAAACCGCCGAAGCCCTGCTCAAGTCCTGCGAAAGCTCGGACTGGTTCTGGTGGTTCGGCGACTACAACCCGGCCGACGCGGTGGCGAGCTTCGACCGCGTTTACCGGCAGAAACTCAAGCGCCTTTATCAGACCCTGCGCATTCCCGCGCCCAGGTATCTGGACACGCCTCTGTGCCGGGGCGGTGGCGCCGCCGACGCGGGTGGCGTGATGCGGAGGGGGAACGCATGACGCTGCTGCAACGGCTGTTCCCACAACAGTCGTCACTGTCCTGGCGCGAAATGCTGTTCAGCGCCTTGGCCGCCGGCATCGCCATCTCCCTCAACGCCTGGGTCAGCCACAGCCTGTTGCCGGGCGATTACCGGATTTTTCTGGCAGCTTCCATGGGGGCGTCAACCCTCCTCGCTCTCGTCGTCCACCACAGTCCGTTGTCACAGCCCTGGGCCATCGTCGGTGGACATCTGGTTGGCGCTTTGTCGGGGCTGCTCGCGGCCGCGCTGATCCCCAACCCGGTGTTGGCCTGCATGTTGGCCATGGCCCTGACCGTATTGCTCCAGATTCCCTTGCGCTGCCTGCACGCGCCGGGCGGCGGTACCGCTTTGCTGCCCATCCTGGGCGGCGCGGCCCTACAGGCTGAGGGGCTGGGGTTCGTCGGTGTGGTTTTGCTCAATGCGCTGCTCCTGGTGGCGATCGCGATGCTCTTCAACAATCTTCTGCCGGGGAGGCGCTACCCACTGGCTTTCGCGCCATCCTCGCTGATGCCTGTCAAACCGGTGTTTCGCGAGGAAGACCTGCTGGCGGCGCTGCGTTCCATGGAGGCTTATGTCGATATTTCCCCCGCTGACCTGGAGCGCATTTACGAACACGCCCGGAATCATCTGCGCGAGCACCATGACGGTGTGGAGCGTGGATCGCTGTGACCAGGTAAGCCGATCGCCGTTACGGCGCCGCGCAATCGCTGGCCGGGTCGCACAGCCGCCCGAGTAGCCAGGCGGGGGAGAGCCAGATGGCGAGGTCGTCGAATTCACCGTCGGCGCGGTCGGCGGCGGTGGGGGGGTGCATGATGAAGCGCGGCGTGCTGTCGGTGTTGGCGCGCTCGTCGGCTGAGATCGGGACGAGATTGGTTTTACCGACCGCATTGTGGGCGCCAAAACCATTGCGGCCGTGCGAGAGGACGACAGCGGCGGCGGCCAGTGGCTGGGTGCAGGTTTTTTCCTGACAGAGGCTGACCTGGGTGGCGGGCACCGGGTTGTGGACGATGCCGTGGCTGGCGTCGGCATAGTCGGGCGAGACCGCGTAATCCAGGCGGTTGCCCCAGGCATCGACTTCGGCCACGCCGAGGCTGTGCCAGGGCAGGCCGCCGACCACGACGGCGCAGCGGCCGTCGGCCAGGCGGTCTTCTTCTCCATCCCCAGCGCCGATGCCGCCGTGTCGATCCGGGCACGGCAGGTACGGCTTGCCGCTGCTGTCACGATGGCTCAGGGCGTATCCGGCCAGGGCGGTGCGGGCGGCATCCAGGGTATGCCGGGTATCGCTGTTCTGGCGCTCGGCGATCTGCTGGGAAAGTGGGGTGAGCATGCCTCCCAGAAGTAGCGTGATGACGAACAGGACGATGGCCAGTTCGACCAGGGTGAAACCTTTGCCGCTATTGGCCATTCCAGGTCCACCAGTCCAGGGTGCAGCTTGTCGACCGGCCGCCGCTATCCGGGAGCAGGGTGCAATCGCGTACGGTGAAGTGGCCGTGGGCGTGGACGCGCAGTTGTTCCAGGAATTGCTCCAGGCGGCGCGCATCGCCGGGGGCGATCGCGATCACCATGCCGCTGCTGTAGAGGCCGGGACTAAGCGGGGAGGCCGCGCGTGGCGCCAGGCGCCAGGATACTTGTTGCAAATCCAGGGTATCGTGCAGGCGCGCGAGGTTGCTCAGCCAGTCGAGGCGGTCTTCCTCGCCGAGGAAGCCGGCGGCGCGAAGGTGGGCATGGGTGGCTGACTGGGCGCGGTCCTGTGCCAGGCGTTGTGGGGTCTGGCGCAGGTCGCGCGCAGCCAGGTCGGCCGCTGTCTGGGCGGCGAGTTGCCGAGTTTTGCTCGCCATCCGCGCGTCGAGCGCCAGATAGAACACGCTACTGCCCAGCACCAGGGCGGCCGCGAACCCGATGGCGGGCAGGCGCAGAGGGGCGGGCAGAAGGTTCATGGTTTCACGCTTACCCGAAGTTGGAAATGGGCGTCAATGCCGCCGCCGATAGCGCCCTCCAGTTCTTCGCCGGATTGCGCGTTCAGGGGCCAGGCAGCCACCGCCACCCGATAGTTGGGCAGTTTCTCGCCCAGTCGCAGGGCAAGGGCGGCGATGCGGGCGTGAGCGGCGCGATAGTCGCCACTGAAGGCCGGAAGATCGCCTTCGATGGAGAGGCTGGTTGCTTCACTATTGCCGTTGTTGCGCCAGGTGAGGCGGGTGAGCTGGATGCCGCCGATGCTGTCACCGGCGGCAAGGGCGGCGTCCAGCAGGGCGGCGGGTTGGCGGTCGCGCGGGCGCACGGTGTTCCAGGCCGCGACCGCGGCCAGGCGCCGCCTGATCTGACTGACGCCGCCGGCCGCGGCGAGCAACTCTGTTTCCCGTGCCCGGTCGGCCATCGCCTGAGCTTGTAGCGCATTGCTTTGCACGCCCAGGCGCCAGGTATCGCCTAGCAGCAGCAGGACGCCCGCCACGGAGAGCGTTAACCAGGCGGCGGCCGCGAATAATAGACCGCGCCGCAGCCAGAAGGCACGGCTGCTGGCGCGCTGTTCGGCGGTGCTCAGATTGGCGCTGGCGGGTGCGCGCGAAAGCAGAGAGAGGTAGAGGGCATCGGCCGACTCGGTGAGCAGGGCATGTGGCAGTTTGAGCGCTTCCAGCAGGCGGCTGCGATTGATGCTGATGCACTGGAAACCGGCCGCTTCCAGCAGAAAGCCGTGCAGCTCGTTGAGGGTGTTGAGCGGGTCGATCAGGACGACCTTGATCTTTTCCTCGCGCGTGATCAGGCGTTGGCCGACCAGGGCCTGGCGGGTGCGTTCGATTTCTTCGGCATAGCCTTCCAGCGGGTTCTCGTGCTGGCTTCCATCCACCGGCGCCAGGCGGGAGAAACGCAGTTCACCGCTTTCCAGATAGGTCAGGCGCAGGCCGCCGGTCTGTTCGGAGACCAGCAGGAGGCGCGGGTCTCGCAGGTGGAAACGGCGCACCAGGTTGGCGCTCAGCGCCGGCAGCAGCCAGATGCCGGCCAGTGGCGTGCCGCGCAGGTGCATGATGTCCAGCCAGGGGCGGATCTGCTCCGGGTTGCTGAGGCCCATGATCAGGTAGCGGTCGCCGCGTGTCGCCGCGTTGCGTTCGCGTCCTTGCCGCAGAGCGGCGCGATAGGGCGATTGGTGGACCACCTGGCGCAGCCGTCGCTGGGCCATCTCGGCGCGATCCCGGCCCCAGGCGCGCGGCAGTATCTCGCCGCGATACAGCTCGTCGACGCTATCCACGGCGATGGCCACGGCGGTGTCGGGATGCGCCTTGAGCAGGGCATTGAAGGCTTCCCAGCCTTCTTCCTCGCTGGGCAGATATTGCACTTCGGACAACTGTCCGTTGCGTTGCAGGGCGCAACTGGCACCGGCGGCGGAAAGGTAAAGCAGCAGGCGGCGGCCAAACCTCATAGCGGCAGCTCCCCGATGATCTGGTAGACCGGCAGGAAGACCGCCAGCAAGAGCAGGGCGAGGAGGAGGCCGAGCAGCGCGGCCAGGCCCGGTTCCAGCAGCTTCAATGCGCGTGTGATGGTTTCGCGCGCGTCGCGCTGGTAGAACCAGGCGACGTTTTCCAGGGCTTCCGGCAGGGCGCCATTGTTTTCTCCGGTGAGCACCATGCGCAGCACCAGGGGCGGCAGCAGATCCTGGCGGCGCAGGCTGTCGCTGATCCCGCCGCCGGCGGCGATCTGTTGCGCGGCGCCGTTGATTTTGCGGGATATGACCCGGTTGCCGGCGCTGTCGGCACCGGCGCTAAGCGCTTCCAGCAGGCCGACGCCGGATTGCAGCAACAGCGCGAGCAGGCTGGAAACCCGTGCCAGGGCATGTTTCTTCAAAGCCGGGCCGATGCTGGGCAGGCGTAACAGGAAACCGTCCATGCGCTCAGCCAGAGGGCTGGAATGGCGCACCGCCAGATGCACCCCCACCATGGCGACGAGCAGCAAAGAAAGCAGCCAGGGCAGGTGCTGTCGGGCCAGTTCGGAGAGGCTGATCAGCAAACGGGTGGCGAACGGCATCGGCAGGTTCAGGCTGACGATCAGGGTGGCCAGGCGCGGCGTCAGGTAGAACAGCATGACGCCACCGGCGGCTAGCACGGCGAGCGCGGTGATGCTGGGGTAAATGAGCAGGCGGGTGAGTTCGGTCTGGAGTTCGTCTTGTTGTTTCAGGCGGGTTTCCAGGCGGGCGAACACGGTTTCGATCTGGTCGCTTTTCTCGGCCGCCCGCACCAGGGCGAGGAAAACCCGGTCGAATACGTCTGGATGCGCGGCAAGCGCTTCGGACAGCAACTTGCCGCCTTCGAGATCGTCCACGATCAGAATCAGCAGGTCGCGGAAGCGGGTGTTGTCCGCGCCAGCCACCAGATCCTTGAGGCCCTCCAGCAGGGAGGCATTGGTGCGGGCGATCTGCTGGATGTGGAAGCAGAAGCTGATCAGGTCGCGCCGGGTGATGCGCTGGCCGGGAAACAGCGCGCGCCGCCGCGCCAGGCGCGCTCGCACCAGCATCAGGCCCATGCGCCGCAATCTCAGGTCGAGGTCGATATCGTTGGCGGCGGTGAGTTCGCCGGAGACGCGGTGGCCTTGCGAATTGGCGGCGCGGTAACGGAAGCGGGGCATGGCTAGCGCCGGGTCAGGTCGACGACGCGGCGGATTTCGGCGAGCGACGTGTCGCCGCCGCGCACCCGGTCCAGGCCGTCCTCGGCCAGGCCGCGCCAGCCGCGTTCGCTGGCCAGCGCGGCGAGTTCGCGCGGGGTGGCGCCGCGCAGGACGGCTTCGTCCAGGACCTCATCCATGAGCAGCGTTTCCATCAATGGGAAGCGCCCCTTGTAGCCTTTGTTGGCGCAGTGGGCGCAGCCGCGGGGTCGGTAGATCAGCGCGGGCGGGTTGTCGCCGAGCGCTTCGCGTTCCGCCACGTCGGGGGCGAGGCCTTCCTTGCAGTGCGGGCAGAGGCGGCGCACCAGGCGTTGCGCGATGATGGCGATGATATTGCCGGCCAGGATGGCCGGGCGGATGCCCATGTCCACCAGGCGTGGGAACACGCCCAAGGCGGAATGCGTGTGCAGGGTGGTCAGCACCAGATGCCCGGTCATGGCGGCGCGGAAGGCCATTTCCGCAGCATCGCGGTCACGTACTTCACCGACCAGGATGATGTCCGGATCCTGCCGCATGATGGCGCGTACGCCGCCGGCAAAATCGACCTTGGCCAGTTCCGTGATGGAAGTCTGGCGGATGATCGGCAGCGGATATTCCACCGGATCCTCCAGGGTCATGATGTTGACCTCTTCCCGGTTCAGGTGCGACAGCAGGGAGTACAGCGTGGTGGTTTTGCCGGAGCCGGTGGGACCGCTGACGATGAGCAGGCCCTCCGGGCGGGCGATGGCCTTTTGCAGGCGCGCCAGGGTGGCGGCGGGCAGACCCATCGCGGTCAGGGCGATGATGGATTTTTCCCGGTCCAGCACGCGCAGAACGATGTTCTCGCCATGCAGCGTCGGCAGGCTGGAGACGCGGAAGTCGATGCCGCGGCCGTACAAGGTGAGCGATAGGCGGCCGTCCTGGGGGGCGCGCGATTCGGCGATGTTGAGGCCGGAGATGACCTTGAGGCGCACGGCGATGGCCGGCCAGTATTTGCGGTGCAGGCTGCGCATGGGTTCGAGCACGCCGTCGATACGGTAGCGCACGCGCAGGAAAGCGGCTTCCGGTTCGAAATGCACATCGGAGGCGCCGCGTTTGACCGCGTCGGCGAGCAGGGCGTTGACCAGACGCACCACCGGATGCGTGTATTCACCGCCCAGTGCCAGACTGCTCCAATCCACCTCGCCAGTCTCGATTTCGCCGAGGATGCCGTCGACCGAAAGATCGAAGCCATAGAACTTGTCGAGCTGTTCGAGTATCTGGGCTTCCGCCGCCAGCACCGGGCGGATGTCGTAGCGGCCTTCCAGGTGCGCGCGCACCTGGTCCTGAGCCACCAGGTTGAACAGGTCCGGCACCGCCACGGTGAGGATGTGGGCGTCGCTATCGACCGCCAGCGGCAGGATGCGATGGCGTCGGGCGAGATGCTCAGGCAACAGGGCAATGGCTTCCGGATCAGCGACCGCCTGCGACAGTTCGATGCTGGCCTCGCCGGCGTTGTGCGCCAGCACGTCGCGCAACATGGCTTCGCTGATGAAGCCCAGGCTGATGAGCTGGCGCCCTAGCGGCATGCCGCTAACTGCCTGCTCGGTCAGCGCGATCTTGAGCTGGTCATGGCTGATGACGCCTTGGGCGGTCAGCCATTCACCCAGCTTGGGCGGTTCGGGGAAGTGGGCCATGGTGTGAGTAGCGCTGGCGCCTCGCCGGCGAGGCGCCAGCGCTACAGTGATTCATTCGCTTTGATACGTTTGCATGCGGCTGTACAGCGTGGTGCGGTTCACACCGAGCAGTTTGGCGGCTTGCGAGAGGTTGCC
Organism: Hydrogenophilales bacterium CG_4_10_14_3_um_filter_63_21; assembly: GCA_002784045.1. GTDB lineage: Bacteria > Pseudomonadota > Gammaproteobacteria > Burkholderiales > Thiobacillaceae > PFJX01. The sequence goes on from PFJX01000120.1 coordinate 27,590, forward strand.
GTGGGTCATGGAGAGGGCGGCCTCGACATAGCTCTGTTCCCACTGCTTCATGATCTGGTCGAGATTGAAGTTGTGCAAACTTCTGAGGTGCGATTTGGCGTATTCCTGCAGAGCATGGGCGTCGGTGGGCAGTGGGAGACCGCCAGAGGTGACGACGTCGAGGTCGAATTCGCCTTCCAGTTCACTCGCGCTGACGGTGCGGCCGGCATACTTGGTGGTGAGGCGGATGACAATGTTGCGCAGTTCGCGCACGTTGCCGGGAAAGTGGTAGTCCTCCCACAGGCGCAGCGCGTCGGCCGAGAGGTTGAACGGCGCGGCGCCGACTTCGCGGGCGAAGTGGGCGCGGAAATGCTCCAGCAGCGCCATCTTGTCTTCGCTCTGGTCGCGCAGCGGCGGCACATGCACGGAGAACACAGAAAGCCGGTGGTAAAGGTCGCCACGGAAGCGGCTTTCGCGCACTTCGCGGCGCAGGTCGCGGTTGGTGGCGGTGACGATACGGGCGTTGGAGTAGCGGCTGCCGGTTTCGCCGACCCGCTGGAATTCGCCGTTTTCCAGCACACGCAGCAATTTGGCTTGCAGTTCCAGCGGCAATTCACCAATTTCGTCGAGGAACAGAGTGCCGTCGCGGGCATCTTCGAAATAGCCGGAATGGGCTTGCATCGCGCCGGTGAAGGCGCCTTTGGCATAGCCAAACAGGGTGGGTTCCACCAGCGTGGGCGAGATGGCCGCACAGTTGAGCGCCAGATAGGGTTTGTCGTGGCGCTTGGACCACTGGTGCAGGCTTTTCGCGACCAGTTCCTTGCCGCTGCCGGATTCGCCTTCAATCAGTACCGGGAAAGGCGCCTCGGCATAGAGCTTGATCTGGTTACGCAGTTTGTCGACGGCAAAGCTGGTGCCGATGATGGTGCCCATCTCCGTGGCCAGCGCGGCGACACTTTCTTCCTCCTCCTCTTGATCGAAACGCAGGGCGGAGAGCAGGGCGGATTTGATCCGCTCAGGTTCGGCGGGTTTGCCGATGAAGTCGATGGCGCCGAGCGCCCGCGCATGGCGGGCATTGGCTTCATCGTTCTGGCCGGATAGCACCAGAATCTTGATTTTCTTGGAGTGGTTGAGCAGGTCAGTGATGAGGGCGAAGCCTTCATCCGGCTTGTGCTGGGTGGGCGGTAGGCCCAGGTCGACCAGGGCCAGAGGCGGTGGTGAGGGGAGTTGGGTGAGCAGGCTTTTGACCTGTTGCCGCGATTCCGCGACGTAGACCTCGAAATCTTGCGAGAGCACGAAGTGGAGGGTATCGGTGATCAGTGGATCGTCATCGACGATGAGCAGCCCGGGTTTGCTCTCAATAGGGGTATTCAAACTTGTTTCTCCTGTATTACTGCCCGGACGCGGCCAGAGTGGATCAGAGTGGATTTATCCGACCGTGGCATAGGTGGCCATCAGCCAACCGTCACCCTTGTCGCGCGCCGATTCCAGGCGGATATAACGCTCGCTGGTCTGTTGCATCATCTGGAAGACCCGGCCGTGGGCATAGCGCGCCGTCTCCAGAATGATGAGGTTGCCCTGTTCCAGTTCGGGAAAGATGAGCCCCATGCTGGGCGCGGTATTGCCATAGCTGCCGTCCTCGACCGCATAGCCGAGTTCGTGCGCCTGTTCCTGTTGCAGTTGCACCAGTTGCGCGACACCGTTGAGGGTCTGCAAGCCGATCTTGCGCTGATTGTTTTCGATCCGGGTCAAGCGGCGAATGATTGCGAGGTGCCAGATGTCGCCCGGGTCCATGCGCAAGGCCAACAGTTTGCCGACTTTGACCCAATCGCTATCTTCGCCCTGCAGCACGATGCCCAGGCCGGTGTCGCTGCGGTCGTGCAGGGGCCAGCGTTCCAGTGGAATCTCTTGGGGTTGCTGGGAGCGCTGCTGATAGGCCGATTTGGTGCGTTCGGTGACGAAGCCGTAGAGCTTGATGTCGAGAATTTCGTCCGGTGAGAGGGTTTGCCGCGAGGATGGACCACTGGCAATTTCGCTTTCTCGGCTCATGCGGTTGCAGATGCTGGATAGGTCGCGCAACACTTCCCAGCGCCCCTGCACGGGTTGCCGTGGGCTGACGCGCCGCTCACGCTCACCAACGGGAGCCCATTCGTTGGCGACATATTGCAGTAGGTCGTAGCCATCGGGTAGGCGGAATTCCTCGCCGAGTCCCAGGGTGACTGGAGCGGCTCCGGACTTGAGCGCGCGTTCGATCTGGCGCAGGTGTTCCAGCACCTGGTCGGTGGCAAGGTAACGATAAGTGGGTTCGTTGACACCCGCGCGAATATGCCGCAACCCCTGGCCCTTGTTGGTGTCGACCAGGTAGTAATGGCGCTCGGCGTCAAAGCTGGCATCAAGCGTGGTGTGCTCGGACCAGTTGTCCAACCAGTGGTCCACCATCTCGATTTGTTTTGGGGTGAGGCTGCCAGCGCCAAGCGGCGAGAGCAGCAACGCTTGCACATATTCCTCGGTGCAACTGGAGGAGCTGGTATCGCTCGGATACAGCTTGAACCGGTTGTTCTGGAAGCCATCAAATTCGCTGATGCGATACAGGTTGTGCAATCTTAGCCAGAGTTTCTCTTCGACTTTTTCGTAACGGAAATAGCGCCATTTGAAGATGTCGGCAAAGCCTCTGAGGGCGCGCGCGGTGATGGTGGGAACGACCGCCTGGATCTTGCTGCCACCGGGATTGGCGACGAAATCCATCAGGAAGGCGTGATAGCCACGCGTGATTTCCCAATAGAAGGCGTGGATGGCGGTCCACAGCCGCGACTCGATGACCTTGGACATGCGCGGGTTACGCAGGTATTGGCCGCATAGCGAAAACTGCATGTCGCGAGCTTGTTCATCGAGGTGCATGAGCACCTGGAGGCGTTCCTTCGACATGCCAAGGCCGGCATGGTTGAACTGAATCAGGCTTTGAACCACCTGCTCCTGAGCGGAATAAATATCACCCGCCGGCAAATTCTGCATCCAGCGGGAGACCGTTTTCAGGTCGCTTAGGGGATCCTCGTCGTTTTTCTTGCGCTTGAAGAACCCGAACATTTCCCGTCCTTAGTTGAGTTTGCCTCGCACCCAGGCGACGACACTTTGCAACGCCGCGGGCAGGTTTTCCGGCTCGCTGCCACCCGCCTGCGCCAGGTCCGGCTTGCCGCCGCCTTTGCCGCCAACCTGCCCAGCCACAAAATTAACCAGTTCGCCGGCCTTCACCTTGCTGCTGGCGTCCGCTGTGACCGCCGCGATCAGTGCGACTTTGCCGCCCACCGCGCTGCCAAGTACCAGGGCACAGGATTTGAGCTTGTCACGCAACTTATCGGCCAATTCGCGCAAAGCTTTAGCGTCGGCACCTTCAATGGTCGCCGCCAGTACCTTGATGCCGGCAATTTCGACCGCCTGGGCGGCCAGATCGTCGCCTTGGCTCGCGGCCATTTTCGATTTGTAGCGCGCCAGTTCTTTTTCCAGGGTTTTCACCTGATCCTGAATCTGCGCCAGGCGCGCGGCGATTTCCTGCGGCTGCGCGCGCAGCAGGTCGGCGACATCGCGCAGGGTGGCTTCTTGTTCTTGCGCGTAGGCCAGAGCGCCAGGGCCGGTGACCGCCTCGATGCGGCGCACACCGGCGGCCACGCCGCCTTCGGCAACGACCTTGAACAAGCCAATGTCACCAGTGCGTTTAACGTGGGTGCCGCCGCACAGCTCAGTGGAGAACTCGCCCATGCCAACCACGCGCACCTCGTCGCCATATTTCTCGCCGAACAGCGCCATGGCGCCAGCGTTGACGGCTTCTTCGTGTTTCATCAGGCGGGTTTCGACGCGGTTGTTGCGGCGGATTTCGGCGTTGACCCGTTCCTCGATCTGGCGAATTTCCTCGGCCGTCACCGGTTGCGGGTGCGCGAAGTCGAAGCGGGTGCGCTCCGCGTTCACCAGGGAGCCTTTCTGGGTGACATGCGTGCCCAGCACCGCGCGCAGCGCGGCGTGCATCAGATGGGTGGCGGAATGGTTATAGCTGGCACGGCTTCGTGCCTCGCTGTCGACCTGGGCGTTGATGGTTTCGCCCACGGTCAGCTTGCCGGTGGCGAGGTGGCCTTTGTGGCCGAAGACTTCAGCCTGAATTTTCTGGGTGTCTTGCACCACGAAGCTGCCGTGGCCACTGGAAATCGCGCCAATATCGCCAGCCTGGCCACCGGATTCGGCATAAAAAGGGGTACGGTCGAGCACGATCACCGCCTCGTCGCCCGAGGTGATTTCATTGACCTGGCTACCTTCCTTGTAGAGGGCGACGATACGGGCGTCCTGTTGCAGGCTGTCGTAGCCGACGAATTCAGTCTTTTCGCCGTCGAATGACAGGCTGCGGCCCAGGCTGAACTTGGAAGCGGCGCGAGCTCGTTCGCGCTGCATCTGCATGGCGTGTTCGAAGCCGGCGAAGTCGACTGTGATGCCGCGTTCACGGGCGATGTCGGCGGTGAGGTCAAGTGGGAAGCCGAAGGTATCGTAGAGCTTGAACACGGTTTCGCCATCCAGCATCTTGTCTTCGGAGGCCATCGCCACCTCCAGTACGCCCATGCCGTTTTCCAGGGTTTCCGCGAAGCGTTCTTCTTCCTGCTTCAGTACGCCGGTAACCCGTTCTCGAGCGGCGACCAGTTCCGGATAGGCCTCGCCCATGACGGCGGCCAGATCGGCCACCAACTTATGGAAGAATGGGGCCTTGCAGCCGAGCTTATAGCCGTGGCGGATGGCGCGGCGGATTATCCGGCGCAGCACGTAGCCGCGCCCTTCGTTGCCGGGAATGACGCCGTCGACGATGAGGAAGGAACAGGCGCGAATGTGGTCGGCGATGACTTTGAGGGAGTTGTCGCCCAGGTCTTGCGCGCCGGTTTCACGAGCGGCAGCCTGGATCAAAATCTGGAATAGGTCGATGTCGTAATTGGAGTGCACGCCCTGCATCACCGCCGAGATGCGTTCCAGGCCCATGCCGGTATCGACCGAGGGCTTCGGCAGTGGGTGCATGGCACCCGCCTCGTCACGGTTGTACTGCATGAACACCAAGTTCCAGATCTCGATGTAGCGGTCGCCGTCTTCCTCAGGCGTGCCGGGGGGGCCGCCAGGGATTCCCGGGCCGTGGTCATAGAAGATTTCCGTGCAAGGGCCGCAGGGGCCAGTGTCGCCCATCGCCCAGAAGTTGTCGGAGTGATACTTCTGGCCACCCTTATCGCCGATGCGGGTGATACGATCTTTCGCCACGCCGATATCGTTGGCCCAGATGGCGTAAGCCTCGCTGTCATCTTGATACACCGTGACCCAGAGTCTTTCCTTGGGAATGGCCAGGGTCTGAGTCAGAAACTCCCAGGCGTAACGGATTGCGTCGGGCTTGAAATAATCGCCGAAGCTGAAATTTCCCAGCATCTCGAAGAAGGTGTGGTGGCGCGCGGTGTAACCGACGTTTTCCAGGTCGTTGTGTTTGCCTCCGGCGCGCACGCAGCGCTGCGAGGAGGTGGCCCGAACATAAGGGCGCGATTCCCGGCCCAGGAACACATCCTTGAACTGGACCATGCCCGCGTTGGTGAACAGCAGGGTCGGGTCATTGCCTGGGATGAGTGGGCTGGATGCGACCGGGGTGTGGCTTTTCGAGG
>PFJX01000086.1 GCA_002784045.1 Hydrogenophilales bacterium CG_4_10_14_3_um_filter_63_21
GCGCCAGCCGTTTTGATTCGAAATTCGAAGGTCAAAACCGGAAGCTCAGACTCATACCTCTATTGGAATTGACTCTCCGCGCGCGGGTGAGTGCGCGACATTAGAACTCCGCGCGGATCGTTCTCGGCCAGGCCGCTCAGGGTCTGCAGGAACGCGATCAAGGCATAAGGATCGTAGCCCGCCCGCGCGGCCAGGAGCACGCCGACACGGTCAGCCTGATATTCGCTTTCCTCGGGATACGGCCGAATCAGGCGGTCCAGGCCGTTGCCCAACAATTGCCGCAGGAACGCGGTCTCGTCGCGCGGCCTGCCGCCGGAGGTGGCCTGCTGGCGCAGCGCGTGGAGCAGGAGCTGAGCGTCCAGACGGGCGATTTCCCGCGCCAGCACGGCAGCCAGTTCCGCCTCGTCGCGCAGCAGGCGATAGAGGCCACGGGTCAGAAAATTATGGCCACCCGGCGTGGCAAAGGCGTGGATTTCCTCGCTGTCCAGCAGCGCGAACAGCCAGGGCTCGGCGTCCGGGACACCCTGGGTGGCAAGCAGGCGACGGCCGACCTGGTTGAGGAAGCGTTGCGCCTCGGGTTCGTTCGCGGCGGGCAGCAGATTCAGCAAGCGGCCAGCCAGCGCACGGCCGATGCAAGCCTCGTGCTCGCGTTCCAGCCGGTTGAGCGCCCAGGCCGAGATCAGGGATAGATGCGAACCGGAGAGGGTGCCGGATGCGGCGGTCGCGCGCGGCGGCGCCCCCTCACAGGCCGGACCCAGCCGAGTCGGCACGACGGTGGGCACGCCGTCCACCCGATAGGCGTCCAACACCTGTAAAGCGGCACGGCCGGCCGCCTCGGCCTGGTCTTCTTCCTCGCCACCGCGAAAACCGGCGACGGCGACGATGCGGGTTTCGATACGCCGCGCGTCCAGCCCAAGTTCACCCTTCAGCTCGCTCAGCACCGCCTGCCGTGGGTCGCCGCGCAACGACAGCATGCGCACCCAGCCGTCGCCCTGGGGCGAGATGACGCGCGTCCAGCCGCCTTGCCGTTCCTGGATGTCCACCGCCTCGCCGCGCGCCAGTTGCGCGCGTTCCGGCGCCCGCGTGGTCGGCGCGCCGCGCAGGGGCTCGTCGCGCAATAGCCGACCGAGCGCGGCACACACCGCCCCGGCCAAACAAATCCCCACACCGGCCAATAGCCATCGCCGCATCGCTAATCACCCAATCCCGCCAGATAAAAACCGGCCCAATAGAACGGCTCCGGGCGCGTGCGCGCCACTTCTCGCTGCGCCTGGCGCAGGGCTTCAGCCTTGCCGAGGCGGCCAAGGTTGGCATAGAAAAACCGCATCAGTTCCGCCGTGGCCGCGTCATCCACGCTCCAGTAGCTGGCGAGCAGGGAACGCGCGCCGGAAAAGAAAAAACCGCGCACAAAGCCCACCAGATCATCGCCCGGGCTGCCTTGCCCCAGTCCTGTGTCGCAGGCGATCAAGACGACCAAGTCGGCATTCAGGCGCAGGCCGTAGAGTTCGTCGACGCTGAGCACGCCATCGTTTGCCGTATCCGGAGCCAGCAGCAGGTAGGACTTGAGCGGTTCGGCGGGGCGGAATTTGCCGTGGCTGGCGAGGTGCAGATAGCCGACGCCGCCGGCCAGCTCGCGCAACGCGGTTTCCGTGGCCTCGCCCCGGGTGAGCAGGCGCGTGTTCGGCAGCAGGGGGGCGATGCCACGCGCCTCGCTTTCCGCATATCGCAGGTCATTGGCGGCCACCCCGGTGTCGGGATTAGCCAGGATCAGGGCGCTGTTCGCCACCTTGCCGGCACTGGCGCGCAGCAGGGCGTCGACATTGCCGCTGGGCAGCACACGCAAGCTGTGCTTGTCCGACAGCCAGCCCGCGCCGTCATGCAGGGCAGCGAAGGACAAATAGTGCAGGGGTCCGTGCGGCACCACGGTGAGGCGGGCGCGCAAGCGTCCTTCAACGGGCCGCAGCAGGCGGTCGTAGAGACGCCGCGCCATCGCGCCGACCGCGCCGCTTCGCGCGGCGATGGCGCGACGATAATCACTCACCTGACCGCTCAACCCCTCGCCATTCAGCTTCGCCGCGTGGACGCCGTCACGATCCAGCAGCAGCACATAGAGTTCGCCGCCGGACACGAAATACTCCAGTAGCGTCTCGTCCGGGCGCAGACCCTGGGCGATCTGGCCGGCATCGACGCCGTAGACGGCAATCAGGCTGGCGAACATGGGATCGGCCTGGTACAGGGCCTGGCGCGCCTGGCCGATGCGCGCCGCCGCCGTCGCGTCCTTTGCCGTCGCGTCGCTCGCCCGCATCTGCATGTGCGCTTGCGCATCCAGGCGGCTGATCTGGCCAAACTGCTCGGCCACGCGGGGGTCCAACCCGTCCGGCGGCGCCACGCTCCACTTGCGCGCCAGAAGATCGACCAGGGTGCGCGCCTTGGCGCGTTCCACATACTCCAGCATCTTCGGGTAGCGCCCCAGCTTGAACAGGGTATTCACCAGATCGGCGTACACCCCCTGGCGGTCGGCGGCGAAACCGATCTTGTTGGCTTCGGTGTCGATGTTCTGACGATGTTGTTCGATCACGTCGACCGAGCGCTGGAAGTTATCGGCGGCGCTGTCCAGGTCGCCCGCGCGCGCGGCGAGCCGCCCCAGGTCGTACAGGAGTTGCCAGTAGATGCCGCCGTTCTGGCGCACATGGCGAGTCTCGGCCAGGGCGGACAGGCGGCGCCGAGCCTCCTCCTCCCGGCCACTCTCCAGCATCGCCTTGCCCAGCATGTATTGGCGCGGCAAGTCCTGCCACAGCCAGAGGTTCTCGCCGGTGAGGACGGCGCCGCTGAACAGGCGGTCGAGCAGGGTGTTGGCCGCAAACAGGAAATCCTTGCCGATTGCCTGGTAGGCCTGGCCAAACTCGCCCAGTGCCAGATAACAGCGCGCCAGCGCGAGCGATTTCGCGGTCTTGAAATCGCTGCTGAACAGCCCGCCGGTGGCGACCTTTTCCAGGCGTTTGACGTAACCACGCGCCGCTTCCTGGTCGCCCACCCGGGTCAAGGCCAGCACCAGCGCGGCGAGCGCATCGATTTCCACCAGGGGGCCTTCGCGCTCCCGGTCAAACCAGTCGAGCGCGCGCCCCGCCTCGCTGATGGCGAGCAAGTAGTCGCCGAGTTCGTTGGCGGATTCGGAGCGCAGGATGGCGGCGTAGGGAGTCAGGTCTTCCGCCCCGAACAGGCGGCCCTCCTTGTCGCCCGCCTGGATGCGCGCCTCCAGGCGATCCAGGCACTGGCCCAGGCGGTCGTAGTTCTTGATTCTGTGATAGGCGTAGCAAAGGCCGTGCAGATCGGCGGCGCTGGCCTTGGGCGCCCGCAACAGGCTCTCGTACTGCGTGGCCAGCTCCTCGTAGCGCCCCTCCCCCACCAGCCTGATCTGCTTCTCGCCATCCGGCGCGGCCAGAGCCGCGCCGGCGGCCAGGATCAGGCTGAAAGCAAGGCGGGCGAGCAAAGCCATATTCAGAGCCAGTAGCCGAACTCCACATTGAAGCCGTTATCGCTCTTCATATGGCGTAGCGCCAGGCCGGCGCGAAACACGCTGGTGGCCTTGGCGCTGCGCGCGGTGCCCAGGCTGAAACGCAGTTCCTGGTAGTTGTCGGCGTACAGCTTGCTGCCGAAGAAGCGGGTATCTATCAGGGAGGTTTCGAAGTACATCTTGCGCCCGGATACCAACGTGGGCCGCGACCACATCACGCCGTTGCGCAGCACCGTGTTGCTGATGTGGGGATCGTAGTCGTAGCCACCGTAGGAGAACGGCAGGGTGGTGGCGAAGCTGAGCATGTTGCCAATGCCGACGTCATAGCCTGGTTTGCGCCAGTAATAAGTGCTGGTCAGGCCGGTGGCGGCCATCTGCGCGGTCGAGCCGAGGTCCGTCGCGGCCGTGAATGCGTAGTTGATGCTCGGCGCCAAAGTCCAGTACTGGCTCATCGGGAAGCGATAGGAAGCGCCAAAACCCAAGTGATACGCCTTGGCGCCGTCCACATCGACGATGCTGATCGGCATCCGCAGCAACAACTGCCGGCGCGGGTCGAGATCATTGCGGATGGAGTAGGACAACGGGACGGTCAGATTGCTGACATCGGTGTCGCCCTGGGTCATCTGGCCATATTCCAGGCCGATGCCCACCCGCGTCAGCTTGTTAGCTGATGTTCCCGTCGCAATGGCGGTTTCGGGACCACCAATGTTGCTGAAGTCGGCGGTGAACGATTGTTCGAAATCGGCCGCCACCATGGTCGACATCAGGCTGTTGGGGTTGCCGGCGATGGGGTCGGTGGGGGAGGTCCGCGCCAGGGTCTGGGATAGCTGAGAGAGCAGGCCGCTGCTCTTGAGGTAGTCGTACATGGCCTGGGCGTTTTCATCGCGGGTTGCACCCGCAATGAAGTCGCTGACGATTCCCAAAGAAGGAATATCCAGAAACACCGAGGCCCCATTGGCAGCGTATGAAAGGCCGACGCCCCGGTAATGGCCACTGATCTGCACAGGCTGGAATGGGTCATAGGGCGGGTTCGGATTGAGCGCCTGCAATGAACTGGTGCTCAAAGCGTTGAACAACGCATCGGAACTCGAGTAGGGCACTCCGGTGTAGGGAATTCCGTTGATCGTCACATCCGCGCTGAACGGACTGGCGGCACCAACCAGGTTACTGGCCAGCGGACCACCCAGACACAACACGGTAGCCAGCAATGACTTGGGGACTTTCATGACAACACCCCTGAAGAAAAAAACCGAGTGCGCTCAACGCAAACGATAGAACCGCCCCACCCCGCTCTGCCCTTCCGCCAGCCCATCCAGCTTGTCGCCCACCGCCTCGGACAACTGCCCCAGGCGGTCTTCCGGCAGCGGGTGGGTCTTGAACAGCAGCGACACGCTCTTGTCGTTCTTGGCGACGTGGCCGATTTCGGCCAGCACCGCCGGCAAGGCGTAGGCGTCATAGCCGGCACGCGCGCCGAGCACCAGGCCGATGCGGTCGGCTTCGAATTCGGCATCCTTGTCGAGGCCGCGTGCGACGATCTCGGCGCCATTGCCGATCAGGTTCTGCACGATCTCGTTCTCGTTCTTGAGCTTGGCTCCAAAAAAGGAACCGAGCGCCGCGATGGCCTGGGATTTCTGCAACAGTTTGAGGTGATGCTTGCGGATGACATGGCCGATCTCATGGCCCAGAACGCCCGCCAGTTCCGCCTCGTTATTCAGTTTCCGGTAGAGGCCCCTGGTCAGAAAAATGTAGCCACCAGGTGCGGCGAAGGCGTTGAGGTCATCACTTTCGATCACGCCGAAACGCCACGGCAAATCAGGCCGCTCACTTTGCAGGGCGACCCAGCGGCCAACCCGGTTGACGTAGCGTTGCAGGCCGTCGTCGCGCACCAGGGGGGCGGCGCCCAGCAGGTTGCCGGCGATCTGCTGGCCAATGCGCAGCTCTTCTTCCTGCGAGGTCCTGCCGGAGAGCAGCGCCTTGAGCAACTGGTCGGCGGGCTTTTGCTGCGCGATGGTGGGCGCCACCGGCTGGGTCGGGGCGGCGGGCTGCGTGGGAGCGGCCGGTTGTAGCTTCTGCTTGATCAGGCCTTTCAGAAAATTGTCGAAATCGCCCGCCTGGGCGAGGCCGATGCCGCACAGCGCGGCGACTATCCAGGGGAGGCTGCGTTTCATGGTTGGTTACTCATCGAGGTGGTACGACTTTCAGGATTGGGCAGGTAAGGGAGGCCACGTCGGATCAGGCCAGCCAGTTGGGCGAACTGTTCGGCATCGGCTTGGCTGGCGGCATGGGCATCGAGAAACACCAGCTCCTCCGGATTGAACTGGGCGGCCTTGAGTTCCACCTCATCCAGGCCGCGCGCGCCAGCCACCGCCACCACCTTGCCGGGTGCGCTCGGGCGGTTGCCCACCTCGACCAGCGCGCCCAGGTCGGGAGTGGCGGCAATCTCCGACTTTACCGAAAGGATGCGTACCCAACCGGTCGATCCCGCAGCATAAACCTGGGTCCAGCCACCCTGGCTGGCGAGAACCCGTACCTTGGCCCCCCGGCCCAGCTTCGCCACGTTATCCGCCGCCGTGCTGGGGGCGGCTTTCATGGCGTCGTCCCGAAGCATGACGCCGGGATTGCCGGGGACCGCCGCAACCGGCTTCTGCACTGGCGTGCCCATTGCCAGGGCCAGGCCAGGGAGCAGCAGAGCAAAAATCCAGACCCTCTCAAGAAACACGCCGGGCCGCCCCAAGTGTTTCTTGGCCCCCTCGGGGGGAGAACGCCGCGAAGCGGGGTTTTCGGGGGCGCTCATGGCAACCCGCCCTCACCCCAGGGGCTGCCCGGGCCTTTGTCCGGGGCTTTCTCAGGTTGTGGCGCCGGCAGATAGCCCAGATCCCGGTGCCGCAGATTTACCGTGCGGGCATAGTGTTCGGCGTCGGCGCGATCGACCTGATAGCGGTCCAGGTTCATGAGCTGGTTGGCATCGAAACGCGCGGACTTGAGTTCTTCTTCATTGAGGCCGCGCAAACCCGCCACCGCGACCACGCGGCTCGAATCACTGCGCCGTCCGCCAGCCTCAACCAAACCGGCCAGGCCGGCGCCCGCACCCGCCGCCGCGGTGGAGCGAACCGACAGAATGCGCACCCAACCCCGGCGAGTCCCCTCGGCTACCTGAGTCCAGCCGCCCTGGCGTCCGAGCACATCGACGCTCGCGCCCTTGGCGAGTCGGCCGACACGGGCGGCGCTGGCGCTGGCGCTGGCTCTCAAGTCTTCATCCTTGAGCATAACGCCCGGCGCCGCCAGAACCGGAGTTACAACCAGGCAGGCAATAAACAGAAAGTTTTTCATGGCAGTCCAGCGTTGCGCGTTGAGGCAAATGATACAACTGCCTCACAAGAAACACGCTGGGCCGCCCCAAGTGTTTATTGCCCCCCTCGGGGGGGCGTGGGTGTTTTTCCCGCGCCGGGGGCACGACCAATACCGCCTCCGCGGGTAATATCGCCCCATGGCAGCCATTACCAACCTTCTCACCCGACGCGGCGGCGCTCTGTTGGCAAGCCTTCGCATCTGGCGCGCCACGCTGAAGCTGGCTGGCGAAGTGGGGGTGGCCGCGCTGTCGCCGGCGGTCTACAACAGCGCCACGCGCACCGTGGTGATGAAGCAGATCTACTTCACTGCCGTGCAGATCCTGGTGCCCTTCACCCTGTTCGCCGCCCTCCTCTCCTTCGTGCTGATCCAGATCGTGGTAGGGACGGCCGCCAATTACGGCCTCTCCGATTACGCCCTGGAAATGTCGGTGCGCCTGCTGGTGCTGGAAGTGCTGCCGCTGGTCACCGCCCTGTTCGTGGCGCTGAGGTCCGGTTCCGCGATCAATACCGAAGTGGCGCTAATGCGCATCGATAATGAACTCGAAGCGTTGGAAGACAGCGGGGTCGATACCCTGCGCCTGGAATTCATGCCGCGTGTCATCGGCGGCGTCCTCTCGGTGCTGTCGCTGACCGCCATCACCAGTGTACTGGCCCTGGTGCTGGCCTACCTGGCGGTGTATGGCTGGCAGCCTTGGAGCCTGCCTGATTTCAGCCGGGTCATGGGCCAGGTATTCGACGGCGCCATCCTTTCCAGCATCGGGCTGAAAGCCTTGGCATTCGGCCTGGCGGTCACCGTGATTCCGGTGGCGGAAGGCCTGGCCACACCGAAGATGCTGTTCATGGCGCCGATTTCCGTGCTGCGTGGCATGGTGCGGCTGTTCTTCGTATTGATGCTGATCGAGGTGGCGTCATTAGCTTTCAAGTACATTTAGTATTATGCAATAATATCAACAACTTACAGAAGTTTTTCGCATACAGGAAAATACGTAAAACCGGGCTGAATCCCATATCCCGCGCGGTTTTGAACATTTTTTGAACATTTCGAGGTCAGTACCGCCTCCCTACCAAACGGTTTTTTTATCTTCCCAAATCAAAAAACCCCGCCAGTCAGAGACCAGGCGGAGTCGGGGTAGTACAGGATCAGGAATCAGAACGGGATGTCGTCACTGTCGTCAGCGAACGGAACCTTGTCCGTTCCGGCTTCATGGCCATTGGCGGGAATCTCCCGGATTTCACTGACCCGCGCTGTCCGGCATGGGCAGCTTGAGCATGTCGGGCGTGGCCTCTACGGGCTGCCTGGGCGAGAGGTATCGGCCCACGAATCGCTGGCGGAGATGGCACGCAGGGTGCCCAAGGGGGTCGTCTGCTACTTTCGGCTCTCCGTTTCCATAACCTGACGACCCAAGCTCCGTTCCAGGTTTGGCTGGCCATCGAGAATAAAGCCATTGCACCGAAGCTGGACTACCCGCCACTGCGCATCGTCCGCTTCTCCTGTGCGGCGTTCACCAAAGGGGTCGAGGAACACGTCGTGGATGGCGTGACCGTTCGCATCACCGGCCGCCAAGGCCGTTGCTGACTGCTTCAAGTACCGCAACAAAATCGGCCTCGATGTTGCCCTGGAAGCGCTGCGCGAAGCCTGGCACGATAAGCACATGACCAGCGACGACATCTGGCGCTACGCCAAGGTCTGCCGCGTCGCCAACGTGATGCGCCCTTACCTGGAGAGCCTGGCATGAGCGTTCGGAACATCGGGACATCGATCCGGGATCGGCTCCTTAATAAGGCTCGGGCTGAAAAGCTGGGCTACAACCTGCTGCTGACACGCTATGCGCTTGAGCGACTGGAATTTTGGCTGTAGCGAGCGGGAATAGCCGAAGGCATACAGGCGTTTTTCAACACCCTGCTAGGCCATGCCTCCCCCCTGGCAAGTGCCGATAGAGCGTAGAGGATGCCACGCCTAAGCGCGCTGCCACTTCATCCACCGTGATCGACGGATCACTCAGGAGTTCTCTTGCCGCAACCAAGTCATCCGGTTTGAGGGCTGGAGGCCTTCCACCGACTCGCCCTTGAGCCTTCGCCGCCGAAAGGCCGGCCAAGGTTCTTTCCCGGATTATTCCCCGCTCGAACTCAGCCAGCGCTCCGAAAATCTGGAACACCAGCCGGCCGCCTGTGCTGGATGTATCGATTGCTTCGGTCAGCGACACAAAACCGATGCCGCGCTGCGCCAAGGCCTCAACCGTCTCGATGAGTTGTTTTAACGATCTGGCCAAACGATCCAGCCTCCAGACCACCAGAGCATCGCCCGCGCGCAAGTGGCCCAGCGCGGCCGTGAGTTCCGGCCGGTCGCGCTGCGCGCCGGAGGCCTTTTCCGTAAAAATACGCTCGCAGCCTGCCGCTTTCAGTGCGTCAGTCTGCAGTTCGAGGTTCTGCTCCTGGGTAGATACCCGGGCGTACCCAATCCTCATCGGACACCCCTCGCCGCTTGCGTCTTGCGCGCTTCCTCGATGATTTCGTCCACCACCTGGCTGCATTCTGCACAGAATGCACGAAACGGCACCGTATCGCCCTCTGTATGCAGGATAGCTGCGCCAGCCCTGGCCGGGCCAACTGCAAAATCGTAGGTGGACAACAGGCGGACATATTCAGCACGTCGCTCACGCGGAATCACGATCGGCGGCAGCCCAGCGCGCAAAAGCGGCAGGTTTGCCAACAGCCTGGCCATCCGACCATTGCCATCACAGAAGGGATGCACGCGAACGAAAGCCAAGTGAATATCCGCGTAACGTGCAGCTGCGTTCTGAGTGGTACAGGTCGACAGCGCCCGGTTCAAATCCTCAAGCCAGGCCTTCATCAAGGCGGGCACTTCCTCCGGTGTCGCATATTCGATGAAACGGATGCGACCCTCTGCATCAACGGCCTGCGTGCCGTTGGGAGAGTTCTTCCATGCGCCGACTGGACATTGCGTATCCAGCTCTATAGCCGTTTGCACTGCACGATGCAGATTGAACACATCGCTTGTCTCAACCGCCCGCTCAGAGCGCGCTAGATTCAGAAGAAGATCGATGGCACGGGCATGGCCCACGACTTCCTGGTGATCCTTCAGCGGCTTGCCCGAAATGGTCAGGCCTTCCTCCAGGACGAAGGCGGTTTCACCCAGGGACAGCGTATTGCCCTCGATCGCCGTGGACGTGTGCGTCCAGACGTTACGGATTGCCTTGAGCAGCGACTGCTGAATATCCGGGTCGAGTCTGTCGAAGAAAGACGGCATGAAAACCTCCTGTAAACGGCCTAAAAGATAGGTATTCGGAGTATTGATTTCAAGAGACTGTTTTGGGAGTCACTTGAGGCGTCTGTTGTGAACCTGGCGTCGGGTGACTTCGGATTCCGAATGACAGCCGTGACATTCTCGGTACGGTGAAGAACGTCAACTTCGCCGCCGCAATCGGCCACCAACCATCACGTCCCGGATATTGCATGAATTCGCGTGATGCCCTAAAGGATACCGGGCTGCGCCCATAATCGCGCAGGCCATTGTTTGCAATGG
>PFJX01000019.1 GCA_002784045.1 Hydrogenophilales bacterium CG_4_10_14_3_um_filter_63_21
ATCCGGGGTACGAGTGAATGGCGGCGGGTCGAGTTAGCTTTCGCGGTCGATGCCTTCAAAGGTTTTCACGACCTCAGCCCTACGCGACGGCACACTCGTAGTTTCTTTCATCATCAGGGGTGCCGGGCACATGCCGGCATGAAAGTTAGGCTGAAATAAGTACAAGTACAGATTTAGTAAATTCAGCATTTATCGTGCCATTATTTTTTTCTCTTAATAATCATGTAGCTAAAAACTGCCACAGAATTCAGATCGAGATCGGTGTAAAAAAACTCGACACTTTTTTACAGAAAATCATAGCGGGAAGTGTCGGTCGGCTTTCTGATGGCGGCGGATAAACGGCGATAATTCCGAAAACCAATTTCAGGCTATCCCGTGAATTACAGGCTACTCGCCACCCCCTTTTTTCGTAGGAGCGGACCGTGTCCGCGATCCTCCGCTGGCAATTCGCGGACACAGTCCGCTCCTACGAAGCTAGGTCGGGCTGTTTTTTTTGCGCTCGCCGCGCTACCCGGTTTTCAGGCCGTCGCGGCCCAGACCCAACACCGCGACCCCGATACCGGCGCGGTCAACTGGGAAACCCACGCCCATGGCGTCACCCTCTCGCTCACTCAGATCCTGCCGGACCAGGCGCGGGCGTTTTATCTCAATCGCGGCTTTCCGCCGCGGGCGGCAGAGCGCTATGCCACTGCCTGCGTATACATGACGGTGCTGCGCAACGATGCCGCGCCCGGCGAGTTGAGCTTTCGTCTGGCCGACTGGACGGTGCAAAGCGAAGGCCAGGCGCGCCCGCCCAAATCCGTCGATGAGTGGGCTGCGCAGTGGCGGGCGCTGGGCCTGGCAGAAGCGGCGCGGATCGCCTTTCGCTGGGCGCAGTTTCCACCGGAACAGGAGTACGCCGTGGGTGAATGGAATCAGGGCATGCTGACCACGGGCTTGCCACCCGGCGGGCGATTCGACCTGATCGCCCGCTGGACGGTGGCGGGAAAACCCTACGAGGGGAAACTGGAAAATGTCGTTTGTGCACGCTGAAATTGGCATGAAGCGAGGGCTGTTCGGCCTCTTGCTGGCCTGCATCGCGGCATTCCCCGGCGCGGCCGCCGACCTGCCGCCGCTGACCCACGGCCTCACGCCCGTTGCGGAACCCAAGCCCGCGCCAGCGCTACGCCTGGCTGACCTGGACGGCAAGCCGCACGACCTGGCCGATCTCAGGGGCAAGCTGGTGGTGGTGAATTTCTGGGCCACCTGGTGCCCGCCCTGCCGCCGCGAAATGCCCTCGCTGGAGCACCTCAATCAGCGCCTTCAGGCACGCGGCCTGAAGGCGCTGGCGGTGGACGTGGGCGAGGATGCCGACACGGTGTTTTCCTTCACCGGCCAGCTAGAACCCGCGCCCACCTTTCCCCTGCTGCTGGATCGTGATTCACAAACCATGCAGCGCTGGAAGGTCAAGGGTCTGCCCACCACCTTCGTCATCGACCCGCAAGGCCGCGTGATCTATCGCGCCGTGGGTGGCCGCGAGTTCGATCACGACGCCGTCGTCGGCCAGCTTCTGCCTTACCTACCCGGTCGCTAATCCGGTCGAATCTAGCCGACCGCCAGCCGCGTCATGATCGGACCAAGCCTGACCTGACGAGCATGGCTTTGATGCCGCCCAGGATGATGAAACCGGGCGCTACAGCGGGGACGCGCGGTTGTTTCACGTTAAGCGTCGATTTCCTCGATCAGCTCGCGGAGCAACTCGCGTACCCGGTCTTTGCCAATCTGGAGGGCGATCTGGCCGCTGTCCGTGGCGGTGTAGACGCGGCGGTTGCGGCCGGCGACCCGCTCGGCGCTGGAAACCAGATACCCCGCTTTCTCCATGCCGTGCAGGATCGGATAAAGCGTGCCGGCGCCAAGTTTGTAACCGTGGCGCCCCAACTCCTCCATGATGCCAAGGCCGAAGACCGGCTCGTGGCAGGCGTGATGCAGGATGTGCAGGCGGATCATGCCGCCGAAGAGGTCGCGATCTTTCATGGCCGAAACGGTAAAGAACCGCGCGATTGTAGTGGATTGCTGGCCGTCCACTTTCTGAGCCTGCCATCCCGGCGCGATGGCGCCGCAGCTTGGCAAAATAGCGCTTCTTATGATCGAAATTCGATATTAACATCGCCGCCAATCGATAATCAGGATGCGCCGCACGGGATTTCCCCGTGCGCGTTTTTGTTCGAGGAGACGACGATGCGGAAGATAGGGACATGGGGCTTGCTGGCCCTGGGGGCGGTAGCCTTGATCTACGGCTGTACCCAGCCGGGAGCCAGGATGGCGGCTGCCACGGTGAAGGGGAGCGTCGAGGACATGGTTGGAAACAAGGTAGCCAATGCCACGGTGTGGTTGATACCGGCGGCCGATGTGGCGGCGATGGGCAAAACGCCAGTTGAAATCAAGAAAGACGCCAAGAACGATGAGCCGCTGGAAGACAACCTGGCCGCCAACCGCGAGCGCTATGCCAAGGGCAAGAGCGGCGCCAACGGTGAGTTCAGTGTCGCCGACGTGCCCGGCGGCAAATATTTCCTCTATGTGGAACCCGCCGACGCCACCTATCTGCCTGGAGGTGACCAGTCGCGCAAATCGCTGTCCACCGCCGAACTGGCCGCCGCGCCGGTGAAAATCCAGGTTTCAGGCAACATCTCTACCGGCGCCACCTATGTCGGCACCAGCAAGTGCCTGGAGTGCCACGTGGATCGCGAGGGCTTCAAGTCGACCCTGCACCGCATCGGCATCCAGGTCATCGGCAAGCCAAGCAAGTTGCAGGACTTCTCTCGCTTCCCGGACTACAACAAGGGCCTGGACAAGCTGATGGCCGGCACCAAGTTCTGGTTCCACGGCTACGACAAGACGCGCGGCTTCGACAGGTACCAGATCAGCGACAAGGCGCCGGCCGATGCCTCGACCGTGAGCTTTACCGCGACCTTCTTCAAGGATACCGACGGCGTACTTAAATTCCGCACCGAGAACGCGAAAGATGCCGCCGACCCGGCGCGCGTCTACCCCGTGGAACTGGCCTATGGCGGCGGCCTCTACAAGCAACGCTATCTCTATCGCGTCGGCGCCAACCTGTTCCCCTTCGTGCAGTTCAACCAGAAAGGCGATAACAGCTACGGCGACCGTGGCCGCAAACAATGGCGTGATTACCACGCCAACTGGCTGTTCAACGAAGAGACCGGGAAGCTGGCCAATCCGGACCAGGGACATTCCTTCGCCAAGGAATGCGCGGCCTGCCATTACAACGGCTACACCCTAACCAAGACCGCGGCGGGCGACTACATCGCCGGCTCGGCCAACGATCCTAACGGCGAGATGGACATCGACGGTGATGGCACGCCCAATGAAGTCAATATGGGCTGCGAGACCTGCCATGGCCCGGGTTCCGCCCATGCGGCGGCGCCATCGGCCAACATCGTCAACCCGAGGAAGCTGGCGGCGGAACGCGAGTCGATGATCTGCGGCCAGTGCCACAGCCGGCCCCAGGGCCACCTGAAGAACGACCAGCCGGTCAACGCCGCCTGGAAGACGATGCCGCCGGGCAGCAGCCGCAACACCTTCCTCTCCCAGTACACCACGCGGGAAGACGCGGCGGCCAAGGACTACTGGGCGGATGGACTGCACTCCAAGTCGCACCACCAGCAGTACACCGACTTCATCAAGTCCAGCAAGCACCGCAACGGCAACCACCTGGTGGCCTGCGGCGACTGCCATGACCCGCACGGCAAGGCGACGTTCGCGCATCAGATGAAGGTGGCTGCCCATTCGCCCGAGGCCTGCACCACCTGCCACAAGGACATGACCGACATGGGCAAGCATGTGATGGACAAGACCCAATGCAACGTGGCGCCGGACAAGATCACCTGCTCCAACTGCCACGACACCAAAACCATGCAGACCGGCGCCGGCCTGGGTAAGGGCATGGCGGGCAAGGGCGGCAAGAACTACTGGCTCAACGACATCACCTCGCACCTGTATGACGTCCCGCGCAAGGACAACAAGGGCGTGAAAGGCGTGGAACCGGGCAAGGCCATGCCGATCCCCTACACCAACCCCTGCGGCGCGGCTTGCCATAACACCAGCGCGCTCTGATTCAGGTTCGCCTCACATGCAAACCGCCGGCTGGTCCGGCGGTTTTTTTTGCTCTGTAGAAAAGAGGCAAAAGGCAAGATGCGGTCAGGGTTCGCCTGCTTTAGCTGGCTTCCGGTGGCGCTTTCTGAATGGCTTCCTGCCCTCGCCAGCATTGCTGGGCCGGGGATTGGCGGACCCGGCGGGCGGGGTCGCGCGCGGCGGGGCCGAGCGCGGGGGTGGCTGCGTGGAATCCGCGCGGTTACCGGGTGCCAGAGAGATTTCCAGCTCATGGAGCTCATCCCATTGGGACTCGGTGCGCAACCGATCAGGGATGGCCTGTAGCTCTTGCAGGCGACGGCGGGGGGGAACAGTTTGTGGTGCATTCATGGCCGCATTATCCCATTGCCGGGTTGAAGTTGCCCATGGGAAGCATAGGAAAGAAGGGGCCGACAGCGCATGGCCCCCTCAAGAGGAGGCTTTTTTCGCTGGCGCTGAGGCAAAACCCAAGGCACGCCAGCCGGCGATCCCCAGCTTGTTCAAGGTTTCGATATTGCGGCCGTAGATCGCCTCGGCATCGGGATACGCTGCCACGGCACGTGAAATACTGGCTTCCCGGATCAGGTGCAGGGTCGGGAACGGCGCGCGATTGGTGTAGTTGCCGAGGTCATCCGGCTCAGTGTCGGCAAACTGGAACGCCGGATGAAAACTGGCCACCTGGAGGATGCCCTCCAGGCCATGCTCCACCACCGCGGCCTCGGCGATGATCGTGAAATCGTTGAAATCATGGAAATCCGCCAACAGGGTCGGGTGGATCAGCAAGGTGGTATCGATTTCCGCCGGGTCGGCCGCCGCCAGCAGATCCAGTTCCCGATCCAGATCCTCCAGCAGGCCATCCAGGTGGCGCGCCTCGCTGACCACGAAGCGAACCTGATTCTTCACGTAGACCGATTTGGCGAATGGGCACAAATTGAGCCCGATCACCGCCTTTTCCAGCCACTGCCGCATGGCGGCAAGCACTTCATCCTGATTCATCCTGGTTTCCTGATAAAGGGTTCAGTCGCCACCGCGAAATGCGGGCACCGCAGCCTGCGCCATCCCGATGACAAAGCGGTGCTTGCCGGAGGCCGTGCGCGGAATTTCATCGAGCACGTTGACTTCAAATCGCAGCGCCGCATCAATATCTCGACGCAGGGTTTCGCGCAGGCTGGCCAGCGTTTCGCTGCTCAGTGGCGCGGAAGCGATGATATTCAGCGTAATCCGGTCAAGGTCATGCTGCACCCACTGGTACTGTCTGATTTGCGTCATCCCATACAACAGGCGATTGAAATATGCGGGGTGGAAGCGCTTGCCGTCGCGGCTACGGATCAGGTCGTTCTGGCGGCACAACCGCATTTCCATGAGCGGAAACGGCGAGCCGCAGGCGCACTCGCCGTCCAGCAAGCGTCCGGAATCACCAATATCGTAGCGGATGAAGGGCATCAGCCGATTAGTCAGCGAGGTAACGAGGAAGCGGTCTTCACCCTCGATTGGCACGGATTCGAGCGTGACCAGGTCGGCGAAGACATGCATCTGGCCGTGCTGGCATTCCCAGGCAATGTTCGGAACCTCACGGCAACCATACTGATTGAACACCTTGCAACCAAAGGCCCGCTGTATCAGTTCGCGCTGCCAGCCAGCGAGCACTTCGGCGGTGCAATAGACACCCCGCAACGAGCGCGGCATGGGCATTTTGCTGGCGAGGACGAAGCGGGCCAGTTCGCTCATGGCACTGGCATAGCCGTAAAGCAGTACCGGCCGCCAGGTTTGGATGCGGCGCGCCCATTGGTGCAGCCGGGCTTCGCTGTATTCATGGGCCAATAAGGTCTTCTCGGCGGCGATGAAATCACTCAGTTGAGCGCCGTATTGAGCGGCAAACACGCCACCGGCCGTGACGTCCTGGCGAGCGCCCCAGAAGTTGAGGATTTTCTCGCCCGGCTGCCAGCCGGACATCATGAAGCCGCGCATCATGCCGGCGCGCATCAACTCATGTTTGTAGTCGTCGTACCAGAAGGCCAGCGGTTTGCCGGTGGAACCACCGGTATGCCCAATCTTCACCGTGCCACGGTCGGCGTCGCGCGCCAGCAGATCGTCGAGGCGGGAAGCCACCTCGTCCTTGCGCAAAATAGGCAGGTCGCTCAACGCGAACGATTCGCCGTGGCTCAGCCATGGCGCCAATTTCTCGGCGTAATAAGCGGTATTGCGAGCGGCGAAGACGACAAGCTCCGCAAGATCGTGGCGCTGCTTGCGCTGAAGCGCTTCCCGGCTCATGGCCTGGTTGCGCAGCAGTTCATCCAGTTGCGCGTAGCGGATGGGAAAGCGGCGGCGATGCAGCCAGTAGCGGAGGGAAGGGATCATTCCTGCTTTAGGGCTGCCCGCGGAAGCCCCAGTGCCGCTCCCCACACCCGCCGATCCGCATGCAATCCCTTGATGGCGCCAAGTTGCCGGGCGCGCCAGGTTTCCTGGTTGGCGGGCGCGTCGAGGCGCGCGTAACACGGCGAGTCGGCGCCAAAATTGTGCTCCAGGTTGGCGGCGAAGGCCTGGAAGTTGGCCAGCGCGCGGGCCAGTTCTGGCGAACGGTTCCACCAATGGGTCGGGTCGTCCAGTAGCGACTGCAACAGGCCGAGCCTTTCCAGAAGGGTCTGCTGCTTCATGCGGTATTTCTCCCGCATCTCGGCGCGCACGGTTTCCAGCGTTGTGGCGATCACGCTTTCCGCCAAAGCGTGTGCCGGGAATTCCAGCGCGATCAGGCGTTGCAGCGAAAACAGCATGACGTCGCCGTAAAACTGCCGCTCGAACTCTCCACATAGATCGATCCGCGCTTGCCCACTCAAGTCGTTCGCCGAGCCGTCCCAAGAACGGCTTGGCCCCCGTGGGGTACCGCAGGGTAGGGGATTTATCAAGTGGCTCGGGGGCTTTTCCCGAGCCGGGGGCACAGAAGAAACCAGGCCGGGACGGAATTCGGATTGCCCAGTGGCTTCCAGCGTGCGCTTGTGCAGCATCGGCACGTTGGCACAGACGAAACGACCGCCAATCTCAGCCTGGAGCATGCGTCCCATGGTCGGCCCGGACATGCGCAGGCGCAGAGGGGCGAACGGGATGAACCAGCTCAGCGCTTCTGGCCGGAAGACGTAGTTGCCGGTATAGACGGTGCGCGCCGGCCGCACGCTTGGCAGCGCGGCTTCATATTTATACCAGGTGTTGCGGGTGGGGTGCTCGCCATGGAAGAAGCGGTTCAGGCGTTGCGAAAATTCCACGAAACACGCCGCGTTATCGGGCTTACCTTCCAGCGGGCAGCGGTAATGAAAGGCGTCGACCGCCGGTTTGAAGCCGAACAGATCAGCCATGTCGTGATAAGCGGCATCATCCGAGCCGGCGCGGCTGAAAGCGGGTTGCCGATATGGTTGTCGAGGATCGCTGGCGGCCATTTCCCGCAGGAAACCGATCACATCTTCCAGAAAATTGCCCACCATCACGGCTGGCGAGACGGGCGGGTCGCCGACCACCTTGCCGGTCAGCACCTGGGCATCCGTGTGGCTGAATATCTCATCCAGGACATAGAGAAAATTCACGGCGCAGACCTCTTGGCCGCCTTCCGCCGTGGCGACTTTCACCTTGAATTCCTGATCGGCGTCGATGCTGTAAAACAGCAAGGGTTCGTCACCGGAGACCATCTCGGCCAGTTTCAGATAAGTGATGTTGCGCATCATCGCCTGGCCCTTGTGGCTGAAAGCCCCACGGCGGTGAACACCAACGATGGCGGAGAGATCCAGCGCCAACAGCCCATCCATCAGCGCGAGCTGCTCGTCCAGGCCGAAATAGTGGGTGGTAAGGCCCAGGCGGTCGAATTCTTGGGCGATCTCCCGGTTCTTCTCGATGCTCGTGGGATCGCTTGAATCATCGGCCAGCAAGACGGAAACCTTGCGGTAACGGCCCTCGACCTGGCCGCCATAACCGTAGGCGCGGCACAGTTCCAGCAGGCTGCCCAGACAGCTCTTCAGGTGCAGTGGGCTGTCCGCCACCGGAATGACGATGACGAAGCGGTGGCGGTGGTCTTCGCCCGTGTCAGCGATGCTTTGTTCCAGTTCCCGAAATGCCGCCTGGTAGGGCGTCAGCAGCGATTCATTCAGCCCCCCCTCCCACAACCCGCGCTCCAGTTCGACGATGGCGTCGCGTAGCGTCGTGAGTCGAGATGGGAGATCAGCGGGCGGACAGATAGGTTGGGAAGGCATGCTTGTCCAACAGGATTTCGATGAGATTGATCGACCCCTCCAGGTCCGCGTGGGCGAAAAGCTCGTCGATATCGGCGCAACACTCGATCTTGTAGTGCTTGATGCCGAAGGACTGGGCCAGCAGGTGGAAGTCCGGGTTGATGAAGTCGCAGTCGATATAGCGCTCGCCATACAACTGGAACTGGTTCTTGCGGATCAGGCTCATGCTGGCGTTGTTGATGACCACCACGTTGAGCGGGATGGCGTAATTCACCGCCGTCATCAGCTCCATGCAGCACATCTGGAAACCGCCATCGCCGAGGATGGCGAAGGTCGGGCTGTTTTTAGCCTGGATTTGGGAATAGAAGCGGGCACCGATCGCCGCCGGGATGGCATGGCCCAGCGAGGAGATGCCGGAATTCGGGAAATAGTGGTTGGCGCGCGAGACATCGAAATAGCTCTGCGCGAATACGATGTTGTCGTCGAAGATCATCGCGTCTTCAGGGAAACGCGCGGCCAGCCCGGCAAAAAACATTTCCATGAGACGGAATTGCGCGCCTGGCGTGGCCTCTTTCGTGGTCTCCGCCCCGGCCGGTGCCTGGTTCACCGCCTGGCGATGGCCGGCCAGCTTGTTCAAGCGGAGGCTGGCCACCCCACGGCTGGCCACATCGGATTCCAGCACCGCCAGCAATTCCGTGAGCACATCGCGAATGTCGCCGTGAATCGCCACATCCGCCTTGAACACCTTGCTCAACTGCGCGGCATCGCGATCTACCTGCGCCACTTTCTTGCCAGCCAGCAATTTGCTGTCCCACAGGTAACTGGTGCGCTCGTTGAAGCCGGCCCCGAGAAAGATCACCAGGTCGGCATGTTCGACGATGTAGCGGTAGGCGGCGCCATTCGAGGTCACCCCTAAACAACCGAGTGACAGTTCCGAGCCTTCACTCACCACCCCCTTGGCCTTGAGGCTGGAGGCCACCGGGATGCTCTGGTCTTCACTCAGTCGCGCCACGACACCTCGCGCGCCCGCCTTGATGGCGCCATAGCCCGCGACAATGACCGGGATGTGCGCCGCCTGAATCAGGCTGGCCAGTTCCTCCAGCGCGCCAGAGGGCGCGTAATACCGAGGGTCCTGGCGCGGGATGGGAAGTGAGTCGAGCACCTCCACATCGACCCACTCCTTTTGCACATTGAAGGGAATGGACAGCAGCACCGGGCCGGAGTCGCGCGAGAACAACGCCCGCGTGGCCTGGTTGAGCACCTGGCCGAGGTAATCGGTGCGCTCGATGAGCTTGTGATAGCGGGTAATGCCGCTGAACAGGCTGCCCTGGTCGATCGCCCCGCCCTCGCCCGAGCTTTCCTGCAAGCCGCCCTTGCCGAAGATGTAGGTCGAGGTTTCGCCGGTGATCACCAGCACCGGCAACCGCTCGGCGTAGGCATTGGCGATGCCGGTCACCAGATTGGTGGCGCCGGGGCCGGCGGTGGCGATGCAGGCCGCGATCTTGTGGGAAACCCTGGCATACCCCCCCGCCATGAAGGCCGCCCCCTGCTCATGCTTGACCAGCACGCTCCTGACCCGCGAGCCATGCAACTGGTCATAGATCGGCAGGACATGCGCGCCCGGCATCCCGAAGATGACTTCGATACCCAGGCGCTCCAGATACCTGACGATCAATTCACTGACGGAAACTTTCATGTCGATGGGTACATTGCGGGGGCTTGGCGTCTCGCTTCCACTCCCCGCGCTCCATATTGGTGCGACGAAAGGGCTGGATTTGAGCACAAGACGCCAGCTTGCGGGATGGAACAGCTACCCAAGCCGACTGGCCTGTGCCGCCACATGTCCAGCCAGCAAGCTGACGAATGTTCTTAAGCTGGTCATATCCGACAGATCAGCGTAATCCCCGTTGGCAATCGCCTCGCGTGGTGAAGCAATAACGGCGGCGGAGGAATACAACTGCTCCTGCACCAGACGCTGGCATAGCACGTCGTAGCGCTTCAGATAGGGTAACTACTCAGGTAGCTAGAAAAAATCATTCCATTCAGGGTGTTGGAAATGGTTGTTGAAGTTGATAATACGGTTCATGGAAGCC
>PFJX01000069.1 GCA_002784045.1 Hydrogenophilales bacterium CG_4_10_14_3_um_filter_63_21
GACTATGCGGCGGCGAATCAGGCAAAAACTGCGCTCGTCGGGGCCGCTTCTCGCTATCGACGACCAAAGTCCGACAGGCTGCCAGGGTGGCCGACTGGCCCGGGAGGGGGGGGCGATGTTCAGTTGTCATTTCGTGGGGCGATCACTTCGCGGTTGCCGTTAGTTTGCATGGGGGAGACCAGCCCGGCGCGTTCCATCGCTTCGATGAGCCGGGCGGCGCGGTTGTAGCCGATTCGCAGTTGCCGCTGCACGGAGGAAATCGAGGCGCGGCGGCTCTTGAGCACATAAGCGACGGCTTCGTCGTAGAGCGTGTCAGCTTCGGCATCTTTCGCATCCGCGTCTTCACCTTCTTCTTCCTCGGGATTGGCCAACACCGCTTCGTCATAGCGCGGCGGCCCGAGTTCCTTGAGCCAGGCACAAACCCGGTGCACTTCGTCATCGGAGACGAAGGCGCCATGCACTCGCGTCGGGTGGCCGTGGCCGGGCGGCAGGAACAGCATGTCGCCCTGGCCGAGTAGAGATTCGGCACCTTGCTGGTCGAGGATCGTGCGCGAGTCGATGCGGCTGGCGACCTGGAAGGCGACGCGGGTGGGGATGTTGGCCTTGATCAGGCCGGTGATGACATCCACCGAGGGGCGCTGCGTGGCGAGCACCAGGTGCATCCCGGAGGCGCGCGCCTTTTGTGCCAGGCGGGCGATGAGTTCTTCCACTTTCTTGCCGGCCACCATCATCAGATCGGCCAGTTCGTCGATGAGGATGACGATATAGGGCAGGGGGGTGAGGCGTTCCGGACTTTCCGGGGTGATGGAGAAGGGATTGGCCAGCGGTTGCCCGGCTTTTTCCGCCGCCGATACCTTCTGGTTGAGGCCGGCGATGTTGCGCACCCCCAAGGCCGACATCAGGCGATAGCGCTTGTCCATCTCGCCCACGCACCAGGTGAGGGCGCTGGCGGCCAGTTTCATGTCGGTCACCACCGGGGCGAGCAGGTGCGGAATACCCTCGTACGTGGAAAGCTCCAGCATCTTCGGGTCCACCATGATCAGGCGCACCTCTTCCGGGGTGGCTTTGTAGATCAGCGACAGGATCATGGCGTTGATCGCCACCGACTTGCCGGAACCGGTGGCGCCGGCCACCAATACGTGCGGCATCTTGCCCAGGTCGGCGACGATGGGGTTGCCGCTGATGTCCTTGCCCATCGCCAGGGTCAGGGGCGAGGCGTTGTCGTTGTAGACCTTGGCGGAGAGGATTTCAGTCAGGCGCACGATTTGCCGCTGTGTGTTGGGGAGTTCCAGGCCCATGCAGTTCTTGCCGGGAATGGTTTCCACCACGCGGATGCTGACCAGCGACAGCGCGCGCGCCAGGTCCTTGGCCAGGTTGGTGATCTGGCTGCCCTTGACGCCGGAGGCCGGCTCGACCTCGTAACGGGTGATGACCGGGCCGGGGTAAGCGGCCAGCACTTTCACTTCGACGCCGAATTCGCGCAGCTTGCGTTCGATCAGGCGCGAGGTGGCTTCCAGGCTGGCCTGGTCGATCTGGGTGGTGGCCGCCGGTGCTTCGTCGAGCAAGCGCAACGGCGGGCGCGGGTCGTCGTGCGGGTCGTGGAACAGGCGTTCCTGGCGTTCTTCCTGCACCCGCTCGGACTTCACGATGGCCGGGGGCGGTGCTTCGATGTGCACCGGCGACTCCTTGATCATGCGGGTTCTTTCCTTGCGCACCACTTCCTCGCGTTCGCTCAGTGCTTCCTGGCCGGCCTGGCGGTCGTGCCACGCTTGCCAGGCGTTCCCGGCGCGGGTGTAGCCGGCCTCGATGCTGGCCCCCAGCTTTTCCGCGACCACGATCCAGGACAGGCCTGTGAACAGGCTGAACCCCGCCCCCCAGGCAAGCAGCAGCAATACCGTGCCGCCGTCAAAGCCAAACACGGTTTGCATCAGGTGCGCCAGGGCGTCACCCAAAGCGCCGCCGGCAAGCAGAGGTAAGGGTGATTTGAGACTGTGGAAACGCAGCGCTTCCAGCGCGCTGCTGGTCAGCAACACCAGAAAGAAGCCGAGCAACGTGATGCCCAGCCCGTGGCGATGCTCGCTTTCCGCCACGTCCTCACCGAGATTGCCGATGTTGCGGTAGCCCCACCAGACCAGGACCAGCGACAGTGCCACCCACCACCAGGCGGAGAGGCCGAAAAGATAGAGCAGGAGATCAGACAGCCAGGCGCCAAAATGCCCGCCGCTGTTCGCTACCGCCTGATCCAGGCCGGTGCGCGACCAGCCTGGATCGCTGGCGTGATAACTCAGCAGAATCATGCCCAGATAAACCGCCAGCCCGACGGCGGCCAGCCACCCGGCTTCGCGCAGTTGCCGTGCGACGCGGGGCGCCAGAGGTTTACGGGGGGATTTGGGAACGGCGCAACGCCGAGAGGACTTGCCAAGCATGGCGCGCACTATAAAGGATGCTTCTCTTCGCCTGTAGCCCCAAGCACTAATGGAACAATGCCCGTGCCGTCTGATAGAAGGCGAAACTGAGCAACCAGGCGATCGACAGTGACCAGGCCACCGAGGCCCACATGATGCGGCGGCTGCCGGATTCGCGGCGCAGGGTGACCAGGGCGGAGAGGCAAGGGGTGTAGATCAGGGTGAACAGCATAAAGCTGTAAGCCTGCATCCAGTCCAGGCGCTGCGCCAGCAGGCCGGAGAGTTGATCGCCACCGGCGCCGTAGATGACCGCCAGGGCGCCGATCACCACTTCCTTGGCGACGAAGCCGAACAACAGGGCGATCGACAGCAGTTGGTCGATGCCCAGCGGCGTGAACAGGGGTTCCATCCAGCTTGCCAGGTGGCCGGCCAGGGTGGCGTGGCTGGCCGGGGCGACGTTGAATGGGAAGTGGGTGAGGAACCAGACCAGAGCCACCCCCAGGATGATGAAACCGCCGGCCTGGCGCAGAAAATGGCTAGATTCACGGAACGATTGCCGAATCAGGGCGGCGAGGGTGGGCAACCGGTAGGGCGGCAGTTCCATCAACAGCGGGTCGATGGCGCGGCGGCTGCGGCCGCGCAGAATCCAGGCGGTAAAAAAGGCCAGGACGAAGCTGATCACATACAAACTGAACAATACCCAGGGCGCGGCGCGTGGACTGAACACCGCGCTGGTGAAGAACAGGAAAACCTGGAGCCGCGCCGAACACAGCGAGAACGGAATCATCATCATCGCGGCGATGCGCTGGGTGCGGCTGCGGATCACACGGGTACCCATCATCGCCGGCACATTGCAGCCGAAGCCCATCAACTGCATCACGAAGGCGCGGCCATCCAGCCCCAGGCGCGCCATCAGCGCATCCATCAGAAAGGCGGCGCGGGCGAGATAGCCACTGTCTTCCACCACCGCCATCGCCAGGAAGAACACCACGATGATGGGCAGGAAGGACATCACCGTGCCGATGCCGTCATACAGGCCTTCCAGGAGAAAGCTCGACGCCCAGGCGGGCAGGCCAACCAACAGCGGGCTGAACCAGTGCGTCTTGGCCGCGTTCAGCAGCCAGGCCAGCCCCCCTTGCAACGGCGCGCCGATGCCGTAGACCACCTGGAACACGCCCAGCATCAGGAGCAGAAACAGGGGAATGCCGAGCCAGGGATGCAGCAGAAAGTGGTCGATGCGGTCACTGTGGGTGGGCGAGAGGCAGGCCGGGATGTGCAGGCTCTTGCCGATCAATTCATCCACCGCGTGTTCGATGGCATCGTCATTCGAGAGGGCGTTAGCGCTGGCTTGCATCGGCTTGGGGTTCGCGCGCAGCCAGTCGACCAGCGTTTGTTTCAACTCCGGCACACCGTGGCCGTGCTTGGCGCTGATCAGGCGCACCGGCATACCGAGGCGTTCTTGCAGCATGGCGGTATCGACGCGGATGCCGAGGTGATGGGCTTCGTCGGCCATGTTCAGCGCCAGTAACATGGGTAGATTGAGCGACTGGAGCTGGAGCACCAGGGCCAGTTGCCGTTCCAGTTGCGTGGTGTTGAGTACCACCAGGATGCCGTTGAGCGGCTGCGTCTCGATGAAATGCCGCGCCACCTGCTCGTCTTCGGAGAAGCCGTGCAGGTTGTGCAGGCCGGGCAGATCCACCAGTTCCACCATCGCATCGCCCAGCAACAGCCTGGCGGAGAGGAGTTCGACGGTGAGGCCAGGCCAGTTGCCAACCCGCGCGCCGGCCCCGGTCAAGCGGTTGAACAGGGTGGATTTGCCGGTGTTGGGCATGCCCACCAGGGCGATTCGTTTGCTCATGATGTGAGAGTCCTAACGGGCATGGCGCGCGAGGCCTGATAAAGCCCCTGGCCTTGGCTAACCGGGATGGCGAAACCGGGCGCTACTGTGGAGACGCGAGCTTGTTTCATGTTAAGCGCAGACGGTTTCTACCGGGCAAGGCAGCACCAGGATGGTGGCGGCTTCACTGCGACGAATGATCAAGTCGGTCTGGCCGGCGCGTACCTGAATCGGCCCATGAAAGGGGGAGTGGCGAATCACTTTGACTCGGCGCCCAGGAAGCAGGCCGAGGGCGCGCATCCGGAAGGCGAGTTCGGTGCTGGCGTCGATGCGGGTAATGGTGCCGCAACGGCCGGTGGGCAGGGCGCTCAAGGTGATGAAATCGGTCATGGCAAAAGCGCTTGTATCTGACTGACGGCCTGAAGCGGCACGCTGTTCAGGGGAACGACATGGGGCACTTCGTCCGCGTTGAAGGCTTCGACGGCGGCAAGCTGGGCTTCCAGCACATCGGGGCCGGCTTCGGAGGCGTCGTGGCCCCCGGCCTGGCGCGCCACCACGCGCTTTCGCAATACCTCGGAAGGCGCCTCCAGCGCGGCGATCCACCAGGGGATGCCGCGTTCCTCGGCCAGCTTCTGGAACGGTTCACGCCAGCCACGCTTGATGAAGGTGGCATCGACAATGACGCGAAAACCGCCATCGAACAGGGTTTCGGTGAGGCCGAGCAAGCGAGCTAGCGTACGGGCGCCGGCCTCGCGGCTATAGATGTCCTCACTCAGTGCGCGACTATCGGCCAGGGCGGGCAACCCGAACAGGCGCTTGCGTTCGACGTCGGAACGCAGGCGGATGCAGCCGAGGCGCTCCAGCAGGTGTTGTGAAATCCAGGTCTTGCCGGAGCCGGAAACGCCCTGCATGAGCAGCAGCGCGGGAGGGGGCGATTGCGTGATGCGCCGGGCCAGTTCCAGGTAGCTCAAGGCTTCCGATAAATCGCCTTTTGCTTGGCTGGCTTTGATGGCGGAAACCTTGGCCCGCACCAGCGCCCGGTAGACCAGGTAGTAGGACAGGGCGGCCAGGCCGGCGGTGTCGCCGGTATGTTCCAGATAACGATTGAGGAAGCGCCAGGCCAGCGGTGTCTGGCCGCGATGCATGAGGTCCATGCAGAGAAAGGCGATCTCGCTCATTACGTCGATAGTGCGCAGGCCGGGGTTGAACTCGATGCCGTCGAAAATGAGGGGGGTGTCCTCAACCCAGGCAATGTTGCCCAGATGCAGATCGCCGTGGCATTCGCGGATGAAGCCTGCGGCCCGCCGCGCCGTGAAGTGGCTGGCAAGGCGTTGGCCCACGGCCAGACTCCAGGTTTCAAGGGAATTCAACAAGACATCGGGCGCGGGGAGCAGCGCGCGCAACTGCCTGAAGTTCTCGGCGACCGGCGCCCACACCGCATCGGGCAAGCCAAACCCGCTGTCCGCCGGCGCCGCCACGATCTCGCCATGAAACCGCGCTATCCGGTCGGCGATGGCATCGATTTGTTCGGCGGTGATTTCCTTTTCGCGGTCCAGCGTGGCGTCTGCCGGGAAGGCGCGCATCTTTACCGCCCATTCCAGCACCCGCCCTTCGCCTCCCATTTTCGGCGGCGTACCGGCGACCGGGACCACGCCCAGGTAGATGTCCGGCGCCAGGCGGCTGTTCAGGCGTACTTCCTCGCGACAGTAGTGCTCACGCTTGTCCAACGTGCTGAAGTCGAGAAAGCCCAGATTCAGCGGTTTCTTCAGCTTGTAGGCATAGTCGCCAGCCAGGATTACCCAGGAAATATGGGTTTCGATCAGACGCGGCGTTGGCGCCGAGTGCGGGTAGGCGGCGGGATCGAGGAGGGCGGCAATCAGGGGAGGTAGCACCGGCGCCTCGCCGGCGTTTTTAAAAGATGCCGGCGAGGGCGCCGGCGCTATATGGCCAGGTGGCTGGCTACGCGGCGTCATTTGCGGAACGCCACCACATGATCGACTCCCAGGCGGATGCCGATGTGTTCGCCGAGGGCGTGGTTATGGTGGGAATCCACCTGCGCCAGCACGCGGCCGCCAGTGGGCAGGCGGAGAGTGTAGAGAAAATCGGCGCCACGGAAAGCTTTGCGCTCGACTTCGGCCAGCAGCGGACTGGCGTCGTCGTGGATGATGTCGTCGGGGCGAATCAGCACGTCTACCTGGCAGCCCAGTTCGCAGTGGGAACAGCCGCCATCCTCACCGCAATCGCCGTCGACCACCCCATCGAGCACCCCGAGTTCAATTTCCACCTGGCGGTGGTTGAGTACCGTGCCCGGCAACAGCGTGCCCTGGCCGATGAAATCGGCGACGAAGCGATTGGCCGGTTGGTGGTAGAGGGTGTAGGGGGGACCCCATTGCTGAATCACGCCCGCGTTCATCACGCCGATGGCATCAGCCATGGCGAAGGCTTCGTGCTGGTCGTGGGTGACCAACAAGGCGGTGATGCCTTCGTGTTTGAGGATGTCGCGCACTTCCAGGGAAAGTTTTTCCCGCAGATCGACATCCAGGTTGGAAAACGGTTCGTCCAACAGCAACAGACGCGGCTTCGGCGCCAGGGCTCGGGCCAAGGCCACGCGCTGCTGCTGGCCGCCGGAGAGTTGATGCGGCCAGGCCCCGGCTTCCCTGGATAACCCAACCAGCTTGAGCATCTGCCGCACCCGCAGGGTGCGTGCGTCATTATCCAGGCCGGAAAGGCCAAAGGCGACGTTGGTGGCCACGGAAAGATGCGGGAACAGGGCGTAGTCCTGGAATACCAGGCCGACCTGCCGTTTTTCCGGCGCCAGCGACCAACCAGCACGGGCTACCGTCTCGCCGTGGATGCGAATTTCGCCCCTGTCGAGTTTTTCAAAACCGGCGATCAACCTGAGCGCCGTGGTCTTGCCGCAGCCGGACGGCCCCAGCAAACAGCCGATCTGGCCGGGGGTAAGTTGAAAAGAGATGTCGTTCAGTACCGTTTTGCGGCCATAGGACTGGGCCACGCTAACAAGCTTTAGCATCGGGGTCGCGGATCAGGAAGAAGATGGGGAGTAGCCCGACGATGGCGATGGCGACGGCGGGCAGTGCGGCGCGCTCCCATTCGCCTTCCGAGGTCATCTCGAAGATGCGCGTGGCCAGGGTGTCCCAGCCGAACGGCCGGGTCATCAGGGTGATCGGCAGTTCTTTCATGATGTCCACAAAAGTCAGCGCCAGCGCCGCCAGGAGCGGTACGCGCAGCATCGGAAGATGGACCCGCCGCAGCCGTTTCAAGCCGGTGACGCCGAGCACTTCCGCGGCTTCGTCGAGGGAACGGGTGATGCGTCCCAGCCCGGCTTCCACCGAACTGAAGCCCACCGCGAGAAAACGCGCGCAATAGGCCAGCAACATCACCGCCAGTGTGCCGCCGAGAATCTGGCCCACCTCGCGGCCAGTCCAGGCGCGCACCTGGTCGATGATCAGGTTGTCAGCCCAGGCCACCGGGATGAAGAACCCCACCGCCAGCACCGCGCCAGGCAGGGCATAGCCGATGGTTGCCAGGCGCGCGGTAAAGACCATGCCCGGCGTCGGTTGCAGGCGTTGCGCATAGCCCAGGGCCACGGCCAGGGTGGCAACCAGGAGCGCACCAAGGCCGGACAGCAGAAGGGAATGCCCGATGAAAGCGAAATAGCGCGGGTCCAGATCTGTGCCGGCGGCATACCAGGCCCAGATCAGTAGTTGCGTGAAGGGCACCGCGAAGGCGAGCAGAAACACCAGACCGGCAAAGCTGGCAACCAGCCAACCCCGCCAGCCAGCCAAATGGATGCGCGTCGATCCGCCGCCGCCGCGTGCCGAATGCGCGTAACGCTTGTTCTGGCGCGAAACCTGCTCCAGCAGCACCAGCACCAGGACGAAGAAGATCAGGATGCTCGCCAGTTGCGAAGCCGCCGGCAGCGAGAACAAGGAAAACCAGGCCTTATAAATGGCCGTGGTAAAGGTGTTGTAGTTGAACACCGAGACGGTGCCGAAATCCGCCAGGGTTTCCATCAGCGCCAGCGAGAGGCCGGCGACGATGCCTGGCCGCGCCATCGGCAGCGCCACCCGGAAGAACCCACGCACCGGCGAGAGACCCAGCGATTGCGCCGCTTCCATCAAACGCCGGCCCTGGCCCTGGAAGGCGCTGCGAGCGGTGAGGTAGACGTAGGGATAGAGCGCCAGCGCCAGCACCAGAATGACCCCGCCGCGTGAGCGAATCGGCGGCAGATGCTGAATACCCCAGGCCTCGCGCAGCCAGGTGGGCAGGCTGCCGGTGAAATCCAGCAAGCCGAGCCAGACGAAGGCGGTGACATAAGCGGGCAGGGCGAGCGGCAGCAACAGCGCCCAGGTAAAAAAACGGCGACCGGGAAACTCACAGGCGGCGGTCAACCAGGCTAGTGTTATGCCCAGCAGGCTGACCCCCAGGCCCACACCCAACGCCAGCCACACCGTATTCACCAGCAATTCCGGCAGGGTGTAGCGCCACAGGTGCGCCCAGATTTCCTGATCCGGATCGAGTAGGGCGGAAGCCACCACGAGCACTGGAATCAGGGTGAGCGTGGCGATGGCCCAGGCCGTGATGCGGGGCGCGGAGAAAAAGCACAGCCGTAGGATGTGGCGAGGAACGAACCGCGTCGATCGGTGACGCGCGGCTGATGCGGTTCGTTCCTCGCCACATCCTACGGCTGGGGTCATTTATAGCCGGCCCGGTCCATCAGCATCACCGCCCTGGTTTGCAGCTTGCCAGCCTCGGCGACGTTGATCAGGTTGTGTTTGAAATTTCCCCAGGTGGCCACCCTGGCGTCTGGTTTGACGGCGGGGTTGGCGGGGTATTCCAGATTGACGTCGGCGAACAGGTTCTGCGCCGTGGGCGAAGAGAGCCATTCCAGCAGGCGAATCGCCTCACGCTCATGTTTGGTGTACTTCGCCACGCCAGCGCCGGAAACATTGACATGCACGCCCGCCGACTTGTTCTTCAGGTTCTGGTTGGGCCAGAAAATGGATAACGGCAGATTCGGCTTCTTTTCCATCAGGCGACCGAAGTAATAGGTGTTGACCAGGGTCACGTCGCACTCGCCAGCGGCCACCGCTTCCATCGCCCGGTTGTCGTCGGGGAAGGGCGCGGTTGCCAGGTTGGCCACCCAGCCGCGCACAATTTGTTCGGTTTTTGCCTCGCCGTGTTCCCAGATCATCATGGCTACCAGTGACTGGTTGTAGACCTTCTGCGAGGTGCGCAGGCACAGGCGCCCCTTCCATTTCGGGCCGGCCAGGTCTTCGTAGGTGGAGAGTTCACCCGCCTTCACTTTGTTGTGGTTGTAAACCACGGTGCGGGCGCGCACCGACAGACCAAACCAGACATTGCCGGGGTCGTGCAGGTGCGCGGGGATGTTGGCTTGCAATGTTTTCGAATCGACTGGCTTCAGCAAGCCTTCCTGCGCCGCCTGCCAGAGATTGCCGGCATCGACGGTGAGGAATAGATCGGCCGGGGTGTTCCGGCCTTCCGCTTTCAGGCGCGCCAGCAGTGGGCCTTCCTTGTCGGTGATGAATTTGACCCGCACCCCGGTTTGTTTCGTGTAGGCATCGAACAGCGGCTTGATCAACTGCTCGTTGCGCGCCGAATAAACCACCACTTCCGCCGCCTGCGCGGCCAGGCTCGCCACCCCCAGAAGGGCACCGGACAACCACCACCGCAAGAACTTACCGCGCTTCATTGAGACGACTCCAGAAGGGAAGATGACTGGGGCGCATCATGCCACGAATGAGAATGGTTATCAAACGAGGCGTTCGCATTTCACCTTATGGGTCAAATGGGCCAAAAAATTGGCGACCCGAGGGTCGCCAATGCGTGGGAAAGGTGGTTCGATCAGATGTTTTGCTGAATTCCAGCTACGACCCAGCCACGACTGGCGTCGGCGGGGCGAGAAAGGTGCCAGGTCTCGTCGAACGGAGTGGCTTGCTCGCTGTCTTCACGCAGCATGCCGTGGAAACGCACGCTGACGATTTGGCGATGGCCTTCTTCGCTGGCTTCCAGCACATCGGCATTGAGCGTGACCACTTCAGTGCGCTGCGTGGCGCCATGGCGTTCGTCGATATCCAGCTTGATCTCGGCATACATTTCCGGCGAAG
>PFJX01000135.1 GCA_002784045.1 Hydrogenophilales bacterium CG_4_10_14_3_um_filter_63_21
ATCGCCCTCCAGCAACAGGTCGGATATACGCGCGCAGTCGCACCTTGGCGCCGGATGCGTGATTCGCTCTTGTTTTCCCCGTGTTGCTGTTTTGATCCCGATTGCCGTGGCAAGAACCGCTGGCCCGATCCACCGCTTTGCCGAGTACGACGCGTT
Source organism: Hydrogenophilales bacterium CG_4_10_14_3_um_filter_63_21 (assembly GCA_002784045.1). Classification (GTDB taxonomy): domain Bacteria; phylum Pseudomonadota; class Gammaproteobacteria; order Burkholderiales; family Thiobacillaceae; genus PFJX01. The sequence goes on from PFJX01000135.1 coordinate 157, forward strand.
ATCCACCGCCGCCCCGGGCGCATCCGCCTTGAAAAAATAGACCCACTCTTCCTTGTTTATTGGGAGGAGTCCATATACGGTGCTACAGCAGGGGCGTGAGCTTGTTTCACGTTAAAGCCGCTCCTACGGAGAGCGTATCCAGCGGCGCTCAGTTGGGCACGCGGCGCTTTGCCCAACCCACACGACTGAGAAGACACGGGAATGCGCCGTTCATCGTGGCAGAATCGCCGCTCGTCGTCCGCCTGCTGCCCGAGGGCCACGGCGCGGCTAGGATAGCAGCCCAATGAGCAGCCCAATCAGCACAGCCTAAATGGGAGCACCCGGCACCATGCGCCACCACCTGGCAAACACCCTGCAACGCGGCCTCAGCCTGATCGAGCTTTTGGTCACCCTGAGCATCGCCGTGATTCTGCTCACCATCGGTGTGCCCTCATTTGTCGACATGATTACTTCCAATACGGCAACCAGCTATGGCAATGATTTGCTGGCGGATATTAATTACGCGCGGAGTGAGGCGATTACTCGGGGGATGCGGGTGGTGGTGTGCAAGGGCACTGCAACGGCGGTTAACTCCGTATGCACAGCTGGTGAGTGGGAAAAGGGTTGGAAGGTGTTCGTGGATTGCAACGATGATCAGACCGTTAGCAACGCGACCTGCCCGGGCGGGCTCAACGAGGAAGTCCTGCGGGTTCATGCCGCGCTATCCACCGGCTGGACGTTGAGAGGAAACAACAACGTTACCAATCGAATCACATTCCTGCCCGACGGCCGCACCAACAACAACAGCACATTGGTGGTTTGCAAAGATGGCGTCGTGAATAACGAGCGATTGAAAGCGATCGTGCTCCACATAACTGGGCGTGCCAGGATTGCAACAGATACCGATAACAACGGCACACCTGATGAAGCCGATGGAAACGAAATAAATGACTGCACGCCATGAAGGAATGCGGATGAAAAATCAACAAGCCCTATCTCAGCAGTTGCGTAAGCAATCCGGCCTCACCCTGCTGGAAGTCATGGTGACGGTAGTCATTCTCTCCCTCGGCCTGCTGGGTTTGGCGGGCCTGCAAATGACTGGCCTCAAGAACAATCGCAATGCCTACTACCAAACGGTGGCGGCCCAAGTTGCGCAGGACTTGGCGGAACGTATCAAGGCGGATCAGGCGGGTGCGAAGGCCAATGCTTACGACAACTTCTCAATAGATGCCGACGTATCCAAATGCGGTGATCCCAAAGACGGGGTGACCTTTTCTGACCGCGCCAAGTGCCTGGTGGCGAGTTTGCCAGGCGGACAAGTTCAGGTGCATGAGGTTGTCAACGGATCCAATACGTTTTACGTCGCTACACGCTGGACCGACCTTCAGTTAAATGGCGCCAACGGCTGGGCTGGGGCTAAACCCGATCCGGTCATCCTGGCCTGTGGTGATGTTAAAGCTGACACCAACTGTTATTACACCGTCATCCTGCCATGAGCCCCTCCGCGCGTTATGGGCCACAAACCGGCCTCACCCTGATCGAACTCATGATCGCCATGACCCTGGGCCTCATGATTACCACAAGCCTGGGCTATATCCTCATGGGCAGCCGCTCCACCTACCGCACCCAGGACGCCAGCGCGCGGGTGCAGGACACCGGCCGCTTTGCCCTGGAATTCATCGGCCGGCAATTGCGGTCGGCGGGGCGCACCGTTATCTCGCCGGGAAACACACTGCTGCCTTCTGTGCCGACGCCGATTGCGGGGACTGACACAACCCTGACCGTGCAATACCAGGATTCAGATATGGGGAAGAAGCCCGATGACATACGGGATTGCAATGGCAATGGCGAAAATATAGCCAAGACGGTGATACCCGATACGAAAAGCGCAAATAAATATGCCACCGTCAGCAATACAATAAGCTTTGATGGCAATGAGGATAAGAAGAGGCAGTTGCGCTGTGAGGGCAATGGCGGTGGCGGCTCCCAGCCTTTCGCCGAAGGCGTGGAAGAACTGCAATTCCGCTATACCATGGGTGATGGCACCTGGACGACGGCGCCTGGCAATCCGGTGGTGGCGGTGGAGGTTTGCTTCCGGGTGCGTTCGACTGGCAATGGGGTGGTCAATGCGACGCAAACGATAAAGGATTGCGCGGGTAACGACTTCACCCCCAAACCCGCCGACACCCGCTTGCGCCGCACTTTCACCTCCGTCTTCGCCCTGCGCAACAATATCCATAGCTTACCGACGCCATGAAGCCGCTTATTCATTCCCCAAAACAGGCGGGCGCGGCGCTGATCACCAGCCTGATATTTCTGACCGTGCTCACCATCCTGGGCATGAGCACGCTGGGAACCGCGCTATTGGAAGGCCGCATGGCCGGCAATGCGCGCGATCGCAATCTGGCTTTCCAGGCCGCCGAAGCCGGATTGCGCGACGCGGAACTGTATATCCGCGACTCCGGCCGGATAGTCGGGAAAATTGTGATGGAAGCGGATGACGGAATAAAAGACTACACCGGGCAAGCGGGCAAATATGGCCTTTTCTACAACGGGGCGACGATGGACGCAAATGGGACAGACTGGAATGGGATAGACAAAGATAAGAAAAGCCAGGCCAGATGGCAGATAGAAAGTGGTTGGGATAACGCTATTCAGTATTACCAGGAGGCTGCCTTCAAGAATAAAGAGAAAGGAACGAAAGGTAAAACGGTTCTGGCGGTGAATGCGGGCTATCAAGCTGAATTGCCGACAGCTTTTCCCATGGTGTTGCACCAGCCGGAATACCTGGTCGAGCCGTTTCAAAAAAGTTCGGATTATTACTACCGCATCACCGTGCGTGGCTATGGGATGCGCAGTGGTACGCGAGTGATGTTGCAGGAAGTCTATAAGCCGTGATTGAAGGAGCCGGATCATGAACGATAAAAGTCTGATAAAAACTGTCGGCCTGGGTTATGGGCTACTGTGCCTGTCTCTGGCCAATGCGGCCGGATTGAGTGTCAGCGACACGCCGCTTTATGTCACCCAGCCATTGCCGCCGAATGTCATTATCTCGCCGGTCTATAATACAGAATATAATGAGGTTTCGTTACGGAAGGCGCCGTGGAGAGAGCGATATTCATCAAATAATAATTGTGATGGAAAAGATATTGAAAGCCCTTGCATAACAGAGGGACAGCCGACCTCGATTAACGTTTGGCATATTGGTGAGCCGTTTTATGAGCCGGAAGAGGGCAATGAAATGTTTGTCTGGAGGGTAACGCCGTGGCCCAAGGTCACTCGGGTGGAAAAGGGAGACCTAGTAACAAGTGATGTTGCATTATATCATTATGACAATATCACTTTTAACGGCGTCGAAGAATTCAAGCCGCTGGATTATGTTCCTGGTGAGACAGCCCAGGCCGTGACCGAGGAGCAATATCCGGAATCGACTGCGGTGCATCCGACGGTTACCGGGAGAGCGAGATATCTACGATCTGACTTGAATTTTTTGTATTTTAATAAAATCCTTGCGGATAGCAATAACAAGAAGGGTTATTTGCCTTGGCCCGATATTGGTGGCTACAGTTTTACCCCCTACCTGGATGCAATACAGGCTATTAAGCCTTATTATCACCCCTTGCGACAAGACCCCTTGCGACAAGATCCGCAGGCGGATTTGAGTACATCAGTTAAGCACTTGTCACGTCGCTGTGATGAAAAAAACGATACACCGCCGGCTAATCCGTGCGCTAAAGAATCAATAATAACCTCGGATATGCTCAATCTTATTGGCCAATATTGGACTTATCAGAATGGGAATGTCTGGAATTCGACAAGTTATGAACAAACGCAATGGCAGAAAATGGATGATGATACGAAAGTAAACTTCGCGCATTGGTTTACCTATTGGCGTAGCGCAGACCTTGCGGGGCGCGGCATGATGGCAAGGTTGGTCGATACGCTTAGCTCAAAAAACAAGGATTTACTGAGTAAGCTGCGTTTGGGTATTTTTCACAATCATATTGATGCAAACGGAGGCATAACCACGAAGGTTGAGGTTGAGGTCCATGCTACTGAAAAAGACCTTATCAAAGCGTTAGCGGATATTATTTACAAGCAAGATGAGAATGTTTTTGTTACCCCTATATATTTTAAAGATCAAGCAGATAATCGGGCGCACACAAAAACAGTTTGGAAGCCCGCTAATACGGCGGACTATTTCAAAACAGAGGCGCCTTATCGGGATGACCCTGGTGTCGCCGAGTCTCCAGTGCGATCCTGCCGCAGAAATTATGAAATTGTCTTGACGCCGGATTACACCGCGATACGGGATTACACTGCGATATCTTATATACCAAGGGTTACGATTCCAGGTGAATATAAGCAAGCTGATAACTTGCTAGGCGCTCCCTATGCCGACAAACGTTCAAGTACCCTGTCTGATGCCGGCGCCTATGGTTGGGCGACGGACTTGATGCCTGGCCTTTCTAATAATCTTCTGCCAGGAAAATACGATAAACAGACAGCCCAGCATGTTGTGCGTTACGCGATAGGTCCTAGCGATGAGGGCGTCATCTTCAATAAAGACAAAGCCCTTAATTCTTATGACGACGCCTTGCAGGTATTAACTGACAACCCGGCAGATGGCTGGTATAAAGACCGTTCCGACTTTAGCCTAGCCGTTCCCGTTGGCATCGATGATCTTTGGCACATGGTGCTGAATAGCCGTGGTTTTTTCTATCAAGGAGAAAATATCGGGGTGGCGGTCGATAAGCTACTGCAATCGCTCAATGATATTCTGGTCAATAATGTTTCGGGTTCATCGGTCGCGGCCAATACCACCTCATTTAGCGCCGGCGGTAATATCTATCAAGCCACGGTGGAAAGCGACTGGAAAGGGCATTTGCGCGCCTATACGGTCACGGTAACGGATAACAAGCCCACTGTGGGTAAGGACCCCGCGTGGGATCTGGCTGAGAAGGTGTCCGCGCAGACTTGGAATGCTCGCAACATTGCCACCCTGAGCGGGGGCGTAGGGGTGCCGTTTCTTTGGGCTAATATTGGCGCTACCGCGCAAGCTTTTTTGAAAACCGCTGTACCTAATACCATTACTGATCCGGATGCCTATGGCGGTAAATTGCTCGAATACCTGCGCGGCAGTGCTGAATGCGAGGATCTGGCTGGACATGCCTGTGCTTCTGGCGTGGCCTATACTTTCCGCCGCCGCAATATCGACCGTACTAATACCGATGGTTATTCTGCGGGCAATGCCAATGGGCGTAATGTCCTGGGCGATGTCGCCAATTCCAACCCCTGGTTTGTGTCCGCCCCTCCGGCGGGGCGTTCGAATGTGGATTATCCTGGCTATAATGAATACCGCGTGGCTAAAAAAGCACGGCCCGGTGTCCTTTATGTGGGGGCCAATGACGGCATGTTGCATGCGGTCAATGCGAGCGATGGCAGCGAACTATTCGCCTATGTGCCTTCCTTTGTGCAAACCCATCTCTATGAACTTGCCAGCGCCGGTTATGCACACAAGTATTTTGTCGATGGCTCGCCTTTTGCCGCGGAAGTGGATTGGGGAGGTGATACCGGCTGGCGGACTGTTTTAGCCGGCGGCGCCAACAAGGGCGGCAAGGGCTATTACCTGCTGGATGTGACCGACCCCACCAGCAATACCGAAGCCAAAGCGGCTGGCTGGGTCAAGTGGGAATTTACTCACCCGGAGATGTATTACACGTTCAATCTTCCGGTCGCGGATGCGGGGGGGGATCAAAAAGGCCAGGCGCGGCAAATTACCCGGATGAACGATGGCAAGTTGGCGCTGATTGTCGGCAATGGTTATCCGGAGGCGGCGGGCGCGCAAGCCTGTTTATTTATTGTTTATCTGACCGGGCCGACGGGCGACGGTACCACCTGGACGGAAAATACGGATTATCACAAGTTTTGTGTTGGCGATGCGAACTACACGGCCACTGGCGGCCTCGATACCAATGGCCTGTCCACCCCCACACCCTATGACACGAATGGCGATGGCAAAGTCGATGTCATTTTTGCGGGCGATTTGAATGGCAATCTGTGGCGTTTTGATGTTCAGGGTAACGACCCCGCGAAATGGGGTGTGGCTTATGCTGGCGACCCCTTATTTGTAGCGAAAAACGTGGCCGACAAACGCCAGCACATTATCTCCCCGCCGGAAGTGGCGTCCCACGCGGAGGGAACGGCTTTCGGGTATTTAGTGTTGTTTGGCACCGGCAAATACATCGAGATCGGCGACCGTACCAATACGGATGAGCAATCCTTTTACGGCGTGTGGGATCGGGGTTTGTCCGGAATTACGCGCAGCAATCTGCTTGAACAGAAGTTTCAGCTCGATGAGACGTCTACATTTCGTAAACCGGCGGCTAATCCCCAACCCATACCTTCCTACTGTTCGGCGGGTAAAGATTTGGCTGCATGTGCTACCGACAGCAAGCATTTAGGCTGGTACTGGGATATGCCGACAAATGGCGAACGGTTGACCGGCAAGGTGAATCTGATCAATGGCATCGTGTTGTTCAACACCTTTTATCCTGGTCTGGATGCCAGCGGCGAACTTGACCCCTGCCTGTATGGCGGTGACGGTTGGCTGATGGGCCTGGATGCGGTGAATGGCACGATGGAAGACCCGTTCCCGGTGTTTGACGAGAATCAGGATGGCGTCATCGATTCCAAGGATGCCCCGGCCGCCGGATTGAAGTTGGGGTACACGCCGGGCGGCACGAGTTTCGCTGATGGGCGTGGGGATACGATGTTCGGCATCGCTTCGCCTACCAATAAGGACGCGACTGGCAAACCCGTGGTTTCCCCCATTAACGTCCCAGGAGGTTCTGGACGGGTTTCCTGGTTCGAGTTGCTGGATTGATCCGCTGGCGAGTGGGAGTGAAACAAGCGCTACCCCGGCGGGGCATTGATCACAGTCAGGCCGGCTTGAATCGCGTAAAGTTCGCCGCCAGGTAGCACCATGGAGGGATGGAAAATGAGCAAGGGTTTTACTTTGATTGAACTGCTGGTGGCGATCATGATCGTCGGCATTCTCAGCGCGGTGGCGGTGAGTTCTTACCAGGACTACATCCAGCGGGCGCAGCGGGCGGATGCGAAGACGGTGCTGCTGGAGGTGGCGGGGTGGATGGAGCGGAACTACACGGCGACGGGGAGATATAACCGGTTGCCTGATGAAGTCACCGCTATCAACAACACCAGTTTCACAGATGCCGCCGGGGCTTTGTATTCACTCAGGTCTTCCCCGAAGGACGGCACCCCGCGATACGCCATCCGCTTCTCCGCCGTAGAGGAGCAGGCCTTCACGCTGGAAGCGACCCCAGCTACTGCCGATTCCCAATGTGGCAATCTGACCCTTAACAACCAAGGCGTGCAGGAGCTTTCCGGGACTCACTCAGGCACAGCGGCTGATTGCTGGCAACGCTAGCCCACACTCGTAGGTCAGGTTGCCTAGCCAGCCAGCGTAGCCCGGATGCAGCGTAGCGGAATCCGGGGATTTCGGCGTATCACGATGGCTCCCGGATTCCGCTATCGCTTCATCCGGGCTACGCCGTTACGCCCGCTGATCCGCTCCACTGCATCAAACAACGGTGCGCCATATGATGCGGTTCGCTGCGCTCTGATGAAGCCCCTACCCTTCGGTAACCACATCCTACGCATCTCAATCCGCCACCCTCGCCCCTACCCATGACTCCCCACCTGCTGGACATCCTCCGGCAGCTTTCCCATGACGAATTCCGTTCCGGCGAGGAGGTGGCGCGCCGGCTGCGGATTTCGCGTGCTTCCGTGCATAACGCGGTGCATGAGGCCGAATCTCTGGGTTTGCGGGTTCAGGCGGTGCGCGGGCGGGGTTACCGGCTGGCGCTGCCGGTTACCTGGCTGGATGTGGCGTCCTTCGCGCCGCCTTTGTCTGCCTGCGGCGTGCATTCCCAACGGCTGGATACGCTCGATTCGACCAATGCCCATCTGATGCTTCTGGCTCAGTCCGGCGCGCCGCACAAAAGCTTGGTGGTGGCGGAATGGCAGGGCAAGGGGCGCGGTCGCCGTGGTCGCATCTGGTTGGCTGGCCTGGGCGGGGGCCTGATGTTTTCCCTGTTGTGGCGTTTCAATCGTCCGGCCAGCGAGTTGTCGGGCTTGTCCCTGGTGGTGGGGCTGGGGTTGGCGCAGGTGCTGCGTGATCTGGGGCTGCAAGGTGCCGCCGTCAAATGGCCGAACGACATCCTGGTCGACGGCGCCAAACTGGCCGGGGTATTGATCGAGTTGGCCGGCGACATGCTGGGGCCGAGTGCCGCGATCATCGGGGTCGGGGTCAACGTGCTGGGCGCGGAGTCGCTGCGTCCGGCGCTGGACCAACCGGTTACCGACCTCTCCGAACACCTTGGCCCTCACAGCCTTGACCGCAACGTGCTGTTGCGGGAAATGGCGGCGCGCCTGAACGACCATCTGGAGCGTTTCGAACGCGACGGCTTCGCCCCGTTTCGACTGGATTGGCAAGCCCTGCACGCGCACCAGGATCAGTCCGTGCAGGTGCTTACCGGTCATGGCGAACGCATCGCCGGACAGGCGGTCGGCGTGGACGACGGCGGCGCCCTGCTGCTGGCCACCGAGCGCGGTTTGCAGCGCTTCCATTCCGGTGAGGTGAGTTTGCGGGGCGCCGCTGCATGAATCTGCAAGTCGTTACCGTTGTTTGTGCTGTAGCGCCGGCGTCTCGCCGGCTTCGTGGGCCTGATCAGAAGAACGAAGCCGGCGAGACGCCGGCGCTACATGGCGAGGTGAGTGTGCGGAGGGCACCATGATTCTGCTGCTCGATGCCGGCAATACCCGCATCAAGTGGGGGGTGCGCCAGGCGGGGGTATGGCAGGCGCAAGGGGTTTGTCTGACACGGGAGGTTTCCTGTTTGCCTGCCGAGCTGGCGATCTACCCCCTGCGCCGGGCGTTGCTGTGTTGCGTGGCGAATGAGGCGACCCGCGCGGCGCTGGAGAAGCTGTTGGCGGATCGTGTCGAGCACGTTGCCTGGTTGACGCCGGCGGCGGATGCGCATGGTGTGCGCAATGCCTATCAGCCGCCAGAGTCGCTCGGGGCCGATCGCTATGCTGCCCTGGTGGCGGCGGCGCGGCGTGGCTTGGGTGACTGTGTGGTGGTGACGGTGGGTACGGCGCTGACCGTGGATGCCTTGACGGCGGATGGACGGTTTCTGGGTGGCGCCATCGCGCCCGGCCCCGACTTGATGCGGGCGGCCTTGCTGCAAGGGACGGCGGGCGTGCAGGCGTTTTCCCCCTCGCTGGCCACTTTTCCGGTAAACACCGGCGCGGCGGTCGCCAGCGGCATCGCCTTGGCGCAGGTGGGGGTGGTGGCCGGCCTGCGCCAGCGCCTGGCTCAGCTTTGCGGCAAGGGGGTGACGGTGTTGCTGAGCGGCGGCGCGCGCGCGGGCTTGGCGAACCGGCTGGAGCCCCCCGTCGTGGAGGCCGATGACTTGGTCTTGGAAGGCCTGGCCTGGATTGCGAAGGATAGCGAATGGGACGATTGATCGGTCTGCTGGTGCTGCTGAACGGCGTGGTGCTGGCCGCGGGCTTGAGCCTGGAACAACTGCGTGGCCAGGACAGCGAGTTGGGGGAATTCAATGCCGACAAGGTGCGCCTGCTGGGCCGGGGCGAGCGTTGGGAAGCCGCGCCCGCCAAGGTGGCCGAGGCGGCATCGGCCGAAGCGGGTGGTGCGCCCGCACCGCAGACCGCGGAAGCGCCTAGCGCGAAGGCGCGCTGTCTGTCGTGGCCAGCCCTGAATGACGCTTTGCTGGGCGAAATCGAGGCGCGCCTGCAAGGCGCCGGCATTGTCCCCTCAAGTTATGCCATTCATCTGCAACAGCGCCTGGGCTGGTGGGTCTACCTGCCGCCGTTCGCCAATACCGAGGCGATGTTGGCCGCCATCGACGCGGCGCGCCAGAAAGGGGTCAAGGACCTCGCCCCGGTCCGAGGCGGGGTGAGGGTGAACGCGGTTTCCCTGGGCGCTTTCCCGACGCTGGCAAAGGCGCGGATGCAGATGGAAAAGCTGCGGGCGCTCGGTGTCGAGGGGGCGCGGCTGGGGCCGCGCCCGAATTCCGGCGGCGCTCGCCTGGCCATCGCCGGCGACGTGCCGGAAGCCCAATTGGCGCGACTGGGCGAGGGCTGGAGCCAGGCGCCGGCAGCGGTGGCGTGCGCGGGGAATTGAACCTAGCC
>PFJX01000009.1 GCA_002784045.1 Hydrogenophilales bacterium CG_4_10_14_3_um_filter_63_21
CAATGGCCTGCGCGATTATGGGCGCAGCCCGGTATCCTTTAGGGCATCACGCGAATTCATGCAATATCCGGGCTAGTGCGTCACGCGTGCCTGGCCAGCAGATTCGAGGATGCGCACGCGGTCGCCACTGGTGAATTTTTCGCCTGTGTCTTCCTGGACTATCGCGATAGTGCGGCCAGAATCCAGCCTGACGGTGACTTCCTGGCCGGTCTTGCGGGTCATGCCTTCTTCCGCCGCCGCCCCGGCGAGGCCACCGACCACCGCGCCTAGCACGGCGCCCACGGCGGAACCTTTGCCGTGGCCCGCCGTGCTGCCGGCGATGCCGCCCACCACGCCGCCGGCGGCGGTGCCGACACCGGATGCCGTGCCCTCCAGCTTCACGTTGCGCACATTTTCCACCACGCCCATTTTCACTTCATACATGCGCCGCGCTTCCGCGCGCTGGTAGTCATCGCTACCCTTGCCGCTGGCGCAGCCGGCCAGGGCGACGGGAATGAGAAGCAGCCAGCCTGTTTTCATGTCGATCTCCATCACAGTGAGTAACCGTATTCAGATTTGAAGCCTTCAGCGATCTCGTCCCAGGTGAAGCGATGGTTCTGGCCACCGCGGCTGGCGATCTTGATCGCGCCGAGTAGCCCGGCCAGGCGGCCGCAGGTGGGCCAGTCCATGCCCTTGCGCATCCCCATCATCAGACCAGCCCGGTAGGCATCGCCGCAGCCGGTTGGATCAACCACCTCGCTCGCCTTGGCGGCGGCGATGTCATGTACCTGGCCATCCGCATAGACCCGCGAACCGTCGCCACCCAGCGTCACCACCAGCGCGCGCACCTGGCACGCCAATTTCTCCAGCGACTGACCCGTGCGCTCCTGCAAAAGTTTCGCCTCGTAGTCATTGCAGGTGAGGTACTCGGCCTGGCGGATGAAGCCCAGCAACTCTTCGCCATTGAACATTGGCAGGCCCTGGCCGGGGTCGAAAACGAAGGGAATGCCGGCGTCGGCGAACTGGCGCGCGTGATCAATCATGCCCTGGCGACCATCCGGCGAGACGATGCCGAGTTTGATCCCCTCGGCACAGTCCACCTTGTTCTGCTGCGCGAAGTTCATCGCGCCGGGGTGGAAGGCGGTGATCTGGTTGTCGTCCAGGTCGGTGGTGATAAAGGCCTGCGCGGTGAAGGTGTTGGCGACGCGATGGATGTGGCTGGCGTCGAGATCGAGTTGCTTCAGACGCTCGGCATAGGGCGCGAAGTCATCGCCCACGGTTGCCATGATCAACGGCTCGCCACCCAACAGCTTCATGTTGTAGGCGATGTTCCCGGCGCAACCGCCGAACTCGCGGCGCATGTCTGGCACCAGGAAAGCCACGTTCAGGATGTGAATCTGCTCGGGCAGGATGTGGTTCTTGAATTGGTCGTGGAACACCATGATGGTGTCGAAGGCCATTGAGCCGCAGATCAGAGTACGCATGGAGGTTTATCGCAAGAAAAGTGTACGGTTCTGGCTATGCCGGCCAACTGGATCAGGACTAACCCCGTCGATCATCCGCGGCCTGGCAACCCATTCATGCTCGCCAGGCCTTCGCTTAACCAGCCATGATGGCCGGCTCATCGGGCATGGGCCGGATCGCCTTTTCATGGGCGTGCGGCGCTTCCGACCAGAGCCATTAATTCTTGTCATCCAGAAGTTGGGCGGCCTCGGCGAGCTGCTGCTCGTCCACGGGGACATCCTTGAAGGCGCGGCGTTTCTTCAGCGTGACGTACCAGATTGCGCCACCCAACCCCAGAAACAGCAGGGGCCCCAGCCAGAGCAGATAGGTAATTGGCTTGAATGGTGGCCGATACAGGACGAAGTCGCCATAGCGAGTGGTGAGATATTCGATAACCTCTTTGTCATTCTTGCCCGCCTTCATCTGGGCGCGGATTTCCTTTCTGAGGTCTTCCGCCAGTTCCGCGTGCGAGCCTGCCAAGGATTCGTTCTGGCACACCAGGCAACGCAGATCGGTGGCGAGGATGACCATGCGTTGCTCGATCACCGGATCTTCGCCGACAGGGGTGGCTTCGTCGGCCCAGAGCGGGGCGGCCAGCGTGAGCATGAGGGTGAACAGCAGCGATTTCATGCGCCCAACTCCTGCAATTTCGGCTCGATTTTTTCTTTCCAGACTTCTTCGCTGATCGCGCCAATGTGCTTCATGCGGATGATGCCGGCCTTGTCGATGACGTAGGTTTCCGGCGTCCCGGTGACGCCGTAGTCGATACCGACCTTGCCGCTGAGGTCGTCCGGCACAGCCAGAAACGGGTCGCCGGTTTGCGCCAGCAGTTGTTCCGCTTCGCGGCCCTTGTCCTTCCAGTTGAGGCCGACGATGGGTACCGATTGGCTCCTGGCCAGGGCCATGAGCACGGGATGTTCCTCCCGACAGGAGACACACCAGGGCGCCCAGACATTGAGTAGCCAGACCTTGCCCTTCATGTCGGCGGGGCTGAAGCTGGCGTTGGCATTGCCCACCAGCGGCAGGGTGAAAGCCGGCGCCGGCTTGCCGATGAAGGGCGAGGGCACTTCGCGCGGATTCAGAAACAACCCCTTGGCGAAGAAGCCGACGAGGACGGCGAAGAGGATCAGGGGTAACCAGCGTTTCACGATTCAGCACTCCACTGCCCGCCATTCCCACTCATGCGGGAATCCAGGGCGACGACCTGATTGCAATTTGATAAAGGATGCGGCTTCCCGCTTGCGCGGGAATGCCGGGTCAATGTCGCCAGCGCCGCCATCCTCAAACCCCCTGGGTTGCCACACCAGCCGGGGCCGGGGCCGGGGCCTTGACCCCGATGCGATAGCGCCGATCCGACGCCGCCAGTAAGCCCCCCACCGCCAGCATGAGCCCGCCGATCCAGAGCCAGTTGATAAAAGGCTTGTAGAAGATGCGGACCACCCAGATCTCGGCCTTGTCGTCCAGGGGTTCGCCCAGGGCGACATAAACGTCACGGAACAGGTTGGGATCGATAGCGGCCTCGGTCATGGGCATGCCAGAAGCGTTGTAGATACGCTTTTCCGGGTTCAGCACAAACAATTTCTTGCCCTCCTTGCTCACCTCCACCGTCCCCTCGGCGGCACGGTAATTGGGTCCTTGGCGTTCCTTGATGCCCTGGAAGGTGAAGGTGTAGCCGGCCAACTGCGTGTGATCGCCCACGTTCATGCGCACATCGCGTTCAGTCTGGTAATTGGCCACCACGGTGATGCCGGCCACGCCCAAGGCGATGCCAAAGTGGGCCAGTTGCATGCCCCAGAAACCACGCGGCAGGTTGCTAAGACGGCTCAGCAGACCGCCCTGCGTGTACTTCAGGCGCTCGCGGAAGCCAATCAGCACCGTGAGCGCGATCCAGATTGACAGGGCAATGCCGATCGTCGCCCAGGGATTGAAGCCGTTCAGCGTCAGTGGCAGCAAGATGCCGGTGGCCACGGAGATCGCCAAAGCCCATTTCAGCCGCGCCACCATGTCGGGCAGGCTGCTGCCGTTCCAGCGCGCCAGCGGGCCAACCCCCATAAGGAAGAGCGCGGGCGCCATCAGCGGCACAAACACCGCGTTGAAGTAGGGCGGGCCGACGGAAATCTTGCCCATGCCGAGAGCATCCATCAGCAGCGGGTAGAGTGTGCCAAGCAGCACCGAGCCCATCGCCGCCAACAGAACGACATTGTTGGCGAGCAACAGGGCTTCGCGCGAGAACCAGGTGAAGCGGCCGCCGGTCAGCATTTTGGGAGCGCGCCAGGCGAACAGGGCCAGGGAGCCGCCGATCACCACGGCCAGGAAGCCGAGGATGAAGGCGCCACGTGCCGGGTCGGTGGCGAAGGCGTGGACCGAGGAAAGGACGCCAGAGCGGACCAGAAAAGTACCGAGCAGCGACAGCGAGAAAGCCGTGATGGCAAGCAGTACGGTCCAGGCTTTGAAGGCGCCGCGTTTTTCCGTCACCGCCAAAGAATGGATCAGGGCGGTGCCGGCCAGCCAGGGCATGAAGGAGGCATTTTCCGTGGGATCCCAGAACCACCAACCACCCCAGCCCAGCTCGTTGTAAGCCCACCAACTGCCCATCACGATCCCCACCGAGAGAAGGGACCAGGCCACCGTGGTCCAGGGTCGCGACCAGCGCGCCCAGGCCGCATCCAGGCGGCCGGACAGCAGTGCGGCCAACGCGAAGGCGAAGGCGACCGAGAAACCGACGTAGCCCATGTACAGCATGGGCGGATGGAACACCATGCCGGGGTCTTGCAGCAGAGGGTTCAGGTCGCGCCCTTCCGCGGCGGCCGGCAGCAGGCGCAGGAAGGGGTTGGAGGTGGTCAGCAGGAAGGACAGGAAGCCGGCGGAAACCAGCCCCATGATGCCAATCACCCGCGCCACCATGTCGTCCGGCAAATGCCGTGAGAACACCGACACCGCCGTGGTCCAGAACCCCAGGATCAAGGCCCACAGCAGCATGGAGCCTTCATGCGAACCCCAGGTGGCGGCGAAGCAGTAAATCTTCGGCAATTGCGAGAAGGAGTTTTGCGCCACGTTCACCACCGAGAAGTCATTGGTGATGAAGGAATAGGCGAGACAGGCGAAGGCAATGCCGACGAACACGAACTGCCCTTGCGCCGCCGGCCGCGCCACGGCCATGAGCGTGAGGTTGCCGCGCTGCGCGCCAATGATTGGCAGGATAGCCTGGGTAAGCGCCAACAGCAGCGCGACGATGAGGGCGAAATTGCCGATTTCGGGAATCATGGAGGTCTCCTCTAAAGTCCTGGGCGCGAGCCGGCGGCGCACACCCGGACCGATTTACTGTTGCAGGGTCTTCTGCGCCTTCTGCGCCTGTTCGATGGCGCTGGCGGCCTCGGGCGGCATGTAGTTCTCGTCGTGCTTGGCCAGCACCTGGGTAGCGGTAAACAGGCCATCGCTGCCGAGTTTGCCTTCCGCCACCACGCCTTTGCCTTCCTTGAACAGGTCGGGAAGGATGCCCTTGTAGACCACATTCATGGACTTGGCGGTGTCGGTGACGACGAAATGCGAGGTAAGGCCGTCGGCTTCGCGTTTCAGGCTGCCTTTTTCCACCAGGCCGCCGATACGAAAAGCGCGGCCGGTGGGCGCCTCGCCCTTATCCACCTGGGTGGGTGTGAAAAAGAACACCAGATTGCTTTGGAAGGCATTGAGGATGAGCGCGGCGGCGATGCCGATGCCAGCGAGCGCCAGGACGATGACCAAAAGTTTTTTATGGCGTGACTTCATTGTTCTTCCCACTGCTGCATGCGCTTCAGGCTGCGGCGCGTCTCAGCGCTGGCGCGTTTCAATAAAATGACCTCGATCAACACACCGGCGACAGTCACGCCATAAGAACCCCAGATATAGAGGCCGTAGCCACCCATGTTCCAGAAGTCGGACCAGCTTGCCCACTCCATCTCAGTTCTCCTTTTCCAGAATCGCCTTGACCCACTCGGTTTGCCGTTCCCGCTCCAGGATGACCCGTCGCACCCGTACCAAGGCCACGGCGATGGTGTAAAACCAGGCGGCGATGGCCAGCACCAGCATGCCGAGAAGCATGATCTTGGCCATGCTGGGCGCTTTCATCAGATTGATGGTGGAGCCCTGGTGCAAGGTGTTCCACCACTTCACCGAGAAGTAGATGATCGGTACGTTGATGGCGCCAATCAGCGTCAACAGTGACCCGGCGCGATCACCGCGTCGGATGTCGTCGATCGCGGCCCACAGGGCGATGATGCCGATGTACAGAAACAGCAGGATCAACTCCGAAGTCAGGCGCGCATCCCACACCCACCAGGCGCCCCACATCGGCTTGCCCCACAAGGCGCCGGTCCACAGGGCGACGAAGGTGAACATCGCCCCGGTCGGCGCCAGCGCGCGCGCCATCATGAATGACAGGCGGGTGTTGAAAGCCAGGCCGATCGCGCCCCAGAAGGCCATCACCATATAGATGAACATCGACATCCAGGCCGCTGGCACATGGATAAAAATGATCCGGTAAGCCTCACCCTGCTGAAAATCGGTGGGCGCCATGAAGAAGCTGATGTAAAGGCCCCAGACGGTGAGGATGCCCGCGCCCCAGGCGAACCAGGGGATGAGCTTGCCGGCTAGGCGATAGAAATTGGCGGGGGAGGCGTAGGTATAGAGATTCATTCGGCGATTATTCAAGAGAGACACGTAAGGCCGCGGAGGCGATCCAGGGCGCGATCATAAGGGAGAGCACAAAAAAAGCGCCCAACAATGACAAGTGGGCTTCGGCTCCAGTTCCCGCCATCACGCCATCGACCGCGCCGGCACCAAAAATTAGTGCCGGCACATAAAGTGGCAAGATCAGCAGGGTCAACAACACCCCACCGCCACGCAGACCCAGGGTGAGCGCGGCGCCAACCCCACCGAGCAGGGAGAGGATGGGCGTGCCCAGGAGCAGCGATAGTTCCAGCACCCAGATCGCTTCCCAGGAAAGGTTGAACTGAATCCCCAGTACCGGCGCGACCAGCAATAGCGGGATGCCGTAGATCAGCCAGTGCGCGAGCGACTTGCCCAACACCAGAAGCACGGTGGGTTCGGGCGACAGCACCATGTGTTCCAGGCTGCCATCGCGATGGTCGTCGGCGAACAGGCGTGACAGCGACAGTAGAGAAGCCAGGGTGGCCGCCACCCACAGCACACCAGGGCCGATGCGCGCCAACATGGCCGGTTCCGGACCGACACCGAGCGGGAACAGGCTGGCGACCATGACAAAGAAGAACTGCGCAATCAGCCAGTCGCCGCGACGGCGGGTCGCCAGGGTAAGGTCGCGGCGGAGGACGGCGAGGACAAAACGGTGCATTAGTTGACCGCCAACTCGGGAATAGCCACGTTGCCGACCAACAGGCGCTGCACGTTCACCCCTTCCAGATTCAGTGCCTGGTGGGTGGTGGCCACGACCATGCCGCCAGCGGTCAGGTGGTCACGGATCAGCCCTTCCATGAGGGTCACGGCATGGACGTCGAGGCCAGTCAAGGGCTCGTCCAATATCCACAGGACAGCGCCGGCCAGGAGCAGGGATGCCAGCGCCACACGGCGACGCTGGCCAAAAGACAGGACGCGGCAGGGCAGATCCAGGCAGCGGGAGAGGCCCAGGCGCTCCAGTGTCGCGACCGCGCGGGGGGCATCGAATGTGCGGCCTTGCAAACCCTCGGCAAAACGCAGGTTTTCCACCGGATTGAGGTCATCCTTCACGCCGTTGGCGTGGCCCAGGTAAACCATTGCGGCGTGGAAAGTTTCACGCTGGCGACCGATCAGCGCGCCACACCAGCGCACTTCGCCGGCCTCCGGGCGGGCGAGTCCGGTAAGCAGGCGCAGCAGGCTGGTCTTGCCCTGGCCGTTGCCGCCCTGTACCAGCAGTAGTTCACCCGTTTTCAGGCTGAAGTTCATGCCTTTGAACAAAAGCCGGTCGCCACGGGCGCAGGCCAGGTCATGAACGGAGAGGAGGAAGTCGGACATGGAATAGTGGGAATTGAAGTTGGGCGAGGATAGCAGGGAAGACGTCTCCGCAAAATCGGACTTTTCGATAAAAAAAGGCGGCTTGAGCCGCCTTTCTCGGGTTGTCCATGGTCAAGCGGGCCCTCGGTGATTGCGACTGGCCAGCCGATTGCCCTGCACCAGCCATTGCCGAATGCGCTGGGCATCGCCGATGCGGCTCCACTTACCCAAAGAATCAAGCAACACGATGATGACTTTCTGATCGGCGATTTGCGTCTGCATCACCAGACAATGGCCGGCTTCGTTGATGTAACCGGTTTTCGAGACGCCAATCTCCCAATCCTGGTTGCGGGTCAGGCTGTTGGTGTTGTTGAACGCCATATGGCTTTGCACGACGCGCGCAATCTTGTGCGTCCTGCCGTGTTCACGGACCCGCACCACCCTGGTCCGTGGCAACGAGACATCGTAGCTGCCGGTGCTGGTGATCTGGCGAATCAGCGGATAACGGTAGGCCGCGTCTACCATCTTCACCAGATCGGAGGCGGTGGAACGATTGCTGCTGTTGAGGCCGGTGCCATCGACAAAGTGGCTGTCATTCATGCCGATTTCACGCGCCTTGCGGTTCATGGCGGCGACGAACGCCTCGCGCCCACCCGGATAGGCGCGGGAGAGCGCGGCGGCGGCACGGTTTTCCGAGGCGATCAGGGCGAGATGCAGCAATTCCTCACGGGTCAGCCGGGTGCCCAGCGCCAGGCGCGAGCCAGTGCCCTTGAGCCGGTCGACCTCCTCATTGCCGATGACGAGTTCCTCGTTGAGGTCAAGCTCGACATCCAGCGCCACCATCGCGGTCATCAGCTTGGTGATGGACGCAATGGAAGTGGGCACGTCGACATTCTTGGCGTAAAGCGCTTCCCCGGTTTTCTGGTCGACCACCAAGGCGGCGGCGGAGCGCAGATTGAGATCATCATCGTGCCTGGATTTGTCGTAGGACACGGCACGCAGCGGCGTCATGACCGGCTTGGCGACGACCTTGCCGCGCCTACCGGCGCGGGCGTACTTCTTGCCCTTGGCTTTCGACTTGTGCGCGTGTTTCAACTTCTTGGCTTTGGCTTTGGCTTTGGCCTTGGTTTTGTAGACTTTTGCCTTGCCTTGCTGCGCGGCCTCCACCTCCGGCACCGCCACCATGGGCGAGGCCAGGAAGGCCAGCATCGAGAAAAGCAGCAGCGTTTTCTTCATTTTCACTCCTCAACCCACACCGTAAGTACAACCGCAATGTAGCAAATATCGACGCTTGTACTGAAATCTTTAGATTTCACTTTAACTGCGCAATCAATTATTTCAATGCGATTGTACTGGACTACAGGAATCGTCATTTTTTGCCGCCAAGCAAGCCTTCCAGGGATTTCATCAGATCACCCGGCAAAATCACGGTACGGCTCCCTTCGGCGCTGGCCAGGGATTTCAACGCGCTCACATATTTTTCGCCAAGCAGATACAGCGCCGGCAACTCCCGGTCGGGCAGGGCCAGGGCCACCAACTTGATCGCCTCGGCGCTGGCGGTGGCCAGGCGCACCTGCACTTCGGCATCGCGCTTGGCGGATTCCAGGCGGGCTTCGGCTTCCAGGATGGCCGCCTGTTTGTCGCCTTCGGCACGGGTCACCGTGGCTTTCCGCTCACGTCCCGCCGCGGCCTGCATTTCCATGGATTTCTGCATGGTGGGCGAAGGCTTGATGTCCTGAATCTCCACCGACTTCAAAGTCAGGCCCCAATCCGCCACATCGTCGGCGATGGAGGCCTTCAGGCGCGCCTTGATCTGGTCGCGGCTGGATAACGCCTGATCCAGGTCCATGTCACCGATGATGGCGCGCAAGGACGTCTGCACCAGGTTCATCACCGCCATCTGGAAATTGGTGACGCCATATACCGCGCTCTGCGTATCGGTGACCTTCACGAAGGCGATGGCATTGGTGATCAGCACCGCGTTGTCGCGGGTAATCACTTCCTGCTGCGGGATGTCCATGATCAGATCCTTGGTCGTCACCTTGTAGGCCAGGTTGTCGATGTAGGGCACCAGGATATGCAGGCCGGGCAGCAAGGTTTTCAGGTACTTGCCAAGCCGCTCGACTACCCATTCCTCCCCCTGCGGAACGATGCGCACGCCTTTCCAGAGCGTGATGAACAGGAAAAGAATCAATACGATGGAAACGATTTCGCCGCCCATGTGAATCTCCTAGATTTGCTCGACTTTCAGGGTTTGTCCCAATACATCCACCACTCGCGCCCGGGTGCCTGCGGCAATGGATTGGTCCGCCACCACCGGCCAACGGTCGGAGCCCAATACCGGGCGCTGAAACAATATTTCGCCCTGGCTCAGTTCATCGACCGGGCGCGTCACCAGGCCGACCATGCCAAGGGCGCCGCCCGAGGCCTGGCCGGCGCTGGTGCGGTCCGGGTTGCGGAAGAACTTCATCCAGATACCCACCATCAAGGCCGAGGACAAGCTCCAGACCACCCACTGGCCGGTGAATCCCAGCGGCAGTAGCGCCGCAACCAAACCGGTCAGCAAGGCGCCCAGGCCGAACCAGATCAGATAAAACGCGGGTGCCAGCATTTCCAGGGCGATCAGCCCCAGCCCCAATATCACCCAATGCCACCAAAGCCATTCCATCGTGGACTCCCGTGAGCAACTAGCCGCTATTGTGCCCGAGACCAGGCGACCATAAGCGCCAACAGCGCTTGATTCAGGTCAAGTTAATATCGTGCTATGCCAATGCCAACAGGCGATTCAAGCCGGGCGGGTGGATGGATGGCTATCCTCCGCACACTCGTCATTTCAAGGAGGCTCCATGGCTTATCCAACCCAGAAATTGCTTGTCGCCCTGGCTTTGCTGGGTGGCGGACTGTCGGTGGCAAGCGCCGCGCAAGCGGAAAGCCTCGCCGCCACGGCGGTAGCTCTCTGCGCCGGCTGCCATGGCGCCGATGGCAACAGTGTGGCAACAGCCTTCCCGAAACTCGCTGGCCAGCAGAAAAAATACCTGTTGCGGGAACTGATGGACTTCAAGAGCGGCAAGCGGGCCAGCGAAATCATGGCGCCTGTCATGGCCACCCTGTCCGAAAACGACCTGACGGAACTCGCCGTTTACTACGCCAGGCAAAAGCCGGCGCCCGGCGTGGTGGGCGATCCCGCCTTGCTGGCGCTGGGTAAAGACCTGTACCTGAAAGGCAACAGCAAGACCGATGTCCCTTCCTGCGAGAGTTGCCATGATGAAACCGGCAACGGGGATGGCAAATTCCCGCGTGTGGCTGGCCAGCACGTCGACTACACGCTCGACCAGTTCCGCCTCTATGCCGCCGGCAAACGCACCAATGGCGCCCGCGTGATGCAGGCGGTAGCCGAGCGGATGAGCGAGCAGGAAGCCCGCGCCGTCGCTGAATACATGGCCAGCATGCCCTGAGACCGAGGAACCACCATGAAACTGAAACCCACCCTGATCGCAGTCGTCCTGAGCGCGCTTGCCGCGCACCCCGCCAGCGCGGAATTCCAACGCCAGCCGCGCGTCTCTGGCATTGAAACCTACGGCTACAAATGGAATCCATCGGACCAAGACATGAACAAGGCGTTGGCTTACAAGGCCAACGCCAAGAAAGGCCGGGCCACCTACAAAATCTGCAAGGGCTGCCACCAAGCCGACGGTTCCGGCCTGGCCGATGCCAGCTACCCGCAACTGGCCGGCCAGCACGCCAGCGTGATCATCAAGCAGATGATGGACATCCGCGCCGGCCGCCGCGATAACCCACGCATGTATCCCTTCTCCGGCGAATGGATCGTCAGCGCCGAGGAAATCGCCGACATCGCCGCCTACCTCAACCAGTTGCCACCCCCCGCCGGCAACGGCAAGGGTGACGGCGCCAACCTGGCGCTGGGCAAGCACCTTTACGACCAGGACTGCGCCAGTTGCCACGGCAAGAACGGCGAGGGCGATGCCAAGAAGTTCTACCCGATGGTTGCCCATCAGCATTTCGCCTATCTCAAGCGTGAAACCCGCGAAAGCCGCGACCAGGGCCGGCGCAATACCAACCCGGACATGGTCAAGGTGTTGAAGAACTACAGCGATGCCGACGTCGCAGCGGTCAGCGACTACCTGTCGCGCCTGACGCTGCCGAAGAAGTAAGCAACGCTGCCCAGCAGAAACGCAGGGGGTAGCAAATCGGCGGCACCGCCGCGGATCAATGCCCGGAAAGCGGAATCTTGCCGATCTTCATGCGCCACTCGCGCGGGCCGCTTTCATGCACCGACTCACCGCGACTATCCACCGCCACGGTCACCGGCATGTCCTCGACGATGAACTCGTGGACCGCTTCCATGCCCAGTTCCGGAAAGGCCAGCACCCGCGCCGACTTGATCGCCTTTGACACCAGATAAGCCGCGCCGCCCACGGCGATGCAGTAGACGCCAGCGTGGGCCTTGATCGAAGCGATCGCTTCCGGCCCGCGCTCAGACTTGCCCACCATGCCGATCAGGCCGACCGAATCGCCCAGCATCAGGTCGCTGAACTTGTCCATGCGCGACGCCGTGGTCGGGCCGGCGGGACCGACCGCCTCGTCACGCACCGCGTCGACCGGGCCGACGTAGTAGATGAAGCGATTATGGAAATCCACCGGCAAGGGCTGGCCGCTTTTGACCAATTCCGCCAACTTCTTGTGCGCCGCGTCACGCCCGGTGAGGAGCCGCCCGGACAACAGCAACTGTTCCCCGGCGCGCCAGGTCGCGGTATCGGCTTTGCAAAGCGTATCCAGGTTCACCCGCCGTGACGAAGCCGGGCCATCCCAGGCCACCACCGGCCAAGCCGAAAGTGGCGGCGGCGTGAAGCTGGCCGGGCCGGAGCCGTCCAGGGTGAAGTGGATATGGCGGGTGGCCGCGCAGTTGGGAATCAGGCCCACCGGCAGGCTGGCCGCGTGCGTCGGGTAATCCAGGATTTTTACGTCGAGCACCGTGGTCAGCCCGCCCAGGCCCTGCGCGCCGATGCCCAGGGCATTGACCTTGTCCATCAGCTCCAGGCGCAGTTCCTCGATCCGGTTGTGCGGGCCGCGTGCGCGCAGTTCCTGGATGTCGATCGGCGCCATCAGCGCCTCTTTCGCCAGCAACAGCGCCTTTTCCGGCGTACCGCCAATGCCTAGCCCAAGGATCCCCGGCGGGCACCAGCCGGCGCCCATTCCCGGCAGGGTTTCCAAGACCCAGTCGACGATGGAATCGGAGGGGTTCAACACCGTGAAACGGGCCTTGTTTTCCGAACCGCCGCCCTTGGCCGCCAGCGTCACCTCCAGCTTGTCGCCGAGTACCAGCTCGGTGTGTATGACCGCCGGGGTGTTGTCCCTGGTATTCCTGCGGGCCCCGGCCGGGTCGGCCAGCACCGAGGCGCGCAGCGGGTTGTCCGGGTTGGTATAGGCGCGGCGCACCCCCTCGTTGATCATCTCGGCCAGGCTCATGTTGCCCTCCCAACGCACCCCCATGCCGACCTTGAGCAACGCCACCACGATGCCGGTGTCCTGGCAGATCGGCCGCCGCCCCTCGGCGCACAGCCGCGAATTGATCAGAATCTGCGCCAGCGCGCCCTTCGCGGCCGGCGATGCCTCATGGTCATAAGCCGCCTTCAAGGCCTCGACAAAATCCAGGGGGTGATAGATGGAAATAAATTGCAGCGCATCGGCGATGCTCTGGATCAAGTCTTCCTGGCGAATGGCGGTCATGGCGGTCTCCTTGTCTGGCCGCAAGTATGCCCGGTGGGAGTGGCATGAAGCGAGCGCACCCGGCCGCTGCGACCGGTTGTCGCAGGGAGATGAGTCCCGCTGCCCGCTAGAATCCGCCCATGCCGCCGCCACCCCCCCTCGCCTTCGCCCACCCGCGCCGCGCCGATTGGCGCGAGTCATTGCCGCGCGCGGCGCAGGTTCGCCTGCTGCTGACGCGCGCGACGCTAGGACTGGGAGAAGGGCTGGGCATTCTGCTGGCGCTGTTCTATCTGCACGCGCGCCTGCCGCTGCGCGCGCTGGGGCTGCTATTGCTGCTGCACCTGCTGCTCAATGGTGTCGCCTGGGCACGGCTGCGCGCGGGTGGCACGCCGCCGTTTGAAGTCGGCATCCATCTCGCCGCCGATGCCGCTCTCATCGCCGCCCTGGTATATCTCACCGGCGGCTATGCCAACCCCTTCATCTCCCTGTTGCTGGTGCCGCTGATCCTCGTCGCCGTCACCCTGCCGGCGCCGTTCGCCTGGGGCATGGCGCTCTGGGTGGGTGGCCTCTACACCCTGTTGATGAACCATTACCGGCCGCTCGCCTTGCAGGTGTCTCCAGAAGCTGCGGGGGATCTGCACCTGCTGGGCATGTGGCTGAATTTCCTGCTCACCGCCGTCCTGGTAGCCGCCTTCAGCGGACGCCTGGCCGCCGCCTTGCGGCAGCGCGATGCGCAACTGGCCGAGGCGCGGGAAGCGCGTTTGCGCGACGAACAGTTGTTCGCCCTCGGCGTGCAGGCCGCCGCCGCGGCGCATGACCTGGCCACGCCGCTGGCCTCGCTGCGCCTGACCCTGGATGACCTGCGCCGCGACTATGCCGGCGACGACGAACTGGCGGCGCCGCTGACCCTGCTCACGGAACAGAGCGCGCGCATGCAGCGGGTGCTCGCCCGCCTCGGCGACGCCGCCCGCGCGCGCGGCGCAGTGGCGGGGCCACGGCTGACAACCCATGACTGGCTGGCACAGATGGTGGAACACTGGGGCCTGCTGCGGCCGGAGGCGCGGGTGCACCTGGAGGTGGCCGCCGATTTACCGGCGCGGGCCCATGATCCCGCTCTGGAAGGCGTATTGATGACCTTGCTCAACAACGCGGCGGATGTCTCGCCCGCGGCAATCTGGGTACGCGCCGGCCTCGCCAATAGCCGGGTGGCCATCGAAGTACTGGACAGCGGCCCCGGCCTGGCAGGCGAGATAGGCAAACGCGGGGACAAACTGGGCGGCTGGGGCGTCGGGCTCGACCTCGCACGCGCCACCCTGGCACGCCTCGGCGGCAGCCTGGAACTGGCCGACCGGCCCGACGGCGGCGCCATCGCCCGCGTGTCTTTGCCGCTGGGGTCGGCCAGATGAACCACATTGCACGCGCCGGAAATGTAGCGCCGGCATCCTTGCCGGCGTCTTTTCCCCCGCCAGTTAGAGCCGGCAAGGGTGCCGGCGCTACAGGCGGCGTCCTCACCCCTTCGGAGCATTCGAAATGACCGGCTGGCGCATTCTGGTGGTGGATGACGACTTGGTATTCGCCAAAGCGCTGGAGCAGGCACTGCACCGGCGTGGCCATCAGGTGGTTGTGGCGCATGACGGGGAAACCGCGCTGGTTCTGGCGGCGGCCGGCGATTTCGCCGCCGCCGTGCTGGATTTACGCTTGGCCGCCGATTCCGGCCTGCGCCTGATCGCCCCGCTGAAAGCCGCCTGCCCGGCGCTGCGCATTCTCCTGCTTACCGGCTATGCCAGCATCGCCACGGCGGTGGAGGCGATCAAGCTGGGCGCCGTGCATTACCTGGCGAAGCCGGCTGGCGTCGAGGAAATCCTCGCCGCGCTCGGCCGCGCGGAGGGGGATGCGGCGGTACGGCCGGCGGATGAGCCGATGTCGGTGGATCGCCTGGAGTGGGAATACATCCAGAAAGTGCTGGTGGAAAACGACGGCAACCTCTCCGCCACCGCTCGCGCCCTGAAGATGCACCGCCGCACCCTGCAACGGAAACTGGCAAAACGGCCGGTGAAGGAATAGCCGCTTTTTCTCCGCTTTTCTGGCACCCACGCGCCAGCGTGGGAACCAGTCTATGCGGCGGCAAATCCGGCAAAAACTGGCCTCGCTGGGGCCGTTTCCCGCTATCGACGACCCCGACAGGCTGCTAGCCTGGGTGGTGCGCGCGGCGCACCCTACTTGCCTAACCCCGCATCAAGGCGATCAGGTCATCGGTGGACGGCAATGCCGTAGTTTCTTCCCCGGACAACACGCCTTCGGCTAGCGCCCGTTTGTCGTGGTGCAGATCGACAATGCGTTCCTCGATCGTGCCACGGCCGACCAGGCGATACACCGTCACCGGACGCTGCTGGCCCATGCGGTGGGCGCGGCCCATGGCCTGATCTTCGGCGGCCGGGTTCCACCAGGGGTCGGTGATCACCACATAGTCGGCGGCGGTGAGGTTAAGGCCGAAGCCGCCCGCTTTCAGGCTGATCAGGAACAGGTCGCCCTCGCCGGCCTGGAAGGCGCTGGCGCGGCGGGTGCGCTCGGCCGCCGGGGTGGCGCCGTCGAGGTATTGATAGGGGATGCCGGCGGCATCCAGCGGCGCCCGCAACAGGGTGAGGAAATCGACGAACTGGCTGAACACCAGCGCTTTGTGGCCGTTTTCGGAAAGTTCGGCGGCCAGTTCCGCGAAGGCTTGCACCTTGGCACCCGGCAGATGAACGTCCGGGGTGGTCAGGCGCGGGTCGCAAGCGGCGCGGCGCAAGCGGGTTAGCTGCGCCAGGATGTTCATCCGCCCGTCCCCCGGCGCGCCGCTCGCCAGCGCCTGCCCGGCCTCGGCCAGGGCTTGCCGGCGCAGGGCTTCGTAGTGCGCGGCCTCATGCGCATCGGGATCAATCAGCAAGTTAAGTTCGGTGCGCGGCGGCAGCTCCTGCAAGACTTCCGATTTCGTCCGCCGCAGCACGAAAGGGGCGATCAGGCGGCGCAGCAGGTGTTGCGCCTCGCGCGAGCGGTTGCGCTCGATGGGGGTGGCGAAGCGCTCGTTGAAGCGCGCCAGGGTGCCAAGCAGGCCGGGGCAGGCGAAGCGCATGATCGACCACAGTTCCGCCAGACGGTTTTCTACCGGGGTGCCGGACAGGGCCAGGCGGAAATCGGCATCCAGCTCGAATACCGATTGCGAGCGTTTGGTGCTGGCGTTCTTGATCGCCTGCGCCTCGTCGGCGATCAGGGTGTGCCAGACGCGGCCGGCGAAACGTTCTTTCGCCTGGAGCACCAAGGTGTAGGAGACGATCACCACGTCCAGTGGCCCGGCCTCGACGACCAGGCTTTCGCGATCGCCTTCGCCATAGATTTGCGCGTTGAGGCTGGGCGCGAAGCGGCGGATTTCCGCCAGCCAGTTGCCGCACACCGAGGTAGGCGCGATCACCAGCGCCGCGCCCGCAGTCCCGCGCGCCAGCATCACGGCCAGCGCTTGCAGGGTCTTGCCGAGGCCCATGTCGTCGGCCAGACACCCCCCCAGGCCAGCGGCGGCCAGGCGCATCGCCCATTGATAGCCGTCTTCCTGATACGGGCGCAATTCCGCTTGCAGGCTCTTCGGCAGCTTCGGCGTTTCCTTCTGGGCGGCGCGCAAGCGCTCGACGGCGGCGCGAAATTCGCCGTCGCTTTTCACCGCCATGCCGTCGAGCGCGTCGTCCAGCCAGGATGCGGCGATCAGCGGAATGCGCGCGCCCTGTTTGTCCATCTCCACCACGGCGGCGAGGTCGGCCAGGCGCTCTTTCAAGCTTTGGGTGAGCGCGGCATAGACGCCATCGCCCATCGGGATGAAGCGGCTTTTCTGCCGCGCGGCGTCGAGCAGCGCCGTGAACGCCAGCACCAGGCCGTCGTCCAATGTGGCCTGGCCGCCGACCCGGAACCAGTCGCGCTCGCCCGCCACATTCAGGCCCAGTTGCGCGGCATCGACGCGCAGCACCCGCACCGGCTTGCCACGGGGCCATTCCACCGCCGCCACAGCGGGCAGGGTGGGCAGGATTTCCACCATCGCCAGCGCCTGCTCCGGATCGCCCACCCGCCATTCGCAAGCACTTTCCGGAACGTCCAGGAAAGGCAGCGCATCGAGCACGGCGTCCAGATGCGCGCGCTCCGCGTCGAGGTCGCGTTTAGTGCCCACCGTCTCGGCGCCGAGGGCGGCCATGATCCGGTTGCGTCCACTCGCGGGCGGCAGGCGCGGCCCCGCCACGCCAAGCGGGGTGACCACCAGACGCAGCAATAAAGCTTCGCCGGAGGGCGAGAGCTCCGCGCGCAAACGGCTTTCCGGCGCCACCTCGCGCGTGGCCTGGGCGCTGTCGGCATGGACCTGGAAATGCCGCGCCAGGACTTCCAGCGATTGCTTCAATTCCGCTTGCGCGGCGGCCGGCACTTTGAGCCGCCCGGATACCAGTTGCGCGGCGCGCCTTTGCGCGGTGGTGAGGCGAATCACCTGGAAGCGTTGCGGCGATTCCTGCACCACGCTGATCTGGCGCAGGGCTTCCGCCTCGCGGCGGGCGTCGGCGTTTTCGTAATAGACATATTCGCCGCCCGGCTCCGGGTGCGGCGCGGGTGTCACCCGCATGCGGTAGTGCTCGCCCTCGCGCACCACTTCCAGGGTTGGCGTGCCTTCCACCAGTTCGACCAGGCGATCCGGGTTATCCCCCAACACCACGGCGGGGTGGCCGATCAGGGCAACGATGGCGGCGGCGCGGTCGAGGTTGTAGCGGCGGGTATAAACGCGGTCCTGCTTGATGGCGCGCGCCACCTTGGCATCCCAGGGCGTCAGGCGTTCGTTGCCGACAATCTTGCCCAGGGTGAGCGGCTTCACTTTGCCCCAGCCACGCGGGCCGCGCTTCTGTTCCAGCGGATTGATCTCCAGCAGAGCGCCCTCTTTGCCCAGCGACAGCGCCCAGAGAATGCGCGTTGATTCGGCCGTAGCGTGGCTTGCCATGCCCTCGTCGCCCAGGCCTTGCAGCGCGGCCAGCACCTCGCGCCATTGCTCGCCACGGCCGGCGACGAAAAACCCCGCCGGCGGCTCGTTGCCGCGCAGCACTTCCAGGGCTGCCTCCACCTGGCCCGCCAGCCAGTCGAGACGGCAGCGTAGCAGAAGGTTGCGCAGCTTGGCGGCGAGTTCCTCGGCCTTGATCCGGCGCGGGCCATTGAGGGAAAGCGTCTCCGGCCCCAGCCAGGACGCCAGCAACAGGCGCCAGAGGTCGTGCCAGTCCGGATGTTGTTTGTAGCCGCCAAAGTCAGAGAGGAAAGCATCGACTTCGATCGGCGCATCGCCCAGACGCACGTCGATGGCCTGTGCCCACACGCCCCAGCGGTCATATGGGCTGGGCTCGCGCTTGCCGGCTTCGCCGATGCAGAACTTGCGCGCCAGTTCCAGGTGCTTCGGCGTGGCCTGGGCGATCAGCGCCAGCGGGTATTGCCAGATCAGGCTCTCGGGGAAAATACGTTTGCGCGCGCCCACCTCGACCTGGCGGAGTTTGATCGCCGCCTCGAAACCCGCTTGCGCCTCCGGGTAGCGGCCCTGCTGGCTGAGCAGGGCCGCGCGCAAAGCCTGGGCACCGCCATTGTTCAGCCCCGCAAGCGCCCGTTCCACCCGCGCCGTATCGCCCCGTTGCAAAAACAGATCGGCCAGCGCCAGGCGTAGCCCCTCCGGCACGGCGGCGGCGTCGGCGTCGAAACGGGTTACCGCCAGCTCGCAGGGCGCGGCCATATCCGCCCGCCAAAGGGTAGTCATCAGCATCACCGCGCGGAACAGCAAATCCCAGCGCGACTGCGGCGCGATGCGCTCGAACGTGGCGGCGTCGAAGCCCTCGAAAATCGCCTCGTTAAGCAGGCCATCCCAGTCACCCGAGCCGCGCTGGATGGCCTGTTCGATGACCTTGAATTCAGCCTCTGACAGGCCGGTCAACCGCGCCACGCGCAACAGGGCAACCGTGCCGACGTGGTTCACCGGCCAGTAGAAACCATAGGGCTGGCGACGATAGCCGACGAACTGGAACACCCCCTCGCGCAGGCTGTCACCGGGATAGGATTCAAGCAGATGCCGATAGAGTGGAATCCGCAGCTTGTCATGCAGGCGCACATAGCCGTTCTGATTGGGCAGGTCGACCAGCAGGCCATGCCCGCGCAGTTCCAGCCAGGCAGTCTTCACGTCGTTCGCGGTGAAGGCGCGGCCATCGGCGCGCTTCATCCCAAGGGGGCGCAGCAGGTTGTAGATGTCGGTGCGCGGCCGCCAGGTCCACAGCAGCGCCATCGCCAGGGCAATGTTGAAGGTGTCGGGGGGGAGGGAGATGGAAGAAACCGGGGAAGACATGGCCAGGGATGAAAAGGAAGAATGGGGTGGGCGGAGCCCGCTGCCGCGTGTTGGCGGCAACGCGGCGTTTTACCACGGCGCGGTGATCTCGAACTGCCAGTGAAGTAATCTGCCCGCAAGCGGGCCTCCCACCATCCTGTGGTTGTTTCACGGTAATCGCTCAGGGAGATACCGGCTTACCAGGGGAATAC
Organism: Hydrogenophilales bacterium CG_4_10_14_3_um_filter_63_21; assembly: GCA_002784045.1. GTDB lineage: Bacteria > Pseudomonadota > Gammaproteobacteria > Burkholderiales > Thiobacillaceae > PFJX01. The sequence continues at coordinate 19,756 of PFJX01000009.1, forward strand.
TCAGGATGAAGCGGCTGCCGGCGCTTGCACGGGATTCCACCCGGATCTCGCCGCCGTGAGCATGCGCCACCGCCAGCGCCAGGCTGAGGCCGAGGCCATTTCCGGGCAGGTGGCGGCTGCGATCGCCACGGTAAAAGCGCTCGAACAGGTGCGGCACCTCCGCGGCGGGAATGCCGGGGCCGCTATCACTCACGGCGATCTCCACGCGATCACCTAGCAGCCTGTCGGACTTTGGTCGCCGATAGCGAAAATTGGCCCCGTCGAGCCCGTTTTTGCCGGATTTGCCGCCGCATAGCCGTTCTATGGGGCAAAAAGCTGGTGAAAAAGGGGCCGGCGCGGTCGGTTTGCAGCCGGTGATTCCAAAGTCCGACAGGCTGCCAGGTGTGTCAGAGCGACATTCACGCGGCCGCCGGACGGGGTGTACTTGAGGGCGTTGTCGATCAGGTTGGCCAGCGCCCGTTGCAGGCGGCGGCGGTCGCCTGCCAGCGGATGGGTCGGGGTGAGAGCGTGGCTGAGGGTGATGCCGTGCGCCTCGGCCACGCCCTCGAACAATTCCACCGCCTCATGTCGATGGAGGGTATGCCCCATGTCAGTCAGTTCGATCTCATCCAGTAGTGCCGTTGCCTCGCTTCAGAAGATGAATCAGCCTGAAGCACTCGAGCCCAGCCGAATCGGGCCGGATCACGATGGCGATGCGGATGATCGTGCCAGTACCGCGACTGCCGCCAAGCCGGTGATGAATAGCAGCGGCCAGGTGACCGGGCTAGTCGTCAACACCAAGGCTTGATGCCGGCGCCGGGCGGCGCCCGTCGCCGTTCGACGCTTCGCGCTAACCGGGGTGAGACGATACTTGCCCCCTGACCACGCGCAAGCGCCAATTCAACGGTGGGCCCGGACTTAGCCAAGCCACGGGTGAGGCGGTGGCGGCCAGGGCTTCGCGCAAGCCATCGCCCGCGCCCGCGCCCAGCATCCGCGCGGCTTGTCGGTCCGCATCCAGTTCAAAGAACCAGTGCAGCAGCAGCCAGAACAGCAGGAAACCGCCCAGGGCGAACCAGGTTGCTAGCCCCTTGGGGTCGGGCACCAGTACGGTGAATGCCAGGATGGGCAACAGCGCCGCCAAGCGCTGGCGCGGTGAAGCATGCACGGCGGCGCGGGCGAGCAGGAAACCGAGTCCGGTCGTGGAGAGGCGGTCAGCCAGGGCGGAAGAAACGAACACCTGGCAGCGCTTCGGCAGCAGGCCGGCGGTCAACACGAAGGGGGCGGCATGCTCCGCGACAACGACTGGCGGCAGCGGGCGCGCGTTGTCGCGCAACCTCGCCAGCGCCCGATCCACGGCGGAGCGCGGCGGCCCCTCGCTGATCTCGCTCACCAACAAGGCGCGGCAGAGGGCCGGCCCGAAGCCGAAACCAAGCAGGACCAGCGCACCCTGATAGGCAGCAGAGAGGATTGCATAGCGCGTCGTGTGGCTCCAGGCCGCCGGCAGCAGTAGGTCGGGAGCGAAATAGAGCAGGCAACTGATGCCGAGAAACAGCCAGGTACGGCGGGGCGTGGAAGGAATCATCGTGCTATTTTCCACCCTTGCCCCACGTTGCAACGATATTGAGGAGGGCTGAATGTCTGGCTGTTTCACACCATCAACGATGTCCATGCCCCACTGCTCGACACCTTCATGCTGTTGGGCACGCAAGTCGGTGGCCATGCCAATTTCCCGCTCTATCTGGCTTTGATCGCGATTTGCGGCACCGTCGTGGCGCGTGGCCGTGGGGTTGCCAGATCAGGCGACGCACTCGCCTGGTTATCGGTCCTGGCCGTGTTCAGCGTGGGTTATGTGCTGGAAGGGCCGCTCGTCGGCCTCCTCAAGCCATGGCGGGATTTGCCTTGAGTCTGGCCGTGGTCTGGCTGCTCCAGGCCATCACACAACGCGTGGCGCGTGGCCTTCACTAATTTCATGCGTAGCTTGCGGGGGCCTGAAACCAGCAGCTACATCCTGATCTGGGCGGGGGTCGCGCTGGTCCTGACCCACCACCTGGTTGCCGCCGCGCTGGCCGGTTTTCTCCTGCATGCGCTGGTTGCGATGGCCGCATCCGGCTTGTCCCCACGTTTATTCCGGCCAGAGCGCGCACGCCCGGTGGCGCTGGCCCTGCTGCTGCTGCACTTGTCCCGGTTGAGCGCCACCTTCCGGAAAGTCGTGTTCGCTCAGGTACGCATTTCCCTGGTCAACACGATATTGACCGCGTCCTATCTGCTGTTGCTGCTTCCTCTGGCTGGCATCCACCTGCCGCTGGCCAAGACTTTGGTCATGCTTACCTTTGTCACCGGGTTGTTGCCGGTGCTGGGAAATCTGCTCTCCAACACGGTGATCGAGGTGATTTCCCTCGGGGTCTCGGCCGAAGCCGCGATGGCCTCCCTGCTTTTCCTGGTGCTGGTGCACAAGCTGGAATACTTCCTCAACGCCCGCATCATCGGCCGCTCGGTCAACGCCTCCATCTGGGAAATGCTGCTCGCCATGTTCACGCTGGAAAGCCTGTTCGGCCTACCGGGCCTGGTAGCGGCACCCGTGCTTTATGCCTACCTGAAACAGGAACTGCTTGCCGCGGGACTGGTGGGAAAAGCGGATCAGGGAGCCGCCAGCGCATGACTGAAGCGTCTCGCCCCAAGTCCTTTTCAGCCTGGCTGCGCCGTCGGGCACGCCCTGTATTGAACCGGCCCAGACTGTCTTTCACGGCCCTGGTGTTTCTGGTCGTCCTGCTGCTGTCTCCGACCCAACGCTACCCGGCGCGCGACTTGTTGTTGGCTTTCAATGTGGCGGCGGCCGCGTTCATCATCCTGATTTTCCGGATGATGTTCCGCGCAACCCTGGCGTCGATGCGGCAACGGGCCGAACTGCAACGGGAAGGGCGCTGGGCCGTCCTTGGCACCAGCATCGTCGTCTCTCTGGCCACCCTGGTCGCGCTCAGCCTGGAACTGCATTCGAAAAGTAGGGAGGCACCGCTACAAGTGCTGCTGTCGGTCAGCACCATCGTGCTGGTGTGGGTGTTCGTGAACATGATGTTCACGCTGCACTATGCCCATGACTTCTACGACAAGCGGAGCCTGGCCTCGTCCGGCCTGCAATTTCCGGGCACCGAGGAGCCGGATTACTGGGACTTTATGTATTTCGCGTTCGTGCTCGGCATGACCTTCCAGGTGTCCGACGTCCAGATAACCAGCCGGCCCATGCGCCACTTCGCTCTGCTGCACGGCGTGCTCGCGTTTTTCTTCAACGTCGTGTTAAGGCACGCAAATTTTTTCGTGAATTTTTTTCGTGCAATCGACGCTCAATGCGCCGCCTCCCAGTTCGCTCCCACCCCCACCTCCGCCTTCAACGGCACGGCCAGTTGCGCCACGCCCGCCATTTTCTCCGGAAGTCCGGCGCGAACGGCGTCCAGTTCATCCGCAGGGACTTCCAGCACCAGTTCGTCGTGCACCTGCATGATCAGTTTCGCGTGCAATCCCGCGCCATCCAGCCAGCCCTGCACCGCGATCATCGCCAGTTTGATCAGGTCCGCCGCCGTGCCCTGCATGGGGGCGTTGATGGCGGCGCGTTCGGCGCCCTGGCGGCGGGCGGCGCTGTTGCCACCACTCGCGCCGCTCAGTTCCGGCAGATACAGGCGGCGGCCGAACAGAGTTTCCACATAGCCCTGCGTTTTCGCCCGCTCGCGGGTGCGCGCCATGTACTCGGCCACCCCTGGATAACGCGCGAAATAGCGGTCGATGTAGGCGCGCGCCAGCGTCCGATCCACATTCAGTTGCGCGGCCAGGCCGAATTCCGACATGCCGTAGATCAGGCCGAAGTTCACCGCCTTGGCCATCCGCCGCATGTCCGGGGTGACCGCTTCCAGCGCCACGCCCTGTACCTCGGCGGCGGTGGCGGCATGGATGTCGGCATCAATGGCAAAGGCGTGCAACAACCCGGTGTCATGCGACAGGTGCGCCATGATGCGCAACTCGATCTGCGAGTAGTCGGCGGAAACGAGGACACAGCCCGGCTCCGCGATGAACGCCTCGCGAATCTTGCGGCCCTCCGGCGTGCGCGCCGGGATGTTCTGCAAGTTGGGGTCGGAACTGGCCAGCCGCCCGGTCACCGCCACCGCCTGTGAATAGGTGGTGTGCACGCGCCCGGTGGCCGGGTTGACCATGCCCGGCAGCTTGTCGGTGTAGGTCGATTTCAGCTTGGCCAGGCCCCGGTAATCGAGGATCAGTTTCGGCAGAGGATGGTCGAGCGCCAGTTCCTGCAAGGCGTCTTCATTGGTGGAAGGCGCGCCGCCCGGCGTCTTCTTCTTCGGCTTCAGGCCGAGCTGGCCGAACAGGATTTCGCCCAGTTGCTTGGGTGAGTTGAGGTTGAATGGCTGCCCGGCGGCTGCATGCACTTTCTTTTCGATTTCCAGCATCTCGCGACCGAGGGTGACGGAGTGCCGGCGCAGCAGGTCGGCGTCCAGCTTCACCCCGGTGCGCTCCATGCGCGCCAGGATCGGCAGCAGCGGCATCTCGATGTCGCGGTAGACGCGCTCCAGGCCGGCCTCGCGCTGTATCGCGGGATACAGGGCTTGATGCAACCGGAGCGTGATGTCGGCGTCCTCCGCCGCGTAGGCGGTGGCGTGCTCCACGCTCACCTGGTCGAAGCCGATCTGGTTGACGCCCTTGCCGCAGACGTCCTCGAACTTGATGGTCGCCTCACCCAAATGCCGCGCCGCCAGCGTGTCCATATCGTGCCGCTGATGCGCTTCCAGAACATAGGACTGCAACAGGGTGTCGTGAACGATGCCTCGCAGGTCGACGCCGTGGTTCATCAGTACATGCCAGTCGTATTTCAGGTTCTGCCCGACCTTGGGCCGGCTGGCGTCTTCCAGCAGGGGTTTCAGCCGCGCCAGGGTCTCGACGAGAGGCAGTTGTGGCGGCGCGCCCGCGTAGTGGTGAGCCAGTGGCAGATAAGCGGCCTCGCCCGATTCCGTAGAGAAGGACATGCCCACCAACCGCGCCCGCATCGGGTCGAGCGAGGTGGTTTCGGTGTCCAGGCAGATCAGCTCGGCGGCTTGCAGTTTTTCCAGCCAGCGGGCGAGAGCGGCTTCATCGAGGAGGGCCTCGTAGCGGCGCTGTATTTCTCCCTCTCCCGCAGGCGGGAAAGGGCCGGGGTGAGGGGGAGCGCCAACGGGCTCTGGCATGGAATCACCCTCACTGAGGGAACTACCAGCCCCTCTCCCGCCCGCGGGAGAGGGGAGTGAAATCTCCCGTAGCCACGTGCGAAACCCGTATTTCGTGAACAACTCGGCCAGTTTCTCCCGGTCTTCTTCCTTCCAGGCCAGGTCGTTGACATGGGAAGGCAATTCCACATCCGTCTTCACCGTCACCAGCCGCCGCGCCTGCGGCAACCAGTCCAGCGCCTTACGCAAATTCTCGCCGGCCACGCCCTTGACCTCGCCGGCCCGCGCCAGCAGTGCATCAAGGCCATCGAACTCGGTCAGCCACTTCACCGCCGTCTTCGGCCCCACCTTCTCCACTCCTGGCACGTTGTCCACCGTGTCGCCCACCAGAGTCAGGTATTCGACGATGCGCATCGGCGGCACCCCGAACTTCGCCAGCACCCCGGCTTCGTCCAGCACCTCGTTGCTCATGGTGTTGATCAGCCGTACCCGTGGGTTGACCAGTTGCGCCAGGTCCTTGTCGCCGGTGGAAATCACCGTGTCCACCCCCGCCGCCTCGGCCCGCACCGCCAGAGTGCCGATCACATCGTCCGCCTCCACTCCGTCCACCATCAACAACGGCCAGCCCAGGGCCACGACGGCTTCGTGCAACGGCGCGATCTGGCTCACCAGATCATCCGGCATCGACGGCCGCTGCGCCTTGTAGGCGGGATACCAGTCGTCGCGGAAAGTCTTGCCCTTGGCATCGAACACGCAAGCGGCATAAGCGCTGGGATAGTCGCGGCGCAATTTCTTCAACATGTTGATGACGCCGTACATCGCCCCGGTGGGCTGCCCCTCAGGATTACGCAAGTCGGGCAGGGCATGGAAGGCGCGGTAGAGATAGCTGGAGCCATCGACCAGCAGGAGGGTATGGGGCATGGCGATTCCCTTCGAAAAGTGGCCGGGATTGTAGGGCCGCGCGGGTGCCAGGTTCATCCACCTGATCGGCAAGCCGTGAGGTAGCGCCGGCATCCTTGCCGGCGTCTCTCAATGACTGCCGGCAAGGATGCCGGCGCTACAATCCCGCCAGAATCCACACGCACGCAGCCCATGTTCAAGCCCAAACTCCCTTCGCTGGTCGACCCCGGCGGCAGCCAGGAGGCCAATCTTTCCGCGCATGAATCCTGGCGCGTATTCGAGATCATGGCCGAGTTCGTCGAGGCCACCGAGCGCCTGGGGCCGATCCGCCCGGCGGTTTCCATCTTCGGCAGCGCGCGGGTGCAGCCCGATTCCGCCATCTACATGCTCACCGAAGCCATTGCCCGCAAGCTCTCGGATGCCGGTTTCGCGGTGATCTCCGGGGGCGGGCCGGGGGTGATGGAAGCGGCCAACAAGGGCGCCTTCTTCGGCCATTCGCCCAGCGTCGGCCTCAACATCCAGTTGCCGCACGAACAGCGCAGCAACCCGTTCCAGGACATCAGCCAGACCTTCCGGCATTTCTTCGCGCGCAAGGTGATGTTCGTGAAATTCGCCAGCGCCTATGTGGTCATGCCGGGCGGCTTCGGCACCCTGGATGAACTCATGGAAGCGCTCACCCTGGTGCAGACCGGCAAAACCCGCCGCATCCCCATCATCCTGGTGCAATCCTCTTACTGGAGCGGCCTGGTGGACTGGTTTCGCGACCAGCTCGTGCGCGAGGGCATGATCGACCCCGCCGACCTGGACCTGATCAAGGTGATCGACGAACCCGACCAGGTCGTCGCCGCCATCTTCAGCCACTACGAAACCCGAGGCTTCGGGCCATCGCCGCAGGAACGGGAGATTCTGTTCAACCTGTGATTTCGGCACCCTCTCAAGAAACACGCCGGGCCGCCCCAAGCCGGCGCATCGCGGACTGGGTCCGCTCCTACGGCGTGGCGGTTGTTTCACGCTAATATTCAGACACCCATTACGAGACAGCCATCATGCGCATCCCCGCCTTCCTGCTCGCCGCGTTATTAACTCCCGCGGCCTATGCCGCCCCCCCCCGTCTGGAGCCGCTACCCGACATTCCGCCGCCGCCCGGCATGGTGGACCCGGCGCTGGAACCGCAGATCACCATCGTCCAGCACGGCACTGACCGGGTGGAGGAGTTCCGTATCAAGGGCAAGCTATACATGATTCGGGTCACGCCGCCCCATGGCCGGCCTTACTACCTGGTGGATCAGCGCGGCGATGGCGCGATGCGCCGCTACGACGATCTCTCCCCGAACTTCCAGGTTCCCCTGTGGGTCATCTCGGAGTTCTGAGCGCCCCCGAAAACGCCGCTCCGCGGCGTTCTCCCCCCAAGGGGGCCAAGCAACACTTGGGGCGGCCCGGCGTGTTTCTTCTGAGCGCCCCCTCCTGTTCCATACGCCGCCCTATCGGCGGCATGTGTTTTTCATGAATCCACTCACTATCTCGCGTCCTCCCGCATCCGCCGGCCTGCTCTGGATCAAGGAGGGTTGGCGCCTATTCAAACAGGCGCCGATTCCCTGGATGGGGATGACCGCCCTGGTGTTCATGGTGATCATCGGTGTCAGCATGATTCCCCTGATTGGCCGCCATCTCATCGAGCTGCTTTCGCCTTTTCTGGTGGCCGGTTATTTTTCCGCCAGCCGGGCGGCCATGTCTGGCGAACCCATCGCCTTCACCCATCTCGGCGCCGGTGTTCAGAGCGGGCGCGATACCTTGCTGCGCATCGGTGTCGCCTACATGGTGTGTTCCTTCCTCATCTTCCTGCTGGTCCGGGTGCTGACCGGGAGTGATCTGCATGTCCTCCTGCAACAAACCCAGAACCCCGCGGAGATGACACCGGAGCTTGCCAACCTGATCGTCACCACCGGTATGCCGGCTTTGTTGCTGGCCACGCTGCTGTTCACCCCTTTGATCATGGCGACCTGGTTCTCCCCCGGCCTGGTGCTGTTCGAAGGCCTCCCACCCCTGCGCGCGCTCTGGTGGAGCCTCTGGGCCTGCTGGGTGAACTGGCGTCCATTGCTGTATTACAGCCTGATGCTGGGCCTGCTCGCCATGGTCGCCATCATCATTCCCTTCGGCCTCGGTATGCTGGTGTTTATACCGTTGACCCTGATCTCCACCTATGTCGCGTATTGCGCGATCTTCACACCCGCGGAAACCGCGGTGATGGAGGCCGAAGCGTCGCCATGAGAGGGGTGTTACTCGCCGTCTTTCTGGCGGGCGCCACCGCGCTGGCCACCGCATTGGCCACCGCACTGGCCACCCTCCCGGTGAAATTCGGCGATGCGCTCAACCCGAAGTTCCACCACCCGCGCTGCCTGCAATGCCACCAATTCAACAGCGCCCGGCAGCAGGGCCGCGCCTACCACTCGCACAGCGCCCGCTTCCTCTGCGACAAGTGCCATAGCACCAATATCACCGGCCTGCCGCGCGGCGAGTGGATCGCCCCGCCGGAGCGGATGGACTGGACCGACCTCAACGCCCGCGACACTTGCCTGCTGATCAAACGCAACCTGGCCGGCGAAGACCCGGCGCAGAAAATGCTCACGCACCTGCTGGGTGATGTCCGTGTCCGCTGGGCGCTGGACAGCGGCATGACCCCCGGCGGCCGCTTCCCCGCCGTGCCTGGCGGCTACGCGGAGTTCGCGAAGCAAGCGCAGGAATGGGTTGAGGGCGGGATGCTGTGCGAGTGAATCGGTGGTGAGTTCGTAGGTTGGGCTGAGGGACGAAGCCCAACACCCCATCCTACGGCCCTGGCTGGAAGCCGGCGTTACAAGCGAGTGAGAGAAAAGCCCAATCAGAAAGCAATAACCCGATTGGCCGCCCCGTCGAGCACAGTCAGACAAACACCAGGCTCCAGTGCGGAGAAGTTGAGTCCCTTCCTGGCTTTGAACATGTTATTCAGCACCGCCGTGCTGGTGGCATTGGTCTTGAAACAGATGGGCAGGCCGATCTGCTCCATGTAATCGTCGGACTGGCCTTCATAGTCGTCCGGGCTTTGCGAGGCCATGAATACGGCCAGGCCATGCGAGCGATGCAGCCGTACCAGTTTGGAGAGGCCATCGTGCTTCGCGGCCAACAGCGGCTTCGCTTCGTCGATGGCGAACGCCAAGCGAACGGCGCGATGAAATTTCGCATCCATCGGCGCCTCCGGCAGCGTTTGCAAATACCGATGCAGCGCATCGAACAACAGGAACAGCGCCAGCCGGCGGCTCTCGTCCGGCGCGCCGCCGAAGGCCAATATCCGGCTCTTGCCGAAGAACTCGACCGGGGTCAGTTCCGGCGAGAACAAGCTGTACTGGTTCATCATCCGCAAGGAGGACAGCACGCGGTCTTCCTTGATGCCATTGTCCTCGTAGTGCTGTTCCAGGGTTTTCTGGATGTCGGCGAGCGGGATGCGCTGGCGTTGCGCAAGCAAGGGCTTGAGCGCTTCCACGACCCTGGGTTTCTGGTTGTCGGTCAGTCCATCCTTGAGCGCCTTGTCCAGCGAGGCGCAGAAGTCCATCGCCACGTCGCGCGCCGATTCGAGGCTGGCATCCGAGCCGGCGAACATGTCCAGCGGTATCGGCGCCTTGGGCACCTTGATGACCTCGGCGCCGAGGTCGCGCGCCAGTTCCGGCCGGTCGGCCAATTCGTCCTTCCCGGCGTCGATGAGCAGCACTGGCGCGCCGGTCTGTTCCCGCAATTGGGCGAGCAGCTTGAGCATCATCCGGGTTTTTCCGGAACCGGCCTGACCCATGATGGCCACGTTGGGCGAATAGCCGCGCCCGTTCAGGAGCCAGCGCGCGGGCGCGTTGGTTTCCCGATTCGTGCCGAGGTCGAGCCACAAGGGTTTCGCTGTCATGGACTGCGGCGTGGTTGTTTGATCCGCATCTGTCGGAAGCGTGTCGCCGTCATCCGGCAGTACCGCGCGCCGGGTAATGAGGGTTTCGACAAAATCGGCATACCCGTTGGGAGCGGCCTCCCAATCCTCGTTCAACAACTGCACGCCGCGACTCCAGTGGTCACGCACCGCTGCTTGCAGCACATCGAGCGGGATCGCCTTGTTCGGAAAATGCTTGCGAATGTTCTCCACCAGCAAGGCCAGCCAGAGCAGCGCGCCAGTGCCTTGTCCACCTCCTTGTCCTGGGAAAGCAGAATGACCTGGCGCTGCGGGTCGGAATGCCAATACTCCAACAGGTTGTGGCGGTGGGTGCTGTCCAGGCGGGCCATCGGCGTATCCACGACAAGTGGGATGTGATAGCCGGAGACATCGGCCAGTCCGGCGAATAGCGCGGTGGCGAATATCTGGTTCTCTCCCGCCGAACGGTCAAATCGCAGCGGCTGTCCGTTATCGGTGAACATCTGGGTGGTCCCATCCGGGCCGATTTCGATGCGATCTACCTGCTTTTTATGTGCCAGGGCCTTGAAGCGTTCAGTCACCTTGGCCGAAAGCGCACGGGTCTTTTGCTCGAACAGCCTGGGCAGTAATTCGTCGATCAATGCCTTGACCCGCTCGGCCTTGCGGGCCACCGACTGCGCCGGTTCGGCCTGGAGGTAGCGCGCGTTTTCGCGCTCGTAGTCCGCCCTGGCCTGATTGATCGTGGACTCCAGGGAAGTCAGGCGCCGCTCCAGATCACCACGATTCCGATTCAACTCGTTGAGCGCCTCCTGAATGGCCCTGAGTTCTTCGTTGAGTTTGGTCAGGGCACCGTCGTCATCGACACCCTGCAACTGGATGCGCCGGTTCTCCAATTCTTTCAGACGGATGCGAATGTCCGCCCGGCGCCTGGCCAACTCGCGAATTTGCGTAGCCCCAACCCGGAAAACGGATTGCGCTTCTTCCAGGCGCTGGCGCTGACGGGGTTCGAGGTAGCCGTGTAGGACATCGACTGCACAATCCACCGGGCGCGGCCAGAAAAGGCTTTCCCAGGCTTCGGTGATGGCGATTTCCAGACCGCGCCGCTCCGTGCGGCTGAAATGCGCCAGGCGGTCGTTTTCGAGAAAGCGTTCCGCGAACCGTTGTTTCTCCGGTTCCAGCCCATTCTTTCGTTCTTCCCATTCAATCAGGCGCCGCTCGGTTTTCAGGCGATAACGCAAACCGTCATGCAATGCCGGCTCGCTCAGATGGAAAGGCAGGCGGTCGCCCAGCAGCTTTTCCAGCATTTTCTCGCACTCATCCAGTTCGCGCTTCTTCTCGCCTTCCTCGCGGATGAGGTCTTCCACACTCTTGATGTTGCCGCCGCCCGCGCCGATGTTGATGAGGCGTTCTTGCGCCGTTTCCAGGCGCTCCGTTTGCTGTCGAATGTTTTCAATGCACTGCGCCAGATCGGTGCCCAGGTGCGTACGCTCGTTTTCCTTGATGCCGACCTCGGCCAGCATCTTGTCCAGTTCGGTTTTGTCCTTGGCCAAGGCACCCTGCCGCCGGTTGTTCTGGTACTGCCCCAGGCGTTCACGCAACTGGCGCACCAGCACCACGCCCATGAGGCTTTCCATTCCTTGTTTGACCCATTCGCTGCGATCCTGGTCGGCCAGTTTCTTCACTTCCTCGCCATCGAAGAAAAAGAAGGGCGCCAGGTGGGCCGGTACCACATGCTCATACAGCACGGTCGAGAGTTTTTCGCTGGCATCAAGTGGGCGAGATACACCATCCAGGATTTCGTCCAACCGGGCCTCCTGGCTCAGATACTTGCCCTGGGGGTCGAAATACCAGGTGCGCGTGACATCAAACCCGTAGTCATTCAGCACCATCAGTCGAATGGAAACGCGCATAGCGCGATCACGTGCGCCTTGCGCGCTGCCATGCAAGGCACCCTGAAGAAATTTGGCATAGGCGTTTTCCTTCAGCCCCGCACGCGCCAGATGATGGGTCGCATCCTCGCCATACAGGCAGAGGTAGAGCGCTTCCAGCAGCGTGGTCTTGCCGTGGCCGTTCATGCCACCAATCAGCACCAGGTTTTTCCCATCACCCGGTTCTGGGAACTGGAAAACCTGGTTCAGGTAGGCCTTGAAATTCGAGAGTTCGATGCGTGCGATCCACATGGTCAATCCATCCTCTCGAACACGGCATCGAGTTCTTCGTAAATGCCACGAGCGCGTTCCCGATGCTGGTGGCGTCGTTCGATTGCAACCAACTCGCGTAAGACATCCACCGGCACCTGATGTTGTGCACACAGTTCGCATAGCAGCGCGTAGGCCTGCTCGTCATCCCACAAGGGTAAGTCGGCGGTCAGTTCTTCATCCATTTCATGTCTCCCTTCATGCTTTGGTCAGGTCTTCTGTCCATAGCCGGCGGATCGCCTGAATCTCCGCCTCGCTATGAGGGGTGCGCCGAATTCGTATTGGGTCGCCAGAAGACGATCAAAGATCATCCGGCGCGCCTGCACGGTGAATGGGCCGGGGATGTGCCGCCCCTCGGCGTTGAAACTAATACGGCCGTTACGGCGTGCCACCTGTCGAAGCGCGGTGTCGTTGCGGATGCTCTTGAGCCAGTCACGGAATGCGATGAGCGGCAGATAGCCAACCTGGCCGCTGTCCACAAAGCCTTGCAGGCTGCGATCCTTTTCCACGACCGTGCAGGTCCAGCAGCCAAAACGGCTGGAGTTGGTGCCGCAGCCCGGGGCCTCGGCCTTGGAAAGCACGATGGGGCACTCGCCGCCCTCGGCATCGCGGTAAAGCCGAATCAGCGCGCCGTGTGAACCGCCCCAGGGCGGGGTGTGGCAGGCCAGGATTTCCCAAACATCATCGGTCGTCAGTTCCACGATGGGGCGGTAAACGAAGGCACCGGGAAGCTCCGAGTGCGGGGTGAGATGGGTGTCGGCCAGGTTGACCCGCCGGTTGATGGCGCTGCGGCGGGACTGGCTTTCGTCCAGCCGCACGCCCAAGACTACGATGGCGGCACCGCAGCGGGAAACGAAATCCAGGATGTATCGGCTGGTGGGCTGGATCTTCAGCCGGTCAGTGCACCAGCGCATGGTCTGGTTGGGGGTGGGATAACCGCGCCCGATGAGATTGACCCAGAAGGATTGCTCGATGTCCGGGTGGGTGCTGGCGACGGTGACGGGCAAGCCCAGATTGGCCGACGCCAGCGCGATGGCATCCTGGCTTTGCTTGAGATGCGCCACGACCAGCGGGCTTTCTACCAGGGTGTCGTTCGAGACCAGATGCACCGGGCGCGTGCGCCGTGACGGCTCGATCGACAGCAGCGCCGCGAAAATGGCGTGGGTAACAAGGGTGCTGTCCTTGCCGCCCGAGTAACCAATGATCCAGGGGTAAGTTTGCGCGGCGGAAAGATATTCGTCGCGAATATCGGCGACGACCGCGCGGAACTTCTCTACCGGGTCGCGATCATTTTCGGCAGCTGGCAGCTGGCAGCTGGCAGCTGGCAGCTGGCTGCTGGCTGCTGGCTGCTGGCTGCTGGCTGCTATCGCTCATGTTCATGGCTACGATGATCGGAAAAGGGTGGCGAGTTTACCAAGCCATGACACTACAGACGGCGAGGGTGGAGAAATCCGGCAAATACCAACCTCCCCCGCAACTTGGTCAAACCGTCTACGCCGCCAACCGATTGCCCCGTGTGCGATCCCCCACCCCCATGAGCAGCCCTTGCACGCTGATGTCCTCGTCCAGTTCATCCCAATGGATGCCGGTGCCGTTGCCGGAGAACTCGAAGTGTTGGCGTTGCTCGGGGGTGGCGGCGAGCAGGCGGGGGAAATAGGCCAGGGGCACACCGAGTTTGCGGCCGTCCACGAGGGTGACCCACATCATATTGCTGTCGAAGCTGAGTTCAGTCGCAGAAGTGTTCATGCCATGCCCTTTCGATCTGGCCCTGATTGTCACTGACCACACGGGCCAGGTCGTTGAGTTCGTGCGCGGCGAAGCCGATGTTTTCCGCCACCGCCACAGGTTCGAGCCAGAACTTGGCGCGCGCTCCGTGACAACGTACATGGATATGCAAGGATTCGCGCGGGTCACCTTCGTTAGAGAAAAAGAAGAACTTGCAGCCCTTCCAGCGAAAAACGACCGGCATTCTCCATTCCCTTGCGTGCATATCGGGAAGGATTCTATCGCTCAAGCCGCTGCCTCAATACCGCGCTGTATGGTCGTGCCGAAGCAAACTTACGCTACGGATCGTCCAGCCAATGCCGAGGAATCGCACCGACCTTGTTCCGCGATGACATTCTGTTGATGAAAATCACCGTCGCATACGCCGTGCTCTGCCGAGCATGGTCTGTTGTAGCGTTATTGGCTTCAATCGTATTGAAAACGGTTACAACCATGCTCGCCTCACTCTTATGCGGAGATGCGGGCGTGGTTACCGGCGGCGCTGGGAAGGTAGGGCGATGGGTCACAATGGCGCCCCACGTTCAATCAATAACGTCTACCCGCCATGCCTGAACTCTCCTTCCTCGCCGTCTTCCTCACCGGCCTGCTTGGCGGCGCGCATTGCGTGGGCATGTGCGGCGGCATCGTCGCGGCGATTTCCCTACAGCCGGGGGGGAGGCAGCCGTTCGTGTTCCATCTGGCTTACAGCGCCGGGCGCATCGCCAGTTATTCGGCGGCGGGGGCGTTGGCGGGGCTGATCGGCTCGGCGGCTTTTCTGTCCGACACCTTGTACCCCGTGCAACTAGGGCTCTACTTCCTGGCGCAGGTCGTGCTGATTCTGCTCGGGCTTTATCTCGCCGGCCTGAACCAGAGCGTGCTGATTCTGGAGCGGGTGGGCGGGGGGGTGTGGCGGCGGGTGCAGCCGCTGCTGGCACGGGTGATGCCGATTCGCTCTCTGCCCCAAGCCCTGGCGGCCGGCGCTTTGTGGGGCTGGTTGCCGTGTGGGCTGGTTTACAGCGTGCTGGTGTCTGCCCTGGCTTCCGGCGGGGCTGGGCGGGGCGCCACGTTGCTGTTGCTGTTCGGCCTGGGCACCCTGCCCAATCTGCTGCTCATGGGCTGGGCGGCGACTTCGCTGCGGGAATGGCTGCGGCGGGTCTGGGTGAAACGGGCAGCCGGCCTGGGCGTTGCCTCGATGGGGGTTTGGGGATTAACGCAGTTATTGCGCTAATGCGGTCTGCGTGCTTTGGAACTCGCGCGCGAACTCGCTCTTCATGGTTTTGCCCAGCACATTGGCGTTGACCAGGAAGCGCAAAGTGTCTGGGGTGCTGACCAGGAATTCGCCCAGGTAGTAGACCGAACTGCCCTCGCGGACTTCGCGGATGGGAATGTTGGACAGGTTGTTGTGCAGATTGATGGCGCCGGCGTAAACCTGGCCGGCGACGGCTTCGCTCTTGCCGGATTTGCTCATTTTCACCAGGGTGATGGTGAGCAGGCCTCGATTCGGAGTGCGTTCCACGTTGTAGTTCTTCGCGGCCTCGGCGGTGAGTTCCGTGGTGGGCACGGCGACGCAGTACAACTCGATGTCTTTGGTGGTGTAGCGGTCACTGGCCTGGGCCTGGCCGGCAAGCAGGGCGGCGAACAGGAATAGCGCGTGGCGGATGGTCATGGTGGTCTCCTCGATACTTATATAAGAACCGCCACTATAGCGCCATAGCGCCGAAATGGCAGAGGCGCGCTGGTAAACTGCCCTGTTCCTGTTTCCCTCTTTCTCATCAATCGCCATGACCCAGATGACCCCCCAGGAAATCGTCCACGAACTCGACAAGCATATCGTCGGCCAGGACGCGGCCAAGCGCGCTTGCGCCATCGCCCTGCGCAACCGTTGGCGGCGGATGCAGGTGGAAGGCACGCTCAGACAGGAAATCACCCCCAAGAACATCCTCATGATCGGCCCCACCGGGGTTGGCAAGACCGAGATCGCGCGGCGCCTGGCGCGGCTGTCCGGGGCGCCATTCATCAAGGTGGAGGCGACCAAGTTCACCGAAGTGGGTTATGTCGGCAAGGATGTCGACAGCATCATTCGCGACTTGGCCGAGATCGCCATCAAACAGGCGCGCGAGGAAGCCACCCGCAAGGTGGCGATGCGCGCCGAGGAAGCCGCGGAGGAGCGTATTCTCGATGCCCTGTTGCCCGGCGCGCGCGATGCCTGGGAGGAAGGGGCTGGCAAGGAGGAATCGGCCACCCGGCAGAAATTCCGCAAGATGCTGCGCGAGGGGCAACTGGCCGACAAGGAAATCGAACTTGATCTGGCGGCCCCTTCCTCGCAGATGGAAATCTTCGCGCCGCCCGGCATGGAAGAACTCACCAACCAGCTTCAGGGCATGTTCCAGAACCTGGGCAATCGGCGCACGCAGAAGAAAAAGTTGAAAATCGGCGAAGCCTTGAAGCTGTTGACCGACGAGGAGGCCGGAAAGCTGGTCAACGAAGAGGAGTTGAAGCTCGCCGCCTTACGCAACGTCGAATCCAACGGCATCGTGTTCCTCGACGAAATAGACAAGATCGCCGGGCGTGAAAACCACGGCGCCGATGTCTCCCGGCAAGGGGTGCAGCGCGATCTGCTGCCGCTGGTGGAAGGCGCCACCGTCTCGACCAAGTTCGGCATGATCAAGACCGACCACATTTTGTTTATCGCCAGCGGCGCCTTCCATCTTGCCAAGCCGTCCGACCTGATCCCGGAAATGCAGGGCCGCTTCCCGATCCGCGTGGAACTCAGCAGCCTTTCCGTGGCCGATTTCGAACGGATACTGACCAGCACCGATGCCTGCCTCACCCGGCAATATCAGGCGCTGCTGGAAACCGAAGGGGTGAAGCTGGCATTCACCCCCGAGGCCATCCGCCGCCTCGCCGAAATCGCCTGGAGCGTCAACGAGCGTACCGAAAACATCGGCGCGCGCCGCCTCTACACGGTGATGGAACGCCTGCTCGACGAGCTTTCCTTCGAAGCCGACCGGCGCGGCGGCGAGACCTTCAACATCGACGCCACCTATGTCGATGCCCGCCTGAAGGAGCTCGCGGCGAGCGAAGATCTGGCGCGCTATGTGCTCTAGCAGCCTGTCGGACTTTGGTCGTCGGGGTCGCTTCGCAGCCGACGATTCCAAAGTCCGACAGGCTGCTACCCCAGCCGCCCGCGCGCCCGCCCGATCGCCGCGCGCACCGCCGCCGGCGCGGTGCCACCGAGATGGCTGCGCTGTGCCAGCGAGCCTTCCAGAGTGAGCACCTGGTAGACGTCCTCCTCCACCAGGGGTGAGAACGTCCGCAACTCGGCCAACGCCAGATCGGCCAGGTCGCAGCCTTTCTGTTCCGCCGCCCGCACCGTGCGCGCCACCGCTTCGTGAGCTTCGCGGAAGGGCAGCCCCTTGTTCACCAGGTAATCGGCCAGATCGGTGGCGGTGGCGTAGCCTTCGATGGCCGCCGAGCGCATGCGCTCGGCCCTGACCTGGATGCCCGGCACCATTTCCGCGTAGATCGCCAGCGAGTCGATCAGGGTATCGACGGCGTCGAACAGGGGTTCCTTGTCTTCCTGATTGTCTTTGTTGTAGGCCAGCGGCTGCCCCTTCATCAGGGTCAGCAACGCGATCAGGTGGCCGTTCATGCGGCCGGTCTTGCCGCGCATCAGCTCCGGCACGTCCGGGTTTTTCTTCTGCGGCATGATCGAGGAGCCGGTACAGAAGCGATCCGGCAGGTCGATGAAGCCGAAGCGCGGCGTCATCCAGAGCACCAGTTCCTCGGCCATGCGCGAGAAGTGGGTCATGATCAGGGCGCCGGCGGCGAGAAATTCTATGGCGAAGTCGCGGTCGGAGACGGCATCCAGCGAGTTCTCGCAGAGGCCCTCGAAGCCGAGTTCCCGCGCCACGAACTCGCGGTCTATGGGGTAGCTGGTGCCGGCCAGGGCGGCGGCGCCCAGGGGCAGGCGGTTGACGCGGCGGCGGCAATCGACCAGCCGGTCATGGTCACGCCCGAGCATCTCGAACCAGGCCATCATGTGATGGCCGAAGGTGACCGGCTGCGCCGCCTGAAGATGAGTGAAACCGGGCATCACCGTCTCCGCGTGCTGTTCCGCCAGGTCCAGCAGCGCCACCTGGGCGGCGCGCAACAGGGCCAGGATGCGGTCGATGGCGTCGCGCAGCCACAAGCGCACGTCGGTCGCCACCTGGTCGTTGCGCGAACGGCCAGTATGCAAGCGTTTTCCCGCATCGCCCACTTTCCGCGTCAGCGCCCGCTCGATGTTGAAGTGGATGTCCTCGTCGTCCAGGTTCCAGGTGAAGCGGCCCGCCTCGAAGTCGGCCAGGATTTCACCGAGGCCATGGCGGATGTCGGCGAGATCTTCAACCGAGAGCACGCCGACCTTCTGCAACATGGCCGCGTGCGCCAGTGAGCCCTGGATATCGAATGGCGCCAGGCGCCAGTCGAAGGGAATGGAAGCCGTGTAACGCTTGACGCGCTCGGACACCGGTTCGGAAAAACGGCCAGACCAGGCCTGGGCGGGAGTGGAGGGAGTGCTCATGGAGTGGTAGCTTTCGCGGCGTAGCTCAGGAGGCACGCATTATGACAAAGACCACTCAGGACTTCTCCCTGCCCGATTTCCGCAATCTGGGCATTCTGTTGCGCCTCATCCTGGCCGCCGAGGTGCTGGGACTGGTCGCCGCGCTGCTGGCCGGAACCAGTCCGGCGGATACCCCGGCCATTTTTCTCGGCGACGCCGCCTATCTGCAACCGCCCCTGCTGCTCACCCTGTTGCTGCTGTTCCTGATCGGGCCTTGGCTGGGGCGGAGCCCGCCGCAACAGGGGGTCGTGGTCGCCGTGCTGGCGGCGGCGACCAGCGCCGTGCTATGGCGGCTGCTCCTGGAGATCAATTATCCCGACGCCGCCAGCGGCAGCCTGGCGCGCACCGCCCTGCTCGCGGCGCTGCTGGGCCTGGCCCTGCTCGCCTGGCATGACTGGCGCGCGCGGCGGCTGTCCCCGGCGCTGCCGGAAGCGCGTCTGCAAGCCCTGCAAGCGCGCATCCGCCCGCACTTCCTGTTCAACAGCCTGAACAGCGTGCTGTCGCTGATTCGCTCCGATCCGGCGCGCGCGGAAACCGCGCTGGAAAACCTGGCCGACCTCTACCGCGTGCTGATGGCAGACAACCACGAACTCTCACCCTTGAGCCGCGAGATGGAACTGGCACGCGCCTATCTGGACCTGGAAACCCTGCGCCTGGGTGAGCGCCTGCGCGTCGACTGGCGCACCGACAACGCCCCGCCCGGCGCCTTGCTGCCCTCCCTCCTGTTGCAACCGCTGCTGGAAAATGCCGTCTACCACGGCATCGAACCGAATCCCCAGGGTGGCCGCATCGGTATCGACATCTTTGCGCGTGGCCAGCAACTGCACGTCGTGGTGCGCAATCCCCTCGGCAACGCCGTCCGCCCCGGCAACAGCATGGCGCTATCCAACATTCGCGAGCGCCTGCGACTGCATTTCGATGCCGAAGCGCGCCTGTCCACCCACGAAGCCGGCGGCGAGTTCCATGTGCAGGTGGTGATGCCGCTGAATACCGTGCCGGTCGACCATGCCCATTAAGGCCATCCTCGCCGACGATGAAGCGCTGGCGCGCAGCCGCCTGAAGAGCCTGCTCGGCGACCTCGGCCAGGAACCGCTGGTGGAAGTGGTGGCCGAAGCCGCGAACGGCGGCGAGGTACTGGACCGGGTTCTGGACACGCCCGCCGACGTCATTTTCATGGACGTCCAGATGCCCGGTATGACCGGCCTGGAGGCTGCGCGCCACCTGACGACAATGCCCACCGCATTGGGTAAATCACCCGCCATCATCTTCGTCACCGCGCACGACGAACATGCCATCGCCGCTTTTGAACTTCGCGCCGTCGATTACCTGTTGAAGCCGGTACGCCTGGCGCGCCTGAAAGAAGCCCTCAGCCGGATCCGGCCGCTGCCGCCGGATACCGCCGCCAGCCTCGCCCCGCGCCGCGCCAGCTTCACCGTGCTGGAACGCCACCGCATCCTGCAAGTCCCGGTCGCCGACGTTTTCTACCTGCGCGCCGAGCAACGCTACGTCACCGCCCGCACCCGCGAACGTGAATACCTGCTGGACGAATCGCTGGTGAAACTGGAAGAAGAATTCGCCGACGAGTTCCTCCGCCTGCACCGCAATTGCCTGGTCGCCCGCCGCCACCTGGCCGGCTTTGAGCGCGTCGAAAGCAGCGGCGAGGCGAACTGGCAGGCACTGCTCAAGGATTGGCCGGAAAAACTTCCAGTCTCGCGCCGGCAACTGCACGTGGTGCGCGAATTCAGGGGCCCGCGGCCAATGTAGTCGCGGCTTAACCACGCCATTTCCATAATGACATGTTCGAAATCGTCCTGGTCCAGCCGGAAATCCCTCCCAACACCGGCAACGTGATCCGCCTGGCCGCCAATACCGGCTGCCGTTTGCACCTGGTGCGCCCGCTGGGATTCGATCTCTCCGATAAGCATCTGCGCCGCGCCGGGCTCGACTATCACGAGTATGTGGAGTTGCGGGTGCACGACGACTGGCCGGCTTTGCGCGCCGCGCTTGCCGGGCGGCGCTTGTTCGCCTTGACCAGCAAAGGCTCGCAACTGCTGGGAACGGCCCGGTTTCAACCCGGCGATGCCTTCGTATTCGGCCCGGAAACGCGCGGCCTGCCGGCCGAAGTGCTGGCCGAATTCCCCGTAGATCACCGCCTGCGCCTGCCCATGCGGCCCGGCCAGCGCAGCCTGAATCTCTCGAATGCCGTGGCGGTGACCGTGTTCGAGGCCTGGCGCCAGAACGGTTATGGTGGTGGCGGGTAATGGCGTTCCCTGCGGAAAGCCCGACAGCCTCATAGAATTCCCTGCTCCATCGACGAGATCGAGTACCCATGACCCTGCAAGAACTGCGTTACCTGGTCGCCCTGGCCGATTGCGGCCACTTCGGGCAAGCCGCCGAGGCCTGTTGCGTCAGCCAATCGACGCTGTCCACGGGCTTGAAGAAACTGGAAGATTTTCTTGGGGTGATCGTGTTCGACCGCTCGCTGAAGCGGGTGGCACCCACCCCCATCGGCCATGAAATCGTCGAGTCGGCGCGCCGCATTGTCGAAGAAGCCGGGCGCATCCGGGAACTGGCCAGTTATGCCAAGGATCCGATGGATCGCACCGTGCATCTCGGCGTCATTCCCACCCTGGGGCCCTATTACTTGCCGCAGGTGCTGACCCAGGTGCGGCAGGCGCACCCGAAGCTGAGGTTGCTGCTGCGCGAGGAACTGACCCCGCACCTGCTCGCCCACCTCGCCGAAGGCAAGCTCGACGCCGGCCTGCTGGCGCTGCCGATCAGCGACCCGAGCCTGGAAGTGGTGCCGCTGTTCGTGGAGCCTTTCCTCGCCGCCGTGCCCGCCGATCACCCTTTGGCCGCGGCCAAGGAAGTGAATATCGACGAGCTCGCCCGGGCTGGGCTGCTGTTGCTGGAGGAGGGCCATTGCCTGCGCGACCAGGCGCTGGAAGCCTGCCACTTGCAAGGCCTGAAGAGCGAAGAAATCCGCGCCACCAGCCTGGAAACCCTGCGCCAGATGGTGGCGATGGGTCTCGGCGTGACTCTGATTCCCATCCTGGCCAGCGTCAGCCCGAGTGGCCAGCGGGTGGTGTTGAAACCGGTCGCCAAACCCGGCGCCTCGCGCAGCATCGGCCTGGTCTGGCGGCGCCGCTCAGCGCTCGCCTACACGCTGGCGCAACTGGCGGAAACCCTCGCGCGGCAGCTGCCGCCAGGGACGTTGAAGATGTAGCGCCGGCGCTACATCAATGCATGCGCGGCATGAAGTTGATGACCTTCGCATCGTCTCCTGCTGGACCCTTGCGGGCGCCGCTGGAGCAGGAAACGCCTTCGGTTTCCATGAGGAGGGCTTCCGCTTCATAGAGCAGGTTGATGACGTCCACATAGAAACGCTCCTTGGCCATCATCAGGGCGGTGATGCCACCCTCGTTGGCGGCCTTGACTTCGGCGCCGGCCGCGAGCAGGGCCGCACAGACCGCCGCTTCACCGCCGCCGGCGGCCAGCATCAGGGGAGTGAGGCCGAAGAAGATGCGGGCGTTGACGTCGGCGCCGGCGTCGATCAATGCCTGTACCACCGGGGCGAAACCGCAATCGAGTTCATGGTTGTAGGCCGCTTTGAAAATCGGCGTCCAGCCATGGGCATCACGGGCATTGGCGTCGGCACCGGCTTCGAGGAGGGCGTCGACGACCTCCAGGTGGCCGTTCACGGCGGCGATATGGAGGGCGGTGTCGCCGGCCTCATCCATCTCATTGGGGTTGGTGCCGGCGGCCAACATGTTGCGGACTTGTGCGCTGTCACCGGCACGGGCGGCGGTGTGGAGGGCTGCGGGCATGATTCAATCTCCGGGAGGGTTAATACCTGAGCATTGTAATCAACTATTACTTGTCGGGTTGGAAATTTTCATCGCGTCGAGGCCGCCGCTGAGTACAAACACGTCGAAGCCGCGCTGCGCCAGAAGGAAGGCGGCGGCGGCGCTGCGGCGGCCAGTCTGGCAATAGAGGAGGTAGGGCCGCGTGGGGTCCAGCGCCTTGGCGCGCAGGCGTAGCAGGTAGAGCGGCAAGTTGTGGCTGCCCTTGAGGCTGCCCTGTTTGTATTCATCTTCCATACGCACGTCGAGCAGGACCGCGCCGCGCCCGCGCAGCAGCTCGGCGGCCTCGTCCGCCGCCACCCGATGCACCAGCGGTTCCTGCAACAGGGTGAGGAAATCGCTGGCCGCCAGGCGCATGAGCAGGCCATTGCTGAGCATGGCGACCGTGGCATTGCGCGGCTCGCCGGAGATCAGTGCCTCCTCGCCGAAGCCCTGGCCGGGTTGCAGGCGCGCCAGCGCCACCGGTTTGCCGTCCTCGGTGGATCTCGTGACCTGGGCCTGGCCTTCGCGGATCAGGTAGTAGTAGTCGCCGGCTTCGCCCTGGCGGATCACGATCTGCCGCGCCGCCACCGGCAGGGGTTCGAAACGGCCGAACAGGTCGTGCAGATTGGCCGGCGGTACGCGCGCGAAGGCGGGGTTGCGCAACAGGTCGAACAACCAACTCGGGTCGTCGCCCTCGAACTCGGTGACTTCATAGGCGGTGGCCTGGTCGCGCGCCACCAGGCGGTCCAGGGCGTCATCGGCGAACGCCGCCACCACGCAGGCGCCGCGCGCCACGCAGGTGTAGCGGCGCGGCTTGAGGCGGGCCAGCGGGTGGCGCGCGGCATCGCCGCCGGCACGAATGATCAGCGGTTGCCTGTCATCGGCCGCCGCGTCCAGCTCAACTTCCCCCTCCAGCAGGTAATAGCTGTCGTGATCCTCATCGCCACGCTTGAACAGCGTCTGGCCCCGTTCCAAATGCACTACCCGGCCTTGCTGGGTGGCCAGTTGCAGGGCTTCTTCGGACAGCCCGTTGAAGGGGACAAGTTGTGAAAGTTGCTGGGCTTGCATGGCGGTTTATCCAAGGCCCAGTTCGGCCCAGAGCGCATCCACTTTTTGTTTCACGGCATCGCTCATACGGATGGGGGTGCCCCACTCACGGGAGGTTTCACCCGGCCACTTGTTGGTGGCGTCGATCCCCATTTTGCTGCCCAGGCCGGATACCGGGCTGGCGAAATCCAGGTAATCGATGGGCGTGTTTTCCACCAGCAAGGTGTCGCGCGCGGGATCGACCCGGGTGGTCAGCGCCCACATGACTTCCGGCCAGGAGCGCACGTTCACGTCGGCGTCGGTGACGATGATGAACTTGGTGTACATGAATTGGCGCAGGAAGCTCCAGATGCCGAACATCACCCGCTTGGCGTGGCCGGGGTACTGCTTCTTCATGCTCACCACCGCCATGCGGTAGGAGCAGCCTTCCGGCGGCAGGTAGAAATCGGTGATCTCGGGAAACTGCTTTTGCAGCAGCGGCACGAATACTTCGTTCAGCGCCAGGCCGAGGATAGCCGGTTCGTCCGGGGGGCGGCCGGTGTAGGTGGAGTGGTAGATCGCATCGCGGCGCAGGGTGATGCGCTCGACCGTGAACACCGGGAAGGTTTCCTGTTCGTTGTAATACCCGGTGTGGTCGCCGAACGGGCCTTCCAGGGCGGTCTCATTGGGATGGATGACACCTTCCAGGATGATTTCGGCGGAAGCCGGCACTTGCAGGTCGCAGCCCAGCGCCTTCGCCACGATGGTCTTGGCACCGCGCAGGAGGCCGGCGAACTGGTATTCGGACAGCGAATCCGGCACCGGCGTCACCGCGCCCAGTATGGTGGCCGGATCGGCGCCGATGGCCACGCACAACGGGAACGGTTGGCCGGGATTCGCGGCCTGGAAGTCGCGGAAATCCAGCGCGCCGCCGCGATGCGCCAGCCAGCGCATGATCAGCTTGTTGGGCCCGATGACCTGTTGCCGGTAGATGCCCAGGTTCTGCCGTGGTTTCGAGCTTGGCAACCCCTGGGGTCCGCGGGTGATGACCAGGCCCCAGGTCAGCAGCGGGCCGACGTCGCCCGGCCAGCAGGTCTGGATCGGCAAGCGTGCAAGGTCCACGTCCCGACCTTCCCACACCACTTCCTGGCAGGCCGGCGAGCGAATCTCCTTCGGGCTCATGTTCAATACCTGTTTCAGAATCGGCCATTTGTCCCAGGCGTCTTTCAGGCCGCGCGGGGGTTCCGGTTCCTTCAGGTAGGCGAGCAGCTTGCCGATCTCGCGCAACCGCGCCGGGTCTTCCTCGCCCATGCCCAGCGCCACGCGCTTGACCGTGCCGAACAGGTTGGCCAGTACCGGCATGGCATGGCCTTTCGGTTTCTCGAACAACAGGGCGGGACCGCCGGCGCGCAGGACGCGGTCGCCGATCTCGGTCATTTCCAGATTCGGGTCGATCTCGGCACGGATGCGCTTGAGTTCGCCGCGTGCTTCCAGTTGCGCGATGAAGTCGCGCAGATCGGCATAACGCATGGAGGATTACTCTGGTTCAGGTTTGCCGGCGGGGTCGGCGGCAACAAATTGGAAAACCTGGTCCTTGACGCGGAAGGTGCCCAGCTTCCCGCCCAGATCCGGCGGCACCTCCTTGAACTCCTGGACCCGGCAGGATTGCGTGCTGACGGCGAATACGCGCTTGCCGGTCTTCAGCAAGTGCAGCGGTTCCGGGTATTCGTCCGGAGCCTGATACATCGCGATGCGCGTATCCACGGGTACCTCCTTGATCGTCATGCCGCCATTGCAGTCCGGCAGGTGGCTGGCCATCACCTCGATTTCCAGGGTGTCTTGCCAGAACCAGGTCTGGTTGCGCACCAGGGTGATGGCGTGGCCCTTCTCCGGGAAGGAATAGGACGCGGTGTCCTGTAAGCAGCCGGCCAGGGGCAGAACAGCGAGGAACAAGAGCGAGCGAGACAAAAAATTCATGAGTGGTTGCCTCCAGGGGAGTGGGTGGACAAGCCGGCGCAGTGTAACCCGTCGACACGCCGCCTGAGATCGCGGCGAAACCACCCGATGGCGGAGTCCATGGGCCGATTCTGAGCACCGTCGGGCAGGGTTACAATTCGTCGCTCAATCCGGATGCCCCTCATGGACCTCGCCAATTTCACCGACCATTTCCTGATCGCCATGCCCAAGATGATGGACCCCAACTTCACCGGCACGCTGACCTATATCTGCGATCACGGCGAACAGGGGGCGCTCGGCGTGGTGGTGAATCGCCCCATCGAGCTCAGCCTGGACAGTTTGTTCAGCCAGATCGGCCTTGACCTCGTTGACGATCACTTGAAGCAGGAGCCGGTTTACTACGGCGGCCCGGTGCAGGTGGAACGGGGTTTCGTGCTGCACCGGCCGGTGGGCGCCTGGGGTTCCACCTTATCGGTGAACGACCGGGTCGGGTTGACCACCTCCAAGGACATCCTGGAAGCCACCGCCCGCCTCGAAGGCCCGGCGGAAATTCTGGTAACCCTGGGCTACGCCGGCTGGGGGCCGGGGCAACTGGAAGACGAGATCAAGCAGAATGCCTGGCTCACGGTGCCGGCCGACCCGCAAGTGATCTTCGGCTATCCCGCCGCGGCGCGCCTGAATGCGGCCATGCACCTGCTGGGCATCGACCTGGCCATGCTGGCGGAAGAAGCCGGACACGCATGAGTTCGCAACAGCGGGGCGCCGTGCTGGCCTTCGATTTCGGTACCCGCAAGATCGGTGTCGCCGTCGGAGATTGGGAAACCCGGATGGCGCATCCGCTGGAAGTGATCCGTGGCGAGGCCAACGACCCGCGTTTCGCGCGCATTGCCGCCCTCATCGACGAGTGGCGGCCCAGCCAACTGGTGGCCGGCCTGCCGCTGTCGCTGGACGGTGAGGAACATGGCCTTACCCGGCGCGCGCGCCGTTTTGCCAACCAGCTCAATGGCCGTTTCAACCTGCCCGTCATTCTGGTCGACGAACGCCTCACCTCCGTCGAAGCCGATTCCCGCCTGCGCGAAGCCGGTGTCAAGGCGGCCAGCCGAAAACAGGTGGAAGACAGCGTCGCCGCCCAACAAATCCTGCAAGACCATTTCGATCACTCCCCTCACCCCCAACCCCTCTCCCGCCCGCGGGAGACGGGAGCTTCATGAGCCGCTTCGCGCCGTTCACGGTAACGACCATGCCACTGCCCTCGCCTGAACAGCTCATCGTCCGCCTGGCGGACCAGATCGCCCCCATTCTGGGAGCGGAGTCCACGCAAATAAGCGCCCTGGTCGGCATCCACACCGGTGGCGTCTGGGTGATGGACGCCTTGCTCGCCCGCCTGGGGCGCGATCTGCCCCGTGGTGTGCTCGACATCTCCTTCTACCGCGACGACTTTTCCCGCATCGGCCTGCATCCCCAAGTGAAGCCCTCGGACATCCCATTCGACATCGAAGGGCGCCGCGTGCTGCTGATCGACGACGTGCTCTACACCGGCCGCACCATCCGCGCGGCCATGAATACCTTGTTCGATTACGGCCGCCCGGCGGCGATCCGACTGGCCGTGCTGGTGGACCGGGGCGGCCGGGAAATGCCGATCTGCCCGGATTTCGTCGGCGCCCATCTGGAGCTGGCGGAACACGAGAACATCGCCCTCACCCGCGCCGACGAGGGCACGCTGGGCTTCAAGGTCAATAACCGCGCATGAAAAACAATCTGCAACTGACCGAGGATGGCCAACTAAGGCACCTGCTGAGCCTGGACGGCCTGCCCGCGCGCATCCTCACGCAAATCCTGGATACCGCCGCCTCCTTCGTCGCGGTGGGCGAACGCGAAGTGAAGTCGGTGCCGCTGCTGCGCGGCAAAGCGGTGTTCAACATCTTCTTCGAGAACTCCACGCGCACCCGCACCACCTTCGAGATCGCCGCCAAGCGGCTGTCGGCGGACGTGGTCAACCTCAACGTCGGCGCCTCCTCGCAGAGCAAGGGTGAAACCCTGCTCGACACGGTGGCCAACCTCGCGGCCATGCACGCCGACATGTTCGTGGTGCGCCACGCCGCCGCCGGCGCCGCCCACCTGATTGCCCGCCACGTGGCGCCGCACATCAGCGTGGTGAACGCCGGCGACGGCCGCAGCAGCCATCCCACCCAGGGCCTGCTCGACATGTTCACCATCCGCCACTTCAAGGGGGGCTTTCACAACCTGCGCGTGGCCATCGTCGGCGACGTCCTGCACTCGCGGGTGGCACGCTCGCAAATCCACGGCCTCACCACCCTGGGCTGCCCGGAAGTACGCGTGATCGCGCCCAAGACCCTGTTGCCGCGCGATGTCAGCAATCTCGGCGTGCATGTCTATCACAACATGGAACAGGGCCTGAAGGATGTCGACGTGGTGATGATGCTGCGCCTGCAGAACGAACGGATGCAGGGTGCCCGCCTGCCCTCCGCCGGCGAGTTCTACAAACACTGGGGCCTCACCGTCGAGAAACTGCGCCACGCCAAGCCCGACGCCATCGTCATGCACCCCGGCCCGATGAACCGTGGCGTGGAAATCGACTCCGAAGTCGCCGACGGCCCGCAATCGGTCATCCTCGCGCAAGTCACCTTCGGCATCGCGGTGCGCATGGCGGTCATGAGCATTCTGGCGGGGAATTGAACATCATGGATATGGCACAGCCCGGTAGCCTGTTTTCGGACAGAACGGCGCCCTTGATCTCGGATCATTTCGAGAGGGCTGCCGAGGCCGTCGTGTTCCCCGGCAGTTGCCTGAAATTGCTGAGGGAGATACCCGACAAGAGTATGCAACTCGTTGTGACTTCCCCTCCCTATAACATCGGCAAGGAATACGAACGGCGGTTGAATCTGGATGTTTATCTGGCTCAGCAGGCTGAGGTGATACGTGAATGCGCTCGGGTCCTCTCGGAACGGGGCAGCATTTGTTGGCAGGTGGGAAATTATGTCCATGACGGCGCCATCGTGCCGCTGGACGCGGTGCTTTATCCAATTTTCCGTGAAACCGGATTGGTTATGCGTAATCGTATCGTCTGGCATTTCGAGCATGGCCTGCATTGCTCGAAACGTTTTTCCGGGAGATATGAAACCATCATGTGGCTCACTCGACCAGGTAAGGATTACGTTTTTAATCTCGATCCGGTGCGCGTCCCGCAAAAATATCCCGGTAAAAAACATTTCAAGGGGCCCAAAGCCGGGGAA
>PFJX01000045.1 GCA_002784045.1 Hydrogenophilales bacterium CG_4_10_14_3_um_filter_63_21
CGAACCGTTGAAATGGATCAGATGGGTAGTCGCATCCGCCACCCAGCGGTTTCCCAGGCGATCTCAGAAACATAACGGGCCATCAACGCGCGGGTCGGAAACGCGGTAACGAACACCAGGCCCGCGCTCGAAGCGGCGAACGTAGGTTGGGTTAGGCGCCTGGCAGGCCCAGCGCGGCGAGGATCGCGATGGCTGCTGTGGGAATGGTCATTCATGCCAGCAGGGTCACCAGCCGCCCGGCGCGGAAATGGCAGGGGTACAACAGCGGCACAGTATCCGGCCCCGGCTGATCGCGCAGCCACTCGCGCAAGCGGAAATCCACCACTGGCCCGGTAGAAACCTCCAGCCGCAACGCCGCCAGAGTGTGATCCAGTCCGGGCAACACCTCATGGGCCGGCGCTTCCGGCGAAGTGGGGATGTGGATGAAACGCTCCGGATCGCCCGGCAAAACGATGCGTTCGAAGGGGTGAAGGTGTTCCAGGGTGTCGGCAAAGCGGTCGTCGGTGGACGTGGAAATTGCCACCGGCCCCTGCGCGCCGCCCCGCTCCAGACGCAGGATCAGGTTCTCCTGCAACACCCCATCCTCGCGAAACGCCTGGTCGCGCGAAGCGAACAGATGCAGATGGCGGATCGCCGCGCGCTCCAGCAGAAAATCCCGAAACGGCCGGAAATACGGCCCGTTGCAGAAACTGCGCGGAATGATCGCCACCAACTGCCCGCCCTCCTCCAGCAACGCCAGCGCCAGCGCGACGAAAGCCGAATACAGATTGGAAGTCTCGATCCCCGCTTGGCGCAGCAGCAGCCGATGGCGGGAGTGGGACTGAATTTTCTTGTACGGCGGATTCAGAATGGCATGGCTATAGCGCGGCCCGCCCCACAAGCCCAGGCTGGATACCGCCTGCTCGATGAAATCCCCCGGCAACACGCGGGTGGCCAACGGCACGCGGTCGACGTAATTGGTCAAGGTTTCGCGCAGGCCCTCCAGCAAGGCTGTATCGAATTCATAAGCATCCACCGCCAGTGAAGTGAAGCCCAACTCACCCGTCGCGCAACGCTCCAGAAACGCCGCCGACAAGGCTCCCAGCCCGGCACCGGCATCGAGCAAGCGGCAGCTTGGCGTGTTGGTATCGGGGAATAACGAGGCGATAAAGCGCGCTACGCCGGGCGGGGTCATGAACTGGCCGAGGGCGGAACGGCGGGCGGGGGTGGCACGGATTAAGGTGACGATGGATGGGTGGTGATTCCGCGCTGTGGGAGTGGAAAGGTCATTTCCAGGAATCCCCGCAGCGAGATTTCGCTGCCGCGACCTGGTTCATAGCGTTATCTCGCCTTGAAAAACGGTGACGGCCGGGCCGGTGAGAAAAACGTTGTGGCCGATGCCGGCCCAGCGGATGGAAAGGTCGCCGCCACGGGTATGGACCTGGACGGTGTCATCAAGCAAGCCGCGGCGGATGCCAGCGGCCACGGCGGCGCAGGCGCCGGTGCCGCAGGCCAGGGTTTCGCCGGTGCCGCGCTCGAATACGCGCAGTTTGACTTCGCGCCGGTGCAGCACCTGCATGAAGCCGACGTTGACCCGTTCCGGGAAACTCGGGTGGTGTTCGATCTTCGCGCCCAGTTCCCTCACCGGCGCCGTGTCCACATTGCAGACAAGGCGCACGGCATGAGGGTTGCCCATCGACAGGGCGGAGATTTCGATCGGTTCGCCAGTCACGTCAATGACATAAGTGAGTGCTGGCTCGGCCGCGACAAACGGGATATCCAGGGGATTAAAACGTGGCGGCCCCATGTCGACGGTGACCTGGCCATCGTCTTCCAGGCGCGGGACGATCACGCCGGCGGCGGTCTCGACGCGGATTTCCTGTTTCGGGGTCAGGCCCTGCTCATGCACGAATCGGGCAAAGCAGCGGGCGCCGTTGCCACACTGCTGCACCTCGCCGCCGTCGGCGTTGAAGATGCGGTAACGGAAATCGCAGTCCGGGCGGGTCGTGGTTTCCACCAGCAATACCTGGTCGCAGCCGATCCCGAAATGGCGGTCGGCGAGAACCTGGTATTGCGCGGGGGTAAGTTCGATTTTCTCGCGAACGCCGTCGAGCACGACAAAGTCGTTGCCGGCGCCCTGCATTTTGGTGAATTTGAGTTTCATGGCTGAATTATCGCCAAGTTCACGGCATCCAGCGCACATGGTCCTTGTAGATGCAGCGGTCCATCACCACGGTGAGGCCGGCGGCGCGGGCCTTTTCCGCTGCTTCGTCATGCACGATGCCTTCCTGAATCCAGAGCGCCGGGGCGCCATGGGTTTGCGCAAACGCCAAGACTTCATCCACTACCTCGGGGATGGCGGCGGACTCGCGGAACACGTTGACCAGATCCACTGAAAAGGGAATATCGGCGAGCCTGGCGTAGGCCTTTTCGCCGAGCACTTCAGCCAGCGCCGGGCGCACCGGCACGATGCGGTAGCCGAACCGCTGCATGGCCTGAGAAACACCGAAGCTGGGCCGCGCTGGCTTCGGCGAGAGGCCGACCACGGCGATGGTCTTGACGCGCCGCAAGAGGGCTTTGATGGCTTCGGGGGAGGGATTCTGGAAAGTCATGCCAGTGCCTTGACCATCACGTAATCGTCCATTACAAAGCCGCCGCCGATGTCCTCCATGACGAGGGTGGCAACGGTGAAACCCTGTTTGAGATAGGCGTCGATGGCTTGCTGATTTTGCCGATTCACCCGCAGCACCAAGCGGGTAAAGCCGCGCCGGCTGGCGCGTGTGGCTACTTCGCGGATCAACGCGCCACCGATGCCGTGGCGCTGCCAATCGAGATCGACGTAGAGCTTGTCGAGCTTGTAATCGCCCTCGGCGAGCGGGTGGCCATGGGCGAAGCCGACCAGTACGCCTTCCGCCCGTGCCGCCAGCCAGAGGTCGCCACGGGCGATGAACTGGCGCACCAGCACCGGCCGGTAGCGTTGTTCCAGCATGTAGTCGATCTGTTCTGGCGTGATGATGCCAGGGTAGTGCGCGCGCCAGACGCGGCCGGCCAGGTCCACGACCGCTTCGGCCTCGTTCAGGCGCAGGGGCGAAATTTCGATTTCATTCATACAGGCTGGGCTCACCTTGCGGGCGGGTCTTGAAGCGCTTGTGCAGCCAGAAGTACTGCGCGGGGATTTCGCGGATGCGTTCTTCGATGAAGGCGTTCATGCGCCGGGTATCGGCGGTCACGTCGCCGCTGGGGAAGTTGTCCCAGGCCGGGTAGAAGCGGGTGACATAGCCGCCGCCTTCCTGCCGGGTGATGGCCGGCACCACCACGGCGCCACTGGCGCGGGCAATGCGCGAGAGGCCGGTGATCGTGGCCGCCGGGGTGCCGAAAAAGGGCACGAACACGGCATCGCGCGCGCCGTAATCCATGTCCGGCAGGTAATAGAACGGCCGCCCCTTCTTGATCGCGCGCAGCACCGGCTTGATGCCATCGGCGCGCGAGTACATTTCCGAATGTTGCTCAGCCCGCCGAAACCGGGTGCGCGCATGCAGCATCAAGCGGTTGATGATCGGGTTTTTGATCGTGGCGTACAGCGAGACGATAGGCGCGTAGGCCGCCGTTACCCGCACGCCGCCGATGTTGAGGCCAACGAAATGTGGCGCCAGCCAGATCAAAGGTTTGCCCAGATGCGGCATCAGGTGTTCCGTGCCCTCGAAATGGGTGAGGCGTTCCACTTCACCTCGGCTGCCCCACCAGGACACGGTTTCCTGCAAAGTGGCGCGCCCCAGGGCGCGGAAGTGGGCTTTCAGCAGCCTCTTCCTGTTGGTCTCGTCCAGTTCCGGGAAGCACAGGCGCAAATTAGTCAGCCCAACGCGAACGCGCGTGCGGGCCACGGCATACAGCAGCCCCCCAAGCCACTCGCCCAGACCGCCCAACGCGCGGGCCGGCAACAGCCGCCAGAGTAGCCAGAGCAGAACAACGCCGATCCGTCTCAAGGTAAATCCTCAGGTGGCGTCACGTCGGCGTGATGGCGGAACAGGCGGTAGCTCCACAGGTACTGCTCGGGATGCTGGCGGATGAGTTTCGATATGGCCTGGTTGGCGATATGGGCGAGGGTTTCCGCGGAATCAGTCGGCGCGACAGGCAGGGGTTCGATATGAAGACGGAAACCACGTCCCCAGGTCAGACGTTCCGCGAACACGATCAGCGGCACGGCTTGGGTGCTGGCGATCAGCCGATACGGCAGGGAGGGTAGATAGGCCGGGTGGCCGAGAAAGCGTATCCACAGGCCCTCGCCCCGGTTGGCGGACTGGTCCGGCAGGATAAAGGTGGCCTCGCCCGCCTTGAGCTTTCCCAGCAGGGCGCGCACGCCACCGGCCGTGGGCGGCACGGTTTTGGCTCCAGCACGTTCGCGCCCGTAACGCATCATCTCGTGCACCCATGCCTGTCGTGGCGGCGTGTAGAGGGCGGTGACCGGCAGCCGGTTGGAGATAAAAATGCCGCCAATCTCCCAACAGCCAAGATGTGGCGCCAGCAGGGCGATACCGCGCCCCTTGTCCTTGCGTAATTCCACCTCGATGTGCTCCCAGCCGCGAACCTCGCGGATCAGGCTGAACACGCGCGGCAGCGGCGCCAGCCAGACCAGGGGCAATTCAGCCAGACCCTTGCCCAGTTCCATGCCGGCGCGAATCAGGCAAAGCGGGCGATAAAGGCCGGTGAGCTTCAGGTTGTCCCGCAACAATTCCCGGTGCCGCCGCCGCAACAGGCCGAGGAGTCCCAGCATCGCGCCAAGCCCATGCGCCACCGGCAGGGGAAGCCGGGAAAACAAGCGGAGAAAGAAAAGCAAAACAGGTTTGACCAAAAATTATGCAAGTGCGTAGAATTATCGCAGCCGCCGAGTTAATTGCAGCAATGCAAAGACAAATTGCGGGCGGGATACAAATCCAGCTAAAGCGTCCGCTCCTCGTCCCCGGAGTCGGCCACGCCGACCAGAAATGGGGAAACACACAGGAGCAACTCATGAGCAAAGATTACCTCTTCACTTCCGAATCGGTTTCCGAAGGCCACCCGGACAAAGTTGCCGACCAGATTTCCGACGCCATTCTCGACGCCATCCTGGCGCAGGATCCCACCGCCCGCGTTGCCGCCGAAACCCTGACCAACACCGGTCTGGTGGTCCTGGCCGGCGAAATCACCACCACCGCCAACGTCGATTACATCCACGTCGCGCGCGACACTATCAAGCGCATCGGCTACGACAACACCGACTACGGCATCGACTATCGCGGCTGCGCGGTATTGGTGGCCTACGACAAGCAGAGCCCGGACATCGCCCAGGGCGTCGATCGCGCTTCCGACGACTACCTCAACCAGGGCGCCGGCGACCAGGGCCTGATGTTCGGTTACGCCTGCGACGAAACCCCCAGCTTGATGCCTCTGCCGATCTACCTGGCGCACCGCCTGGTGGAACGCCAATCCCTGCTGCGCAAGGATGGCCGCCTGTCCTGGCTGCGCCCCGACGCCAAGTCGCAAGTCACCCTGCATTACGTCGACGGCAAGCCACACAGCATCGACACCGTGGTGCTGTCCACCCAGCACGCCCCGGAGATGACCCTGGAAACCATCCGCGAGGCGGTGATCGAGGACATCATCAAGCCGGTCATGCCGAAGGAACTCATCAAGGGCGAGATCAAATATCTGGTCAACCCCACTGGCCGCTTCGTGGTCGGCGGACCGCAAGGCGATTGCGGCCTCACCGGCCGCAAGATCATCGTCGATACCTACGGCGGCTCGGCCCCGCATGGCGGCGGCGCTTTCTCCGGCAAGGATCCCTCCAAGGTCGATCGCTCCGCCGCCTACGCCGCCCGCTATGTCGCCAAGAACATCGTCGCCGCCGGCCTCGCCAGCAAGTGTCTGGTGCAGGTTTCCTACGCCATCGGCGTCGCCCAGCCCACCAGCGTGATGGTGGAAACCTACGGCACCGGCCTGATTTCCGACGAACGCCTGAACGAACTCATCGCCAAGCATTTCGACCTGCGCCCCAAGGGCATCGTCCAGATGCTCGACCTGCTCCGCCCGATCTACCAGAAGACCGCCGCCTACGGCCACTTCGGCCGCGACGAGCCGGAATTCACCTGGGAAACCACCGACAAGGCGGAAGCGCTGAAGGCCGACGCGGGGGTGTAAGGTAGCGGCGGGAACCAGTCAGGAGGACAGCATGCAACTCGCGGAAAAACCAACTCTTTCCGAGGCCGGCTATCTGGCCTTCGAGGAAACCTCTCCGTTGCGTCACGAATATGTGGGGAGCGAGGCTTACGCCATGTCGGGGGGAACGCTGCGGCACAACCGCATTTCCCTGAATGCGGCGTCCTTGCTGCTTGCTCGTCTGGCGGGCAAACCCTGCCAGGTCTTCATGAGCGACGTGAAACTTCATGTCGCCCGTGACAGCGCCTATTACTACCCCGACGTGATGGTGGCCTGCGCCGAACAGGCCAGCGCCGCCAACGACGCCCAGGTGGTAAGCGATCCGCTGCTGGTGGTCGAAGTCCTCTCGCCCTCCACCGAAGCCACCGACCGGCGCGAGAAGCTGCACGCCTACCGCCGCCTGCCCGCGCTCCAGGAATACGCCCTCATCAGTCAGGACACACAACAGGTCGAGATCTACCGCCGCCAAGGGGATATAGGCTGGCTCTACATCACCTATGAGCCGGGCGACACGGTGGAATTCGCCAGCGTCGGGGTGACGCTGCCCATCGCCGAGTTGTACGCGGGGACTGACGTAGCTTGAAAGCGAAGTCATCGGCCCGCAGCCGAAAATCGAATCCCTACAGTAGCGCCGGCTTCCAGCCGGCGTTTTTTATGGCGCTGTTCGCGTTGGGCGTTGAAATCGTGGTGAACGCGCACCTACTCCCCCCTTTCCCAAAGGGGGAAGGTGCCATCACCAGCGCCGGTGCCAGCATCAACGCCCAACGCCCAACGCGCACAGCGCCTTTTTTATACCCCGCCGGCAAGGATTACCGAAGGGTATAAGCAGGGACTTGGCCGCCGTCTTTTGGCGGCTTAGTCCTTCGCTTAGGGGCTTCATCAGGGGCTTTATCAGCCGGCGCTACAGGGAAGATCGCCCTACTTAGCCTGGCCTGGCTGCGCAAACTGGGCACCCACCTGCAGCAGCAGTAAGCGCCGTTCCTCGCTCATCGCCCGGAAGCACTGGAGCAGCAATTCCTCGGCTTGGTCAGGGAGACGGGCAACCAGATGCAGGGGTTCGCCCTCGGCCAAAGCGAACAGTTCATAGACCTTGAGCTCGAAGGCCTTGGCCAAGGCTTCGAGGACATCAGGCCCGGGGCCGTGCTTACCCGTTTCGATGCGGGAAATGTTTGCTGACGATGAACTTACGCGCCAGCCCAACTCTTCCTGGGACCAGCCACGTTGTTCTCGCAGAGCCTTGATCGTGCCGCCGATATTCATGCGGCGAATATGCAAACGACTTACGTTTTTCGCAAAAACAATACCATTAGTTACGCATACAAAATTACCAATACAGTAATATCAGGCCGCCTATCAGGCTAATTTCGTAAGGCTGACCTTGTTTAACTCATCGGGAGAAAGAAAATGCTTCGTACCAAATTGATCGTTTCAAGCCTCGCCACCCTGCTTCTGGCCGGCAGTTCTGTTGCGACGATGGCCGCAGATAGCGGCTGGTATGCCGGGGTGTCTCTGGGGCAATCCACAGTTGACTCCGACGCGGGCCAACTCAAATCCGGGCTGGAAGCGCTCGGTGCGACCGGCGTCGTGGCTTCGGTGGACGACTCGGACACCGGCTGGAAGCTGTTCGGCGGTTACCAAGTGAACAAGAATTTCGCTGTCGAGGCGGCCTATGTGAATCTGGGTTCATTCACCGGCAATGCCACCTATGCCACCCTGGCGGGAAGCCCCTATCGCTCGAAAACGGATGGGGATGGTTTCCTGCTTTCCGCCGTGGGCACCCTACCGGTAAACGAGACATTTGCCGTCTTCGCCTGGAACCTCGAAGCAACCGCGTCGACTACGCTGGCCTCGGCCAACGCCAGCGACGATGGCACCGACTTGGCCTACGGCCTCGGCGTGAACTGGCAGATCAGCAAGCAGATGGGCCTGCGGGCCGAATGGGACCGCTTCCAGGACGTTGGCGGCGGAAACAACTTCAATAAACACGACGTCGATCTGTATTCACTTGGCGCCGTATTCCACTTCTAAACGCAACACACCCCTCGCACGTAGCCCGGCCTCGGCCGGGCTTTTTGTTGGGTGCACGGTTACTGTGAAACAGCCGGCATTCGGGTCCCACGTAGGTTGGGCTGAGGGACGAAGCCCAATATCCCCACGCCAGCCGCACCGTTGTTGGGCTTCGTCCCTCAGCCCAACCTACATCGTTGTTTCATGGCATGGGGCGGCTCTCCGAGCCATGCACAGTTACATAGCGCGATGCCTTCGCGGGGGTGGCGCGAATTTGCCTGAATCTGGCCTGAACCGGCTTTGCGATATGGACGGGAGCCCGGATAATCCCGCCCCACCGAGGAGCGCTGCAACGGTTTGCCGTCAGGCTCGGTTCAAAACTGCGCTCACCTGTTCAACCTGTGCCGGGCACGGGTGCGCCAGGTGAGTGCGCCCCCTCTCCCGGCCGCAAGTTCAAGGAGTTCGCATGAACGCTGTGGCTACAAACTTCACCGACTACAAAGTCGCCGACCTGGCCCTGGCTGACTGGGGCCGCAAGGAAATCCGCATTGCCGAGACGGAAATGCCCGGTCTCATGGCCATCCGCGAGGAATATGCCGCCAGCCAGTCACTGAAAGGCGCGCGCATCACCGGCAGCCTGCACATGACCATCCAGACCGCCGTGCTGATCGAAACCCTCACCGCGCTGGGTGCCGAAGTGCGCTGGGCTTCCTGCAACATCTTCTCCACCCAGGACCACGCCGCCGCCGCCATCGCCGCTACTGGCGTGCCGGTCTACGCGGTCAAGGGCGAGTCGCTGGTCGAGTACTGGGACTACACCCACCGCATCTTCGAGTGGCCGGACGGCGGTTACTCGAACATGATCCTCGACGACGGCGGTGACGCCACCCTGCTGCTGCACCTGGGTGCGCGCGCCGAGTCCGACCTCAGTGTCGTCGCCCAGCCGACCAGCGAGGAGGAAACCATCCTGTACGCCGCGATCAAGGCCAAGATCGCCGTCGACCCCACCTGGTATTCCACCCGTCTGGCGCAGATCAAGGGCGTCACCGAAGAGACCACCACCGGCGTGCACCGCCTCTATCAGATGCACGAGCGCGGTGAACTCAAGTTCCCCGCCATCAACGTCAACGATTCGGTCACCAAGTCCAAGTTCGACAACCTGTACGGTTGCCGCGAATCCCTGGTGGACGGCATCAAGCGCGCCACCGACGTGATGATCGCCGGCAAGGTCGCCCTGGTGTGCGGCTACGGCGACGTCGGCAAGGGTTCCTGCCAGGCGCTGCGCGCGCTGTCCGCCCAGGTGTGGGTTACCGAAGTGGACCCGATCTGCGCCCTGCAAGCCGCGATGGAAGGCTATCGCGTGGTCACGATGGATTACGCCGCCGACAAGGCCGACATCTTCGTCACCGCCACCGGCAACTTCCAAGTCATCACCCATGACCACATGGCTGCAATGCGCGACCAGGCCATCGTCTGCAACATCGGCCACTTCGACAACGAAATCGACGTCGCCGGCATCGAGCAGTATCAGTGGGAAGAGATCAAGCCGCAGGTGGACCACGTCATCTTCCCGGATGGCAAACGCATCATTCTGCTGGCCAAGGGCCGCCTGGTGAACCTTGGCTGCGCCACCGGCCACCCGTCCTACGTGATGTCCAGTTCCTTCGCCAACCAGACCCTCGCCCAGATCGAACTGTTCACCCGCACGGTGGACTATCCGATCGGCGTCTATACGCTGCCGAAACACCTGGACGAAAAGGTCGCGCGTCTGCAATTGAAGAAACTCAACGCGCAACTGAGCGAACTGACCGACCAGCAGGCCGCCTACATCGGCGTGCCCAAGACCGGGCCTTACAAGGCGGAG
Organism: Hydrogenophilales bacterium CG_4_10_14_3_um_filter_63_21; assembly: GCA_002784045.1. Classification (GTDB taxonomy): domain Bacteria; phylum Pseudomonadota; class Gammaproteobacteria; order Burkholderiales; family Thiobacillaceae; genus PFJX01. The sequence goes on from PFJX01000045.1 coordinate 10,043, forward strand.
CACTACCGCTATTGATCGGCGCGGCCGTTGGACGAAAAAAGCCACTGCGGCCAGCGGTTTTTTTCGTTCCGGCACCCGCTTTCTCGTGGAACCGCATCGCGTCGTCCCAGGTCCACTGAAGCCAGCGCGGTAGTTGCCATTTACATAAGGCTCTGTTCGCGAATGCTGTGGTTAAGCATGGTCACCCATGGCCAAAGCCAGCCACTGTGGGGGTTT
>PFJX01000121.1 GCA_002784045.1 Hydrogenophilales bacterium CG_4_10_14_3_um_filter_63_21
CCTGGATGTGTCGGCGCACGTGCGCCATGACACCCAGTTTCCTCCCCATGAGGCTCACCACGTGAGCCTGACCACAGCATTCGCGAACAGAGCCTATGGTTTTCGTTCGTAAATCAATCAAGCCACGCCCCATCACTCCACACGTGGAGGCGATGGGGGCGCGAAAAAACACGCGCTGTGTGGGCGGTCTATCGAGAAGTCAGTACAGTCGCCAGGGGCAGGAATAGCGTGAGGGGCGAGTCCGGCAGAGAAATGAAACCGTGATGCCAATAGAAGGCCGCAGCAGATTCATCTTTGGCATCGACCAGCATCGCATAGGCTGCAATTTCGGAACGGGCGGCGCGGTCGAGCGCATCGGCCAGCAGCGCACCGCCCAGCCCCTGGCCCTTGAACATCTGATCGACAGCCAGGCGCCCCAGGCGGACCGCTGGCACGGTCGGATAGCGAGGGAGTTTCTTTCCCAGGCTGGCCGGCAAATCAGCCAGCAGCAGACTGGCTGAAGCCAGTGTGTAGAAACCGGCGATGCGTCGCTCTTTGGTGAGCGCCACAAAGCAGGCGGCTACACGGCGACGAATATCCTGAGTGACTTGCTCCCGGAAATATCTGTCCAGCGGTGCGGAACCGCTGTCGAACACGGCACGGTCATGCCCCGCATCGAGCGGCGCGACACGAAACGGCGGGCGACTCACTCGGCGCGCAGGAGTCTGCTACGCCGGGCGAAGGCGCGTTCCAGAGCCGGCGCGGGCGGCGGCGGCGACAGCAACGCCTGGGCAAAGCGCTTCTGATCGGCCCGGGAAAGCCGGATGACCTCGGCTTCTTCGATGGCGTGCTGTGCGGCGGCCTGCACAGCGGCCACCACGAAATCGGTCATGGTGCGTCCCTGGATTTCAGCGGCGCGCTTGAGCATCCCATGAAGATCGGTGCTGATCCGGGCTTCGAGTCGGGCAGTGGAAGAGGTAACAGAAGTGGTTGATGACATGGATTGATCCTCCTGACCCTATTGTACGGCATATTGCCGTTCATTTCACTTGTCGAGCCTCCACAGCAATGACGCTTGATGGCATAAGGGGGTACCGAACCAACCCAACCGTATCCAACGCTTTTATGCCCAGGCCGGTATCCCTCAGGCCAACGCAAACTCGGCCCAGAGAGGGAAGTGGTCCGACAACCGGTAGGAAATGGCCTGCTTGCTGAGGCCCATGCCCGTGTAGACATACGGCAGGAAGTCCACATAACCGGCAGAACGGAAAGTCATTGCCAGCTTGGGCACGCCTGCGGCGGTCTGGAACCAGGCGATCTGGTCATAAAACTTGTTGGTTTCCGGTTTGCCAGGATCGCTGAATACGGTCCTCGGTGCCTTGTTCAGCGCCTCTGGTGCGGCCAGGCCGGTGGAGACGAAAGCCTGCCAGAGCGGATCACCCTGGCGGTCGATGTTGAAATCCCCAAGAGCAATGAGGTTCTGCGACCAGGCGTTCGCCTGGTTCGCCCATTCCCGCATCCAGCGGGCGATCCCCTTCAACTCGGGCACGCGCTCGGTGGCCGGATCCCCGAAAGTGACATGCAGCGTGACCAGGATGAAGGTCGTGTCGGCGGCTTTGAAACTCACCGCGTAGGGGGTTCGGGCAAACTGGCGGCGCAATGCATCGGGTCCGATTTCGCCCAGCCACTCGGGCGGTACGACGAGTTCGCAGGCCAGCCCAGAGGGCTTCAGGCGCGTGGTGTCGAACAGGAAGGCCATGCGTTCGTCGTTGCCCGCGCCACCCAGGGTGATGTCGGTCATCAGGAATGCCCAGTCCTCTCCGAGCCAGCGCAACAGGTCGCGCAGCGCTCGCAGGTCGCCCTTCACCTCCTGGATGGCGATGACATCGAAGCGGCGCACGATTTCGCCAATGGCCAGCAGCGCGCGCAAATCCCGCTTTGGACTGTCCTTCGCCGTCGCAGTCCATTCCCGTGTCAGAGAGGCGAAAGCACGCAGGTTCCACGTGGCGATAAGCAAGTTGTCTCCGGCTTTCTTGCGGGGAATGGCTTGATCCAGATAGGCGCCGAGCGCAGCCATATCCTTGGCAACGGCCGGGGGCGCCTGGTCGGTGATGGCGGGCATGATCTCCCTCCCTAACTTGGCAAAAAAACGATCACTGAACGGGATGTACACCTGGTCCGACAGGCCTGCTGCTTGGCGCAGTCGGCCAGTCGCTGCACACGGTAACTTTGCACTCCCCTTGAATTTCCGCAGAAGGGTACGTCCTTTCCGCAAACACCGGGAATTTACCTAACAAGAATTTCCATGTCCGACTCGCAGAATAAGCGGCACCGTTTTAGATTGGAAATCGCCCACCATGAACCTGCAAAACGCACTCGACCCCGACCGCATGACTGTCGAATGACGTGGCCAGGAAGTCGTTTCTTTCCTGGCGCTTGGGCTTGTTCGACTGCGAAGGCCGGCCCCGTCAGCCCCGGACGCCGAGCGGGCTGTTTGCCTTGGCTTCCCCTCACCACAGCGTGTTCATACACCTCCCCTTGTTGTTTAACTCAACTGCCTGACAGGAGGTTGCATGAATCACTCACAAGACATGGCCGTGCCTATGACTGTACGTATTGCCCGGCTGCCGGATTTTGGGATATCGGTTGTTTTGCTCGATGCCGAATGTTGTATGCCGTTTCAGATTTCCGAATCAGAATCAGCTTTCTGCTTCGGCATTCCGATCAACGTGTCAGATTGACCAGCGTGCCACATAGTCGGGTAACACCCCGCCAGGATGGCTTCCGAGCCACATCGTGGTGAATGCACGGGCTTTCTGCATGCGGTCCTCCGCCAGCCCGAAGAGCGATATGTGCGGCAAATTCAAGGCTGGGCCTTTCTGGGAAAGGACCATGTGGATCAGCGTCCAGCCGGCGGCGAGTTCCAGGTGCTTGTCCATCCCCAGACCGTTTTCATACAGATACGCGATCAAGCGTGCGGCATCCGCATTCCGGCGTCCGGCGGCTTTATCCAGCCAGGTCATGGCTTCTCGGTAATCTCGCTTGTCTTCCACCAGCATCCGGCCAACGTAGTAGGCGCCAACAGGATCGTTATCTTGTGCCGCCTCCCTGAACCATTGTTTGGCCTCTGAAATTTCCTTCCGGCGATAGTGATCGAGGCCGATGCGGACGCAGGCCTGGGGGATGCGCTGCTTGGCGACAGCCTGCCGCATATACGTCATCGCGGCGTCTTCGTTTTGCTCCACGCCACGGCCAAGCAGGTAGAGCAGACCGAGGTTGTACGCGGCGAGGGGGTCCGACCTGGAGGCGGCATGGAAGTAGCGCGCGGCCAGTGCGGGATTCTTGGCCAGTCCGTATTTGCCTCGATCCAGGAAGACGCCGATGCTGTTCTGGGCCTGGGGGTTGCCCTGCCGGGCCAGCGTCATGAGTCGCGGCAGTGCTTGAGCTTCCCCGCGCACGAGCTTTCCGTATTCGACATCGGCTCGGGCGTCCTGGTAGCCACCCGTCAGGAAGCCCGTGAAGCCCGACAGCCCCTGTCCTGCAGGGTCACTTTGGGCTGCGACTGACTGGGTGGCAAGGAGGGCCAGAAGCAGGCCCGCATAGCGATGAGTTGACATGGCGACTTCTTCTCTTGAAATGCAAACACATGCAACGGTATCATTATCGAATGTTTACATGCCGTTCGCGCTCCTTGCTGGTCGTCATGGCGGCCTCTGCACTTGCTTGGCCGGCGCATGCCGATATGGAAGCTTGCATCAACCAGGCCGCGCAGCGGTACCGGGTCGATGAGCGCCTGATCCACGCCATCATCCAGGTGGAATCCAGTGGCAATCCATCGGCGTTGAACCGTAATGCCAATGGCAGCGAAGACATCGGCCTCATGCAGATCAACTCATCGTGGTTGCCCGTGCTGGGCCGCTACGGCATCAAGCATTACCACCTCTATGACCCGTGCACGAATGTTCATGTCCGCGCCGCCGCCAATATGACTTGAATCAGTTGGTGTGAAATCGGCGTGTGGTCCCGAGGGGAGTGGGCTGAATGAACCGCCGGGTGGCAGGGCAAAGGGAAACTGCCGACCCTGGAGGAAGGGCCGGCAGCGGGCAGATCGGCTGGGGGAGAGAATCAGGTATCGGCCTGGTCGCGCATGCGATAGCTGGGCCCCTCGATAACGAGAGACTCGGCGTGATGCAGCAGGCGGTCGAGCAGCGCTGAAGTCAGGGTGCTGTCGTTGTTGAAGATCTCCGGCCAATGCTTGAAGGCGCGGTTGCTGGTGATGACCGTCGAACCCCGCTCGTAGCGCTGGCTGATCACCTGGAACAGAGCGTCGGCGCCGAACTTGTCGATGGGCAGATACCCCAACTCGTCCACCACCAGCAGGGCGGGCTTCATCAACCGTGCCATTTCGCGCTTGATCCCGCCGGTAGCCTGGGCGGCGGCCAGGGCGTTGACGATGTCGATGGCGCTGGTGAACAGCGCCGCCTTCCCCTGCAGGCAAGCGGCATGGGCCAGTGCGATGGCCAGATGGGTCTTGCCCACCCCGACGCCGCCCAACAGGATCACATTGCCGTGTTCCGCCAGGAACGCCAGGCGGAAGAGATGTTGCACCTGGGCGCGATTGATCTTCTTCGGCCAACTCCAATCGAAGCCATCCAGGGTCTTGACCCCCGGCAGCCGGGCGGCCTTCACCCGGCGAGCGACCAAGGCCTCATCGCGGCGCGCCACCTCGCCCTCGGCCAGATGTTCCAGGAACCGGCCGTGGGCCCAGGATTCGCGGGCCGCTTGGGCCGCCAAGGGGGCAGACTGCTGGAGGAAATACGGCAACTGCAAGCGTTGCAGGTGGGCCAGCAGAGTGGTTTCAGACATCTCCCGCCTCCCCGCCCATCGTCTGGGCATACGCCGACAAATCCGCCGGCGGCAATTCCAGTTCCAGTACATCCTGACGTCGCATCAGCACCAGGGGGCTGGCCTCGGGCAAGGGCCGGCTGCGGGCCTCGATCAGATGGGCGATGTACTCGCTACTGAAGGCCTCGAACGCCAGGGCATCGGCCATCGCCCGCCGCACCGCCTCGTCGCCGTGGATTTCCGCCAGGGCCACGATCTTGCGCACGTGGGCCAGGGCATTGCCGCGGCGTTCCAGCAGGCCGGCGTGGTACTTCGCCGCCTGCGGCGACAACCCCAAGAAGCGCTTCAACACCTGGGCGTCCCGGGCATGGCGACGCTGCGCCAGTAGCGCCTTGGGATGATCGGGATCCTCGATATCCTGGTTGCGGTCGAAGGACCGCGCATGGCGGGCAATCAAGTCCTCGCCGTGGTACAGGCACAGCCGGTCCGGATAGGCCTTCAAAGTGACCTGGCTGCCGGCGAAGCGGGCCGGCACGGAATAGCGGTTGCCCTCGAAGCTCACCCGGAACTGCCGGTTCGCCCGCACCACCAGCACCCGGCCGACATCGAAGGGACGGGGATTCACCGGTTGCCGGTGGGCGCGTTCCTCGGTCCACAGGTCCACCGGCCGGCGCTGGGTTTCCCGGTGCCGGCGCACGTTGGCTACCGTCTCCAGCCAGACCCGCAGGGCCGGATTGAGGGCGGCGAAGCCGGGCAACGCCAGGCCCGAGAGGAAGTTGCCCTTGACGTAGCCGACCCCGCGTTCGACTCGCCCCTTCTCGTTTCCCTTGGCCGGCGCGCACGCCACCGGCTCGAAGCCATAGCGGCGGGCGAAATCGAGGTAACGGGGATTGAACAGCGGCCGCTCGCCGCGGGCGTGCTGCAACACCGCGCAACGAAGATTGTCGACCATCACCTTGCGTGGCACCCCGAGGGCGTTGAAGGCGTTCACATGGGCCGCGAGGAACTGCTCCATGGTCTGCGACAGGGTGAATTCCACATACATCTGCCGGCTCCAGGCCAGCACCATGACGAAGAACGACAATCGGCGGCGGGTGGCGCCCACGGCGATGGTGCCGAACTCACCCCAGTCGACCTGCGCGGCCTCGCCGGGAGCGAAGGCCAGGGTCAGGAAGGCCTCGCGTGGCCGGGGGCGGATCGTGTGCACGTACTCCTTGACGATGCTGATGCCGCCCTCGAAGCCGGCCTCGATCAGGCGCTGGAAGACCTGCTGGGCGGACAGCGGATGCGCGTCCAGCCAGGCGACGATGCGGCCCTTGAAAGGATCGAGCTTGCTCGGCCGCTGCACCTTGGCGCGGGGGCCATAGGGGCGGCCCAGCCAATGGCGCACGGTCTTCACGTCCAACCCCAGGCTCTGGGCGAGTTGCGGCGCCGTGAGGTGCTGCGCGGCGCCATCGCGGATGGCGCACCAGGTGGCGTAGTCGATCATGGCCGGTCTCCCAGCACGGCGTGCAGGCGGGCCAGGCGGGTGGCGATGGGGACCGCCTCGGGCAGACCCAGCACCTGGTAGAGCGGCGGGTCGTAGGCGACCAGCCCGAGGCCGATCAGATCCCGGCGAGCCTGGGCCAGACGGCTGGGATGAAGCCCCAGGCGCCGACTCAGGGTGGCATCGGCGTAGTAGCTCAAGCCCTGGGCATCGGCCACGGTGACCAGAAACAGGTACAGCGCCCAGGTACTGACGTCAGCCTTCTCGATGTAGTGCTCCCGCACCAGTCGATGGTCGAGCCAACTGAAATGCTCGGGCACCTGGCGCAGGCGTTCTAGATTCAAGACCCGTTTGGTCGTGCTCATGGTTTCCTCCTCGGATGTCCTGACCCAGTTCTATCAACCGGGTGACGGCCGAGGCGATGTCCTCTTGTAACGCGCTGCCCCAGAGATGGGCGATTAAGCCCACCAAAACAATGGGTTGCGACGTCAAGACATCTTGTAACGGGGCGGGTGGGGCGTTACAAGAGATCTCAACCGGTGGGGCCGTGCCGATTTCTTGTAGCGTGACCGAGGTTGGACTCGCGGTGGCGTGGCTCCGGCTATAGCCGGGATGAGCCGCGCGCCAGGCACGGACTCGGGCGACGGCTTCGGGACCGTGGTGGTAATCCCGGTTCTCCGGCTTCGCCAGCCACTTCGCCTGGCTCGCCCGCTTGCTCGCCGCCTTGCAGGCAGCCGCAGGGCAATAGTGCTGGTGCCGCGCGTTGCGCGGGTCCGGGGTGAATCGCTCGCCACAGTTCAAGCATGTCCGTTGTTCTGTACGTCCCATCTCGCGTCTCTCGCCAGGCCACCAGACTGGCTACTACACGATTCAGGAAGAACACCGAAGAACAGCCCCAACAGCCAAGAAGACCCCAGCTCTGACAGCCCCCCTCGAAGAAGACCCCCAAGAACATCCAGGTTCACGCCGTCAGGTTCGCACCGGTTTCAGGTCGGCGGCGACAATAGCGCGCAAGGCGCAAATCTCGTCCGGGGGACGATAAGCGCCCATGAGCAGGCCGAAGCTCATCAATTGCTGCAACCATTGGCAGTCGAGCACATCGCTTTTGCGCCCAGGGACGTTCTTCACGTTCCGCGCATTGACCAGAAACACCGTAAAACCGCGCGACTCCAGCAGTTCAAACAGCGGAATCCAGTACACCCCTGTCGATTCCATCGCCACGGTATCGACGCCACAGGCGGTCAGCCAGTCGGCGATTTCTTGCAGATTGACGGTGAAGCTGCGGAATTCCCGCACCGGCGTGTCGTCTCGGTCCGCTGGCACAGCCACGAAGTGGCTGGATGAGCCGATGTCAATTCCAGCGTAACCGTTAACTCCCTGGCGTCCTTCCCCCGGCGCGCAAGGCATGCACATCCGAGCGCAGCGGATTGGCGGCGAAGTGTTCCTTCCACAGCCTCGGGGTAAGCTGAGCGACGTCGGCCGCCGGGTGCTGACCCACACGCTGAAGCACATCGACCAGATAGTCATAGGGATCGATGCCATGCAGCCGGCAAGTCACGATCAGGCTCTGGACGATGCCCACATGTTTCGCCCCCAGTTTTCGGTCCAGCAGAACAGCCACGCCTTGCGCCCCATCGGAATCGCCCGCAGTGCCCGCTCCAGATGGTTGGTATCGATCGGCACCTCCGGATCGGTCAGGAATACCTCCAGCCCCAATCTTCGCTCTCGCGCGTAAGCCAGCGCAGCCGTCAGCGGGTTGCTCGGCCGCAAGCCCTGATGCTCGAAACAACTTTGTACCCAGGCGAAGAACTTCTCCACCAGCGGTTTGGACTGGATCAGCCGATCCTCGCGCTTCTTTTCACCCGTTCGCTTTCGTTCGCGGATTTGCGCCTCGATGGCATAAATCGCCGCGATCTGCGCCAGCGCCTCGGCCGCCAGTGTCGGCTCCGCCCGTTCCGCCTCGATGAACTTACGCCGTGTGTGCGCCCAGCACTGGGCATGGGTCAGCCCGGTCTTCTCGGCATAGCGCGCGTAGGCGGCGTATCCGTCCGAGAGCAGCACGCCGCCTTCCACCGGCGTGAGCCCCAGCGCCTGCTCCACGTAAGTGTGCGCCCGGCCGTCGAAGAACGGGAAACACACCTCGTCCAGTTCGCCGTAGACCGGCCAGAAGTAGCCGCCCTTCAACTTGCCCGGCTCGGCACGCCCCCTTGATCGGCGTTTCGTCCATCGCCTTGACGCGTGAGGCGCGGATCGAAGCCAGTTGCGCTTCATAGATCGGCGCCAGCAGCGCCGCACCCTGGGCGGCGAGCTGGGTCAGCCAGGGCCGGCTGAGCTTGAAACCGGCGTCCTGCAAGCGTTGGTGCTGACGGTACAGCGGCAGGTGGTAGGCGAACTTGTCGAGCAGAAGGCCCGCGATGAAGCTGACATCGGCGCGACTGCCTTCGATGACGCCCATGGGGGCCGGCGGGCAGAGAAGTTCCTGGGTGTCGAGCCGCTTGATCAGCGGACGCACGTACTTCAGCACCACATGGCTGCCGGGCTGCTGTGCCAGGCGATAGCTGACCTTCTCGCCGATGACTTCGTACTGGTCGGGGGAGAGGTTCGCCATCTCCGGGTTGGCGACATGAATGATTTCGACCGGTACTTTCGCTTCGTCGAAGAACAGGCCTGATTCGTCGGCGGTGTTGTCATTGTTACGCGGCTTGCGGACTGAGGTAGTGCGTGGCTGCGGCGTGATTTCCGGAGGCGCGGGCTGATCTTGTTCAGCGATTTCCCCCAGTGACATCTGCAGCGGGTGGTCGAACAGCCGCTTCTCGCTCTTTTGACCGAAGATCTGACGACGGAACCAGTCGAGTTGGTGCTGCAAAGCGGCGACTTGTTGAACGACTGCGTGATAAGCACGCGCCAAATCGACGACCTGTTCGGGCGCCCAACGAGCGGCTTCGTCCAAGCTGGGCAGCGGTATCGCAGGGGTCGATTTCATATTGGCTATTTTACCGTAACTTGCTGTTATCGTTCAGATAAATGCGCTGTTTTGAGCGGATTTGTAGCGCTTTTTGAAGCGCGCCGGTTCGATGCCTTCGAGCAGCAACTTGAGGCCGGTCCAGTCCATCTCGCGGGACTGGACTTTGCTCCAGTCGGAGAGGAAGCAACCGGATTCGAGGCGCTTGGCCCAGATGCAGAAACCGCTGCGATCCCAGTAGAGCACCTCGATCTGAGTGGCGCGGCGATTGATGAAGACGTAGAGGTGGCCATTGGTCGGATCGAACTGGAGTTCGTGGCGGGCGAGGACATACAGGCCGTCGTAGGATTTGCGCATGTCGACCGGGCGGCCATAGAGATGCACGCGCACCGCGCCTTCGGGGAAGAACATCAGCCGCGCACCAAGTGCAGCATGAGGCCGCCGCCGAGGTCGAGAAATTCGCTTGGACGGGGCGGGGGCTTGCGTTGCGGCGCGCCACTCGCCAGCAGCCCGCGCCAACGGTAGAAACTGGCTTCGCTGATTGATTCGCGGATGCAGAAGGCGGTGACGCTGCCTTGCTCCAGGTCAAACCGCCTGATCAGGGCTTGCCAGTCTTCGCGGCTACGCCGCTTGCGCTTGCTTTGCTGATTTCTGGCCTGGGTCATGGGCCACGCTCCGTGGGGCTGGTTGAGGTGGAGCGATTGTGTGGAGGGGCCGCTGGGTGGGAAGAACGCCGGGAAGTTAACGGTTACATTGCGTGTGTCAGCCCAAGCCTTGGCTTCACGGCGCAACGTGTCGATGTCCTCAATGCGTCGAGACAAACATTGTTTGGTAAAGACGCTCAGTTCGATTTCGGCCACATCCAGCCAACTGCCGTGCTTGAGGGGTAATGAATTGGCTCTGTTCGCGAATGCTGTGGTTAAGCATGGTCACCCATGGC
>PFJX01000040.1 GCA_002784045.1 Hydrogenophilales bacterium CG_4_10_14_3_um_filter_63_21
TAGTTATTCATACGCCCGACTGAGCAAGACTTTCCAGTGCGGACAAGGGACCAGCGAGGGCGCGCGAGTATTCATGCAATATCCGGGCTAGCAGCCTGTCAGGGTGGATTCAGGAACCTCCGGGGAGCAGGCTGTCCAGCCTGGCGCGGACCTTGGCCACACCCTGGTCGATGGCTTCATCCAGGTAGTAGCCGTAGTAATCCGGCGTGGTTATGCCGATCACGGGCTTGGCGACTTCGCGGCCCGTGCTGTCGAACACCCTCACCGTCGGCGTTAAACGGACACCCTGGTCACCGGAAAATTGGCGATGGCTCATCTTGCGGCCCCGGAAATCCTTGAGATCGCGGAAACCGCTGCTGTCCACCCGGCGCATCACCACTTTGGCAAGGTAATTGGCATTGCCGCTCATGGGAATCAGGAAGTCGTTGAGCGCGGTTTCGCAGTAGGAGCATTCCGTGCCCACGAAAATCAGCAGCACCACGCCGTGAACCGCGCGCGCGGCGGCGGCGTCCTGTTTCAGGTCGCGCGCCCAGGGAACTTCCGCGCGAGCCAGCGTGACGCCGCATGTTAAGATCGCGAACCACGCGACTAATTGCCTAACCGTTTGTTTCATCGTCGTTTTCCTCAACACCTCGGGGCATTCTAGCGATGCTCCTTTCACCCTCAATAGTCCAATCATGCCGAAAAAAATAGTCATCGCTACCCGCGAAAGCCAACTGGCACTCTGGCAGGCTAAACATGTCAAGGCCCGTCTCATGGAATTGCATCCCGGACTGGAAGTCGAGTTGCTCGGCATGACCACCCAGGGCGACCAGATTCTCGATTCCCCGCTCTCCCGCATCGGCGGCAAAGGCCTGTTCGTGAAGGAACTGGAAACGGCGATGGCGGAAGGCCGCGCCGATCTCGCCGTGCACTCGATCAAAGATGTGCCAATGGACCTGCCGGCCGGGTTCGAGCTGGCCGCCATCTCCAAGCGCGAAGACCCGCGCGATGCCTTCGTCTCCAGGAAATACGCCAGCTTGAGTGACCTGCCAGTCGGCGCCCGCGTTGGCACCTCCAGCCTGCGCCGCCAGGTGCAGTTGCGCGCCGTATACCCGACCCTGGATATCGACACCCTGCGCGGCAATGTGAATACCCGCCTGCGCAAGCTGGAAGAAGGCCAGTACGACGCCATCCTGCTGGCCGCCGCCGGGCTCAAACGCCTCGGCCTGGACGCCCATATCCGCGCCATCCTGTCGCCGGAAGAAAGCCTGCCGGCCGTGGGCCAGGGTGCGCTGGGCATCGAGATTCGCGGCGGCCGCCCCGATCTGGCGGCCCTGCTGGCGCCGCTCAATGATGCCGAAACCGCCGCCTGCGTGCGTGCCGAACGGGCCATGAGCCGCATGTTGCAAGGCGGCTGTCAGGCGCCCATCGGCGGTTTTGCCGAAATGCGCGAGGGCCGCATTCACCTGCGCGCCTTTGTGGCCGATCTGGAAGGCATCCGCTTCTTCAAAAGCGAGGTGCAAGGCGACCCGGCCGACCCCGAGGCCATCGGCCACGCCGCCGCGCGGGAACTGATTGCCCAGGGCGCCGACACGCTCCTGGCGGAACTCATCCATCGCCTGCAATGAACCTGCCGCTGGCCGGCATGGGCGTGCTGAACACCCGTCCGGTCGGGCAGGCGGCTAGTCTCACGGCGGGCCTGCGCGCACTCGGCGCCGAGCCGGTCCTGTTTCCCACCCTGGCGATCCTGCCGCCGCTCGATACCCACACCCTGCGGCAACGGCTTGCTACCTTGGCAACTTACCATCTCGCTATTTTCGTCAGTCCCACCGCGGTGGAACGCGGTCTCGCCGTGGCGGGTCCCTGGCCGACGGGCCTGTCGGTCGCCGGGGTCGGGCAGGGCAGCGCCGCGGCACTGCGCGCCGCCGGCTGTGAAAATGTCCTGGCGCCGGAGGACGGCGCCGACAGCGAACACCTGCTTGCCCTGCCGGAGCTCGCCGATTTGCATGGGCGGCGCGTGCTGATCTTCCGCGGCGAGGGTGGCCGTGAACTGCTGGCGGAAACCCTCAGCGCGCGCGGCGCCCAGGTGGATTACGCCGAGTGCTACCGGCGTGGCCTGCCCGAGTCCGACCCCGCCCCCGTATGTGACTCCTGGCGGCGGGGTGGCATCCAGGCCGTCACCGTGCTCAGTTCGCAGGGGCTGGACAACCTGTTTACCCTACTCAAAGGCGAGGACAACGCCGACCTGATCCGCACCACTCCCTTGTTCGCGCCACACCCGCGCATCGCCGAACACGCGCGGGGCCTGGGTGTCGCTACCGCCATCGCCACCGCGCCGGGGGAAGCGGGCCTGCTGCGGGGGCTTGTGGAATACTTCGCGCATGGCTGAATTCTCCATGACCTCCCGCGCCCCCTGGCTCGCCCCCGCCCTGGGCGTCATCGCCATCGTGCTCACCCTGGGACTGGCCTGGCAGGCCTACGACCGGATGCAGACGATGGAAGTGCAACTGGCCCGCCGCATCGGCGCCTTCGATGCCGCCAGCCAGGAAGCGCGCGCCGCCGCCCGCGCTGCCAACGCCGCGCTGGCCGACTTGCAGGGCCGGCTGGCGACCCTGGAAGCGGGTGCGCGGGAGACGCAGAACCAGCAACTTGCCCTCAACGCCATGTATCAGGATCTCGCGCGCAGCCAGGATGAGCGGGTTGTGGCGGACATCGAACAGACCCTGTTGCTGGCCCAGCAACAGTTGCAACTGGCCGGCAATGTGAAGGCGGCCCTGATCGGCCTCGATGCGGCGGCGACCCGCCTGGCGCAACTCGACAAACCGCAATTCAACGGTCTGCGCGACGCCATCGCGCGCGACATGGAGCGACTCAAGCTGTTGCCGGCGGCGGACATCGTCAGCCTCAATGCCCGCCTCGAAGTACTCATTCAGAGCGTGGACCGGCTCAAGCTGGAATCCGAGGCTGAACCGGAGCCGCGCAAGGCGCCTGCCGCTCAAAGCGGCGCGGTCGATACCCTGGCACGCTTTTCCGCCGAAGCTTGGCGGGAATTCAAGAGCCTGGTGCGCATCCGTCGCCTGGACCATCCCGAGCTGCCCTTGCTGCCGCCTTCGCAGCGGTATTTCCTGCGCGAGAACCTCAAGTTGCGCCTGCTTTCCGCGCGCATGAGCCTGCTGCAACGCGACGAGAGCACTTTCCACAACGACCTTGCCGAGGCGCGTGAGTGGGCTCGGAGCTACTTCAATGCCCGCGACGAAGCCACCCGCGCCATGCTCGCCAGCCTGGACGAGATGCGTAAAGTTCCGGTGTTGCTCAAGGACGCGGAAATCGACGCCAGCCTGAAAAGCGTGCGCGCGGCACGCGGGAGGAGCCGCTAATGCGCGCCGCCTTCTGGCTGCTCGCCCTGTTTGCGCTGGCCGTAGCCCTGCCGCTGGCGGCGCGTCTCGATCAAGGCTATGTCATCGTGGTCTATCCACCCTGGCGCATGGAGTTGTCGTTCATGCTCGCCCTGGCGCTGCTCGCTGGCCTCATTGCGCTGGCCTATGTCACGCTGCGCCTGGGCCAGGCCGCGCTGCGCCTGCCCACCGACGTGCGCGACTGGCGCGCCAGTCGGCGCCGCGCCGCGGCCGACCGTGCCTTGCTGGACGCCATGCGCGCGCATCTCGATGGCGATCCCCTGGGCGCCGACAAGCTGGCGCGCAAGGCACAGGCCAGCCAGGCGCCGGACATCGCGGAACGCCTGCTCAAGAGCGGCATACCTTCAAAGGATGCGGTTCGTCCCTCTGATGAAGCCCCTGATGAAGCTCCTAAGCGAACGACTAAGCAGCCAAAAAACGGCTGCCAAGTCGCTGCTTATACCGTTCGGTAACCCCACCCTACCGACCTCCGCGCCGCACCGCCCAGTACACCCTCAGCCCCAGCAGCAGCGCCAACACGGCGGCATAGATCGCCGGCTGGGTGATGTCCTTTTTTACCATCCACCAGTAGTGCAGCACGGCAAGCCCGGCGATGAGGTAGATGGCGCGGTGCAGCGCCCGCCAGCGCTGTCCACCGAGGCGCTTGATCATGGCGTTGGTCGAGGTCGCCGCCAGCGGTATCAGCAACAGGAAGGAGGCAAACCCCACGGTGATGAAGGGGCGTTTGACGATGTCCTTCCCGATCGCGGCCCAGTCGAAGAACTGGTCCAGCCAGACATAACTCATGAAGTGCAGCAGAGCATAGAAAAACGTGTACAGGCCCAACATGCGGCGCAGCCGTGGCAGCCAGTTCAGACCCGTGAAGCGGCGCAGCGGCGTCACCAATAGGGTGATCAGCAGAAAACGCAGGGTCCAGTCGCCCAGGCCGCGGCTGAGCGCCTCGATCGGATTGGCGCCCAGGCTGTCGCCGAGCAGGCCATAAACGAGGCTGAGCAGCGGAACCAGGCAGAGGAGAAATAGCGTGGTTTTCAGGCGGGCGAACAGGCGGGGAGACACGGGGGGCCTAAAAATACCGGCGCAAATCCATGCCCGCGTATAGCCGCGCCACCTGCTCGCCGTAGCCGTTGAACGGCAGCGTCTTGCGCTTGAAGAACTCGCCGATGCGGCGTTCTTTCGCCTGGCTCCAGCGTGGGTGGTCCACCTCGGGATTGACGTTGGAATAGAAACCATACTCGCGCGGCGCGGCTTGCATCCAGGCCGATACCGGCTGTTTATCCACGAAGCGGATGCGGACGATGGATTTCGCGCTCTTGAAGCCATATTTCCAGGGCACCACGATGCGCACCGGCGCGCCGTTCTGGTTCGCCAGGGTTTCGCCATAGAGGCCCACGGCCAGCAGGGTGAGCGGATGTCGCGCCTCGTCCAGGCGCAGGCCTTCGGTATACGGCCAGTCCAGCACCGAGGTACGCACCCCAGGCATCTGCGAGCGGTCATTCAGGGTGGTGAACTCCAGGTATTTCGCGCCGCCCAGCGGTTCCACCCTCCGGATCAGTTCATTGAGCGGATAGCCCACCCAGGGAATCACCATCGACCAGCCTTCCACGCAGCGCATGCGGTAGATGCGGTCTTCCAGCGATGCCAGTTTGAGCAGGGCGTCGATGTCGTAATGGCCGGGACGTTTCACCAGGCCATCCACCTGCACGCTCCACGGCCGCGGTTTCAGGCTGCCAGCGTTGCGCGCCGGGTCGGCCTTGTCGGTGCCGAATTCATAGAAGTTGTTGTAGGTCGTCACGTCCTTGTAGGGCGTCATTTCCTCGCGCGTGCCATAGGGGCCGGGGCGGGTGCCGGCGAGCTTGACGCCCGCCGCCGCGTTGCCGGCTTGCAGGCCCAGGCTGCCGGCCAGCGCCAGGCTGCCGGTCGCGCGCATGAACGCGCGGCGGCCGCGGTAGACCTCGGGCGGGGTGATTTCGGATGGGAAGATGTCGAGGGGGTGTTTGATCAGCATGGCGATCTCCAGACCTTAGTGGGGGCAGCCATTCGTCGCGGCAAAGCAGGAATCCGCGCAGTCCACACAAAATGGCTCGTGTGGGGCATTGATCCGTCGCGCCGTTGCTTGGTTCCACCGTGCCTGACTGTTCACCCGAGCAGCCAAGATTGATCGGAAACAATAAAGCCGGTCGCACTCTGTGACGATCAAGTGATCGAGTGAGATGAAACGCGAGCAGGCTCTACCCACCGAATCCACAAACGACAAGTCAGTGACCTGGGTTACTGAACGCTGCCGACCCAGGGTGTAAGTTGCGACTTCCCTCAAATCTTTGGAGTAGCCACCATGCTACGTACCCCCCTTACCGTCTTGCTTGGGTTCAGTCTCGTTATCGCTTCCGCCGCCACGCTCGCCGCCGACGGCTGGAAAGTCTTGCCCGTGCGCGATGCCAACTTCAAGCCTGATATGACGCTTTCAGCCGCGGTCGGGTCGCTCGACCCGGAGCATGTGAGCAGCGGCAGCTATGCCGGCGCCGAGTTGGCCTTCAACTGTCTGGCGTTGCAGCCCCCTACCGGTGTGATCCGCACCAAGATTTCGCTCGGGCAGTTCGACCACCAGGGCATGAAGCTCACGACTTTCGAGGTCAATCCGCGCTGGACAGTAAATCTGAACCAGGACCTGACGGTCGGAATCGGCCCTGGCATCGGTTTCGTCAAAGCCGAAGTGGCCGGACGCAGTACGGACATGGCCGCGCTGCAGATTGGCGCCGATCTCGATTACCGTATCGGCGCGCTTAACCTGGGCCTGGGTGCGCGCTGGCAGGCCACCCAGAACGAAAACATCGCCCCCGGCCGAAGCGGTGCGGACAACTTCCTGATCCAGGCCAAGGTCGGCGTCAACTTCTAAGCCATCAGTTGGACAGGGGGTGTTGGCCGTGAGCCAGCATCGGCGCGACTGGCCTCCTCCCCCTCTCATCACCCCGACCCCGTGTCGGGGTTTTTTTTTACCTGGCGTGCCGGGACAATGGCCGCATGGACACTTCCTTCGCCACCGCCGCACGGGTCTTTCTCGAACACGAGGGCGGCCGCTTTCCCGACTTCTCCACCTGCCTGATCCTGACCCCGCATCATCATGCCGGCCTGGCGTTTCGCCGCGCTCTGCACGCGGCTTTTCCGGGCAAGGTGCTGTTGCCGCCGCGCCTGCTGACCCTGCCGGAACTGGCCGCCAGCGCGCCGACCAAGGGAAACCCCGAGCCGGACAGCCTGCGCCTGGCCGAGTTGCAGCACTTCCTGGCGCGTACCGGCCAGGTGCCGCGCGCAGCGCTGTGGCCGGCGGCGGAGGAGTTACTGGGCCTGTTGAACGAACTGGATGAGCAGGGGCTGGGCCTGCCCGCGGTGGCCTTGCCCGAGAACCGCCATCTGAGCGTGGAAGCCGGCATCACCCAGGCGGTATGGCAAGCCTTGTGCCAGGGCGGCGCAAAGAGCCGCAAGCGCGACTACGGCGAACGCCTGGCCCACCTGGCGGCGCATAGCGCGACGCCGCTCTACAGCTTGGGCCTGGCCGGCCTGTCACGGCTGGAGTGGGATTTTCTCGCAGCCTGGGGGCGGCGCCAGCCGGTGATCGACCTGCCGGTGCCGCCGCGTTTCCCGCAGCGCCAGGCCATGCTGGCGGCGGTGTGGGAACAAGACGAACCGGAACTGGCGCGGCGCGGCGCCGATTTCGCCGCCCTGCATTCCGACAACCCGCTGCGCGAGTCGGTTGAACTCCTCGCCGCGCCCGGCCTGGAGGCGGCTGCGCGGGCCGCCGAAAGCACTCTGTTGGCGTGGTTGCGGGAAGGCCGCCGCGACATCGCCATCGTCGCCCTCGACCGCCTCGCCGCCCGCCGCCTGCGCGCCCTTCTGGAACGGCGGCAGATCCTGATCCAGGATGAGACCGGCTGGCCTTTTTCCACCGCCGCCGCCAGCCATGTGCTGGACCGCTGGCTGAATGTGGTGATGGACGACGCCTGGTTCCGCGACCTGCTCGATTTCATCAAGTCGCCCTTTGTTTTCACCGACGCGGAAGTGATACGCCTGGCGGCGGCCAACAGCCTGGAACAGGCTTGGCGCCGCCATGGCGCGCCGCAGGGGCTGGCTGGCCACCTGGCCCTGGCGCGCCAGGAGAAGCTGGACGCCGCCGGGCAAATCCTGACCCGCATCGAGCACGCGCGCGGCCTCTTTCCGGAAGTCCGACTGCCCCTGGCGGATTGGACTCGCCGCTTGCTGCAAGCCTTCGACCGCCTGGCCGCCACCCCGGCCCTGCGCGCCGACCCGGTGGGCAGCCAGTTGCTGGCGATGCTCGCCGGCCTGGCGCGGGATACCGCGCGGCATGAACGGCGTTTCGCCCTCGCGGAATGGCGGCGCTGGCTTTATCTCCACCTGGAACAAGCCACCTTTGCCGACACCCGGGTGCAAAGCCCGATCCGCCTCACCCACCTGAACGCCGCGCGCCTGCGCGATCTCGATGGCTTGCTCCTGTTGGGCGTCGATGCCGGCCACCTGCCCGGCGTTCAACCCGCTGGCCTGTTCAATGACGCCACCCGCATGCAACTCGGACTGCCGGGCGCGGTGGAGCGCGAAAAAGAAACCCGCGCCGCCCTGGCCGATGCGCTGGCGCGCTGTGAACGGGTGGCGCTGATCTGGCAGAACGCGGAAGCGGGCGAGGAGCAACCCCTCTCCCCCTGGCTGTTGCGTTTGGCGGTCTTCCAGCGCGCCGGCTGGGGCACACAGTGGGTGAACCAGGCCGCAAGCGGCGTGCCGGCTATCGCCGCCGCCCACCCAACGCCGGCCACCGCCAGCCCGGTGGCCGATGCCCTGCCGGAACGCATCAGCGTCAGCGCCTGGCAGAGCCTGGTGTCTTGCCCCTACCAATTCTTCGCGCGCCATCTACTCGGCCTCAACGAACTCGACGACGTGCCGGAAGAAATGGACAAGGCGGATTACGGCAGCCTGGTGCATCAAGTGCTGGCCGATTTTCATACCCGGCAACCCATCCTGGCCGGCCGCGAACGCGGCGACCTGGAAGCCGACCTACTCGCCACCGGCGAACGCGTATTCGCCCCGTCGGAAGCGCGCGGCTACCTCGCCGGTGCCTGGCGATTGCGCTGGGAACGCCACCTTCCCGCCTACCTGGATTGGGCATTGCAGCGTGAAGCAGACGGCTACCGCTTCACGCAAGCCGAAGAAAAACTGGCGCGCCTGATCGAATGGTCGCCAGAGCAAGGCACCCGCCTGGAAGGCCGCGCCGACCGCCTGGACAGCATGGCTGCCGGCGACGCCCTGCTGGATTACAAGACGCAAGCGAAACAGACCCTGCGGCACAAGCTGGACGAAAACGCAGAAGACGTGCAACTCACCGCCTACGCCTGGATCACCGGTGCCGCCGAGGCCGGCTTCGTCACTCTGGACGACGACAAGGTGGAAACCCTTTCCTGGAAAGGCGATCTGCGCGACGCCGCCGCCGCCGAGGGCGAACGTCTGGCCCGCACTTTCGCCGCCCTCGCCACTGGCACGCCGATGCCAGCCAACGCCGCGCCGCACACCTGCGCATGGTGCGAAATGCGTGGACTGTGCCGGCGCGAACATGGGTTGGAGCCGTAACCGCCTTTGTCGCGCCGGCGGATCGCCAAGCCGACCCATGCAGTCAGCGCAGCAGCCGCTTCCGGGTCAGCCGCAGCCCCAGCATGAACCCCGCCAACCCATAGCCCAGCAACACCAACCCATGCAGCAAAACCGCCTCCGGCCAGCGCCCCAGCAACAGCGGCCGCGCCAGCTCGATCGCATGGGTCAGCGGCAGCCAGGCGGCAATGCCCGCCAGCCAGGCCGGTAGTGCGGTGGGCGGGTAGAACACGCCGCCCAGCAGCACCATCGGGGTAATCGCCAAAGCGAAGTAGTAGAGAAAGAAATCGTAGTTGGGCGAAACCGCGTTGATCGCCAGGCCCAGGCCGGCGAAGCACAGCCCGATGAGCACCACCACCGGCAGCAACGCCAGGGTCATGGCGAAATCCGAATACAACCCCAGCGCCCAGATCACCAGAATGATGGCCACCCCGGAAAGCAAGCTCTTCGTCGCCGCCCAGACCCACTCGCCGATCAGCACATCGCGCAGCGTCAACGGCGTGTTGAGAATGGCGTCCCAGGTTTTCTGCACATGCATGCGGGAGAACGCGGAGTAGAGCGTCTCGAAAGTGGCGCTGTTCATCACGCTGTAACAGAGCGTGCCGGCCGCCAGGAAATTCAGGTAAGGCACGCCATCCACCTCATGCAGCAGCCCGCCCAGGCCATAGCCCAGACCCAGCATGTAGAGCATCGGATCGGCCAGATTGCCCAACAGCGACGGCATCGCCAGCTTCTTCCAGACCAGGAAGTTACGCTGCCAGACGGGGAACCAACACGGGGTGAACCAGTTGAGGGACAGGGCGTGCATCGCTTTTCTCGCTACAGTTGTATGGAACGTCTGTTCCAACCCACACTCATTACGCACCCGCCCAGTGAATCAGGCAATCGCGAAACAAACCCAGCGCAGCCGCTTGATGGCCCGGATCAAAAGCACGGGCACACGGCCGGAACTGATGTTGCGCAAGGCCTTGTGGCGCACGGGGCTGCGTTTCCGCCTCAAACCCCGCCTGCCGGGCAAGCCCGACCTGGTTTTTCCCGGCGCCCGTGTCGCGGTGTTCGTGGACGGCTGCTTCTGGCATGGGTGCCCGCAGCATGGGCATTTGCCGAAATCGAATCTGGATTACTGGCAGCCAAAATTGGCACGCAACCTGGCACGCGACCGGCAGGTCGACGCCGCGCTCCTGCAATTGGGCTGGATGCCGTTGCGGATTTGGGAACATGAAATCGCGCTTGATCTGCCCGCTTGCGTAGCGCGTATCGGCGAAGCGGTGCAACTGAGAGCTACAAATCTATAAACTCGCCTCCCCAGGAGTGTGCCCATGCCAACAGCAGTTTCTCTTTTTTCAGGTTGCGGCGGGTCCGACTCGGGGCTGGTGGCCACCGGGTTCGACGTGCTGATGGCCAACGACATCATCGACTACGCCCGCCAGGTGTATGAGGCAAACCTGCCGACCACCGATTATGTGGTCGGCGATGTCAGCAAGATCGCCGCCTTTCCCCAGGCGGAACTGCTTGCCGGCTGCTACCCCTGCCAAGGATTTTCCCAGGGCGGCAAGCGTGACCCCTCACGCAAGATCAACACGCTTTATCTGGAATTCGCCCGCGCGCTGCGCGCCATTCGCCCCAAGGCCTTCATCGTGGAAAACGTCTCCGGCATGGTGCGCGCCAATTTCCGCCACCTGTTGGATGACCAGTTTCGGGTTTTCCGGGAATCCGGCTACCGGGTCACGGCGGAAGTGCTCAATGCGGCGGATTACGGGGTTGCCCAGGACCGCCGGCGCATATTCATCGTCGGCCTGCGCGACGACCTCGGCCTGGATTACCGCTTCCCCACCCCCACCCACGGCCCCGATCGGGCACAGCCGCATGTGACGATACGGGATGCCATCGGCGGTATGCCGGCCTGGCCCGAGGGCGAGTTCTATGCACGCGAATTCCACTGGTACTACCTCTCGCGCGACCGGCGCCGGGACTGGGAAGCGCAATCGAAAACCATCGTCGCCAACGAACGCCACATGCCGCTGCACCCGATGAGTCCGCCCCTGGTGAAACACGCACATAACGACTGGCGTTTTGCGTTTGATGCCCCCGCGCGCCGCTTCAGCTACCGCGAAGCCGCGCGCTTGCAGGGGTTCCGTCCAGGGCTGGTGTTTCCGGATACCGCCAGGCTGGAGATGCGTTACAAGGTGGTGGGTAATGCGGTGCCGCCGCCGTTGTTCGAGGCGGTGGCGAGGGCGCTGCCGGGGGTGTGGGATTAGCGGAAGGTCTGCGCGTCGAATTCCGCCACTCGTTCCTCGGCGGACCGGGGAAGCTGAGTTTCGAAATGCTGTGCGGCGCGCAGAATGCGTAGCCGGTCCATCACGATAACCGCTGGCAGATCGCTATCCGTACCATCCGCCCATTGACCGCCACCACCGTGCATGTCATGCGGCATGAAGTAATACCGCCCCCACTCCGAGGTAGATAGCCCAAGCAAAGGAAGGAGCTTGTCGCGGCTCGTGGACATGGGCTTGGTCTTCCAATCCTCGGCGGAACAACCGCATTGCGCGAGCGCTATAGGTATGCGGTTGCGCTGATCCCACAGGGGATGCCAGGCCACCAGATCGAGTCCGGAATCGCCCCGGTCTCCCGCCTTGAAGGCATTGTTCGAAAACATTGGCCTGCCGCGAAGGTCAGCCGCCAATTGGGTGATCCGATCCGGCGCCCTCGGCGGGTATCGCCCGGTGCCGGGCCAGAAGCCATGCACTTCGCTCCCCTGCGGCAACAGATTTTTGAACACCGCCAACGATGCCTCCTCGAAGGCGCTAGTCGTGGCGTTGATCCTAGGCATGTACTGAAGCGCGGAAGCCACCAGCAGAAAACGATACCAGCGTGCATCGACATGATCGGGGGTTTCCGCTTTCTCTATACCACGGTAGCCATCGGCAATCTGGAATGGGTATGCGGCTCCGAAATGCCTGGCGCGCCTGCGCAAGGCAAGCTCACAGGCGCTCCACCGCTTGGCCATCTTGTCGATCCATACTGCCGGTGCGGGAGGCTCAACCGCATCCTCGTTGCCAGCGTTGTAGTCGGCGCTTTCTTGCAGGGCCTCCTCGGCGTCGTCCAGCGAGAAGTAGCCATCCGGATTCAGCCAACAGCGTAGTTCGATGTAATCGGCCCAGAGAAAGATGTCGGAATGGCTGGGGGCGCGATCCAGCCCTGAAAACAGATCAGCGGACATCTTCGCGGCGGTCCCGGATCAGATTTCGAATGCTGCGCGCCATATCTGCAACGTCAATCGCGGCGTTTTCCTGGGAGTCGGTCGGGTGCAGATGCCTGCCCAACAACTTGAATACACGCTCCAAAGTATTCCGCGCGTCGTTCAACGCCACATCCAAGGCTTCGGATGAGCCGGATGTCATGCGATATGCGCCTTCCAGATCGCCGCTTTCCCGCAGTTCCGCCAAGGCGGCAGGGGCAGCTACCACCTTGGCGAGTTTGTCCAGTTCCCTGCTTTCCGGGACAACAGTGCTGTTGTCCTCGCGTTGGGCGTACAGCCAAGTGAAGAGTTCGCCGGTTTCCTTGTCCAGCAGGGTGGAGGTGTCAATATCCTTCCTGCTTTCCAAACCGATGAACTTCCAGATGTTTTCGTAAGAAAGCGCGGTGGAAAGAACCGTGAAATCAAGGCGTTCCGGGTCGATACGCTGGATGCCGAAAAATCCCTGGCTCTCGGCATATTCCAAAACCGCCAGCGAAGTCAGCATCTGCCCAACGTAATAAGGCTTGCTACCGATCTCGCGTGCCAGGGTCACCAGAAGTTCATCCCGCGAAAGCTGGCTGTACATGGGTTGCTGGCGCAGGCGATGTAGATAACGCGCCTTGGCCAAAGGCCTCCAGGCTTTGACGCCAGTGATATGGCGATAGCCCAGGTAATGCAGCACATCGGCATGGTCATCAAATACCAGGCAGGGAATGCTGGCAGGATGATGCCTGGCTTGCTCTTTGGCCTCTTGCAGGCTCTTGAGCCTGGATGGGATTGGGAGTTGGCCGTTGAGAAGCTTGATGGCCGCCAGGCGGCGATTTCCCTCCGCAACGATGTAACGCTGACCATTTTTCACGGCGACCAGCGGCTCGCCCGGGAAATAGCCTTGCTGGCCTATGGACTCCATTAACTCGACGATCCGCTCTTCCCGAGCCATGCGTTCGATCAATTTATCGATTGGCCCCTCGTTGATTGCGCGTGGAAAGCGAGGGTTCTCCGGATCGAAGTCCAGCAGATCACTGGGAATGAGTTTGACTGTCTTGTCAGACATGGGCTGCTCTCATACGTAATCAGCAACAAAGCTGGTGGGATTGCGCAAGTGCTTCTTTCTTCAAGGATTCTAATGGAAGTGCCAAGCAATGCCCTCAATCCCGCAAATCCCTCCCGGTCAGCTTGAGAAACACGTCTTCCAGGTTGGCCGGGCGGTGCAGGTAGCGCAGGCCGGGCTGGGTTTCCAGTTCGGCGACCACTTGTTCCGGGGCGTCGGTGTAGCAGAACAGGGTTTCGCCGGCCTGCTCGCAGCGGCGGCACCAGACACTGGCGCAGGCCTGCCATTCGGCGAGGCCGTCGCCATATATCTCCACCACATGCGGCTCAATGTGAGCCTTGATCAGATCGCGCGGGCTGCCCTGGACGATGACGCGGCCGTGGTCGATGACGCTGATGTCGTCGCACAGGCGTTCCGCTTCTTCCATGAAATGGGTGGTGAGCAACAGGGTCTTGCCTTGCCCTATCAGGCGGCGCAGGCCCTGCCAGATCAGGTGGCGGGCCTGCGGGTCGAGGCCGGTGGTGGGTTCGTCGAGGATCACCAGGTCGGGGTCGTTGACCAAGGCGCGGGCCAGGGTGAGGCGCCGTTTCATGCCGCCGGAAAGGGTGGCGATGGGGACGTCGGCTTTGCCGGCCAACCCGGCAAAATCCAGCAGGCCGGGAATGCGCTCCGCCATGTCGCGCTTGGAAATGCCGAAATAGCGGCCGTAGATTTGCAGGTTCTCGCGCACCGTGAAATCCGGGTCGAGATTGTCCGTCTGCGGCACTACACCGACCCGTGCGCGCGCCTGGCCAGCCTGCTCCGGCAGGACATGGCCGAGCAGTTCCACCACGCCGGCATCGGCGCCGATCAGGCCGAGGGCGAGGCGCAGGGTGGTGGTCTTGCCGGCGCCGTTGGGGCCGAGCAGGCCATGGCAGCGGCCGGCTCGCAGTTCCAGGTCGAGGCCATCCACCACGGCGGTATCGCCGTAGCGTTTGCTCAGGCCGGTCAGTTTCAGGGGCGACACAGACTTTCCGCCTGGTTTTGCAATTCCCGCAGCTTGCCGTGAAAAAAGTGGCCAGCGCCCTCGATTTCGATCAACGGGATGGCGTGCTGGTGGGCGTAATCACGGGCGGCGGCGAAGGGGATCACTTCGTCTTCCGTGCCGTGAATGAGTGTCGTGGGGATGTCATTGGCTGCGAATTCGTACAGAGAGACCGCAGCGCCGACCAAAATCAGGCGCTCGGCGGGGAGTTCGCGGGCCACGCGATGCTGCACATAGGCGCCGAAGGAGAAGCCCATCAGCGTCAAGGGTAACGGGCCGTAATGGCCGGCGACGGAGGCGGCGAGGGCGAGCAGGTCTTCAGTTTCGCCGATGCCATGGTCGAAGCTGCCGGAGCTAGCACCGACGCCGCGGAAGTTGGGCCGCACCGCGATCAGGCCGCAGGCCAGCGCCGCCCGCGCCAGCGTCCAGGCCACCTTGTTGTCGAGGCTGCCACCTTTCAGGGGGTGTGGGTGCGCGATCAGGGCGAGGCCGCGCGGCGCGCCGTCCGGTTCCTCGATGACGGTTTCGAGGTAGCCGACGGGAACCTTGATGCGGAGTTTGTGGCGTTTCAAATTTTCAAGCGTTCCACGACTTTCCCGTCGCGCAGGTGGGATTCGATGATTTCGTCGATGTCGTCGGCGTCGACGTAGGTGTACCAGACCGCGTCCGGGTAGACCACGCACACCGGACCTTCCTTGCAACGGTCAAAGCAGCCGGCGCGGTTGACTCGGCAGTTGCCGCCGAGACCGTGCAGGCCGAGTTTCTTGGCCTTTTTCTTGGCGTGTTCGAACATGGCTTCGGCGTTGTGGTCGGCGCAGCACGCGGCGCCGTCCTCGCGCTGGTTGAGGCAGAAGAACAAATGGTGTTTGTAGTAGCTCATGGTTTTTATAACTCGTGGGATTTCGCGCAGGACCCTCTGGCCTTCTCTACCGGGTACTTGGCGGCGTTGATCGCCAGCTTGTCTTCGGCGGCTTTCAGCAGGTCGATTTCCAGGCAGTTGGCCAGGCTCACCAGGTAGATCAATACGTCGGCCATTTCTTGGCGCACGGCTTCTTTCTTGGGCGCGGGCAGATTCAGGCTCTGCTCCGGGGTGAGCCACTGGAACGGTTCCAGCAGTTCCGCCGCCTCGACGATGAGGGCGGCGGTGAGGTTTTTCGGCGTGTGGTAGCGCTGCCATTCGCGCTCGCGGCCGAACTCGCGGACGCGCTCTGTTAGTTGTTCCAGAGTGGCAATTGGCGAATGCGTCGACATGATGGGCAGGCTGGAAAAGGTGCCGGCGATTTTATCATCCGCCCTGTGCCCCGCGCCTCGCGCCGGTATCATCCAGGCGCCATGAATACCACCCTCCTGCAAACCACGATCCTGCTGGTGCTCTCCAACCTGTTCATGACGGTGGCCTGGTATGCCCACCTGAAGCACCTGAGCGACCGCGCCTGGTGGGTCGCCGCGCTGGTGAGCTGGGGCGTGGCCTTGTTCGAGTATTTGTTGCAGGTGCCGGCCAACCGCATCGGCTATACCCAGCTCACCCTGCCGCAACTGAAGATCATGCAGGAAGTCATCACCCTGGCGGTGTTCGCGCCGTTCGCGGTGCTCTACATGAAGGAACCGTTGTCCTGGAACTACCTGTGGGCCGGGCTGTGCCTGATGGGCGCGGTGTATTTCATCTTCAAGGGTTGAACCTTGAATCAAGCGGAGATGTAGCGCCGGCTTCCAGCCGGCTGGAAGCCGGCACTACAAAACCAATCAGCGCAACACGAACACCACGGCGATGTTGAGCAGGCCCAGGGTGAGGTTGGTGCCCACCAGAACCCGGATGCGGTTCAGCGCCGCGCCCGCCGCCGGCCAGTTTCCCGCCACGACGGCGCGTTTCATGGCCGCATAGGGCATGAAGTAGAGGTAGGCATAGATCACGGCCATGACGTAGCCGATGCCCACCATCACATGCACATACAGCGGCACGGCGGCCATGCCGCCCATCTGCCCGACCATTACCTGTCCGCTCAGGAGCAACGCGATCACCGACACCCACACCCAGGGGAAGAAACGCCCGAATACGCCGCGCCACAACGCCAGGCGCAGCGGCGGCTCCAGGGTGGTGATCGCCGCCGGGCGCAGGCACTGATGCGCGAAGAACATCCCGCCCACCCAGACGACGGTGGCGAGGACATGGAACAGGACAAGCAGGCTATGGATCATGAGAGGCTCCGAGAAGACAACGGGCGGCGAGTTTACCCGCCCGCTCCATCTCTGCCCGCCGGGCGTGGCGCCGATGTTTTTCTCAATAACGGCAGGGCCGCTGTTTATACTTACGCCGTTTTTTCGCCGGTATCCCCTCTCTCCCATGAGCGCCCCTCTGAATGTCGTCATCCTCGCCGCCGGAAAAGGCACGCGGATGAAATCCGATCTGCCCAAGGTATTGCAGCCGCTGGCTGGCCGGCCCTTGCTAAGCCATGTGCTTGCCGCCGCCGACACGCTTGCCCCGGAGAGGATTTGTGTGGTCTACGGCCACGGCGGCGAGATCTTGCCGCGAGCCATCGCGCCGCTGTTTGCTCACCTCGATCTGGCCTGGGCGAAACAGGAGCCGCAACTGGGCACCGGCCACGCCGTGCAACAGGCGCTGCCCTATCTCGACCCGGAAGCGATCTGCCTGATTCTTTATGGCGACGTGCCGCTCACCCGCCCGGAAACCTTGCGGGAAATGACCCTGATCGCGCGCGAGGGGGCCATCGCCCTGCTCACCGTGCGCCTGGCCAACCCCGCCGGCTATGGCCGCATCGTGCGCAACGCGCGTGGTGAGGTGATCCGCATCATCGAGCACAAGGATGCGACGCCCGAGGAATTGGCGATCGACGAGGTCAACACCGGCATCCTCTGCCTACCCGCCGCCAAGCTGGCGGCGTGGCTGGCGCGCCTGGGCAACGACAACGCCCAGGGTGAGTATTACCTGACCGATGTGATCGGCATGGCCGCCGCCGAGGGTGAAAAGGTGATTCCCTGCCATCCGGGGGCCACATGGGAAGTGTTGGGCGTGAACAGCCGCAGCCAACTCGCCGAACTGGAGCGCCTGCATCAGCGCAACGTGGCCGAGGCGCTGATGGCCCAGGGGGTCACCCTGATCGATCCGGCGCGCATCGACGTGCGTGGTAGCCTGGAATGCGGGCGCGACGTGCTGATCGACGTCAATTGCGTGTTCGAAGGCTCGGTGAGCTTAAGCGACGGCGTCAAGATCGGTGCCAACTGCGTGTTGAAGAATGTGAGTCTGGCGGCCGGCGTGGAACTGCAACCGTTCTGCCACCTGGACGGCGCCAAAGTCGGTGCCGACGCGCGCATCGGCCCATTCAGCCGCTTGCGCCCCGGCAGTGAACTGGCGGAGGCAACCCGCATCGGCAACTTCGTCGAGATCAAGAACAGCCAGGTCGGCTGCCATTCCAAGATCAACCACCTGTCCTACGTGGGCGACGCCACGGTGGGGCGCCGGGTCAACATCGGCGCCGGCACCATCACCTGCAATTACGATGGCGCCAACAAGCACCGCACGGTGATCGAGGACGACGCCTTCATCGGTTCCGACACGCAACTGGTGGCGCCAGTGAGCGTCGGCCATGGCGCCACCCTGGGCGCCGGCACCACCCTCACCCAGGACGCGCCGGCCGGGCAACTGACCCTGTCGCGCGCGAAACAAATGACCGTTCCCGGCTGGCAGCGGCCGGTGAAAAACAAGTAAGCGGAGAACACCATGTGTGGCATCGTCGGCGCCATCGCGCAACGCAACGTCGTTCCCATCCTGCTGGAGGGGCTGCGGCGCCTGGAATATCGTGGTTACGACTCGGCCGGTCTGGCGGTGTGCGGCGCCGATGGCGCCATGCGGCGCATCCGTTCGGTGGGCAAGGTGGCCAATCTCATCGAAATGGAACGCGTTAACCCGATTCCCGGCAACCTGGGCATCGCCCACACCCGCTGGGCCACCCATGGCATGCCGGCGGAGCGCAACGCGCACCCGCACATGAGTGGCGAGAAGGTCGCGGTGGTGCATAACGGCATCATCGAAAACCACGCCGAACTGCGCGCGGAACTGAGGGCTCAGGGCTATCGCTTCACCTCGGAAACCGATACCGAAGTGATCGCCCACTTGCTCGCGCACCTCCTGGAAAGCGAGCCCGATCTGCTCAAGGCTGTGCAGGCCGCCGCGCGGCGGCTGATCGGCGCCTACGGCCTGGCGGTGGCCAGCCCGGACGATCCGGAGCGGCTGATCGTCGCCCGTTCCGGCAGCCCGCTGGTGATTGGCATCGGCTTGGGCGAAAACTTTATCGCCTCCGACGTGTTCGCGTTGTTGCCGGTGACGCAGCGCTTCATCTTCCTGGAAGAAGGCGACATCGCCGAAATCCGCCGCGATGGCATCTCGATTTTCGACGCCGCTGGCTACCCGGCCGAACGCCCGGAACGTCTGTCGCTGCTTTCTGCGTCGACCATCGACAAGGGGCCTTACGCCCACTACATGCTCAAGGAAATCTTCGAGCAGCCGGCGGTGATCGCGGAAACGCTGGAAGGCCGCATTCACAAGGGGCGCCTGCTGGAGGAAAGCTTCGGCCACAAGGCACAGCAACTGTTCGATCAGGCGAAGGGGGTACATATCGTCGCCTGTGGCACCAGCTACCACGCCGGCATGGTGGCCAAATACTGGCTGGAAGAAGCGGGCGTGCCCTGCCAGGTGGAAGTCGCCAGCGAATACCGCTACCGCCGGGTGGTGGTGCCGGAAGGCACCCTGTTTCTGTCCATCTCGCAATCGGGCGAGACCGCCGACACCCTGGCCGCCTTGCGCTTCGCCAA
Organism: Hydrogenophilales bacterium CG_4_10_14_3_um_filter_63_21; assembly: GCA_002784045.1. Taxonomy (GTDB): domain Bacteria; phylum Pseudomonadota; class Gammaproteobacteria; order Burkholderiales; family Thiobacillaceae; genus PFJX01. Next base: position 19,182 of record PFJX01000040.1, read on the forward strand.
GACCGCCGGCTATGTCGGTAGCCTGGCGATCTGCAACGTGCCGGAATCGTCATTGACGCGCGAATCCGACGTCGCCCTGATGACCCGCGCCGGCCCCGAGATCGGGGTGGCCTCCACCAAGGCCTTCACCACCCAGCTCACCGCCTTGCGCCTGGTCACCCTGGCGTGCGCGCGGCGGCGCGGCATGACGGCGGAGCGGGAAGCGGTGCTGGTGGATGAGCTGCACGCCCTGCCGCGCCAGGTGGAAGTGGTGCTGTCGCTGTCGGACGCGGTCAAGGCCATGGCGGCCGCCTTCGCCGACAAGAAGGATGCCCTGTTCCTCGGGCGCGGGCCGTTCTATCCGGTGGCCCTGGAAGGCGCGCTGAAGCTCAAGGAAATCTCCTACATCCACGCCGAGGCCTATCCCGCCGGCGAACTGAAGCACGGCCCCCTGGCGCTGGTCGATGCCGACATGCCGGTGATCTGCGCGCTGCCCGACGACCCGCTGCTGGACAAGGTGCTGTCCAACTTGCAGGAAGTGCGCGCGCGCGGCGGTGAGCTGTTCCTGTTCTCCGACCAGACGGTAAAGATCGAACTGGATCGTTACCAGAACCTCACCCTGGCCGACATCTGTCCCAGCACCGCGCCCATCGTCTACAGCATCCCGCTGCAATTGCTGGCCTACCATGTCGCGGTGCTGAAAGGCACTGATGTCGACCAGCCGCGTAATCTGGCCAAGTCGGTGACGGTGGAATAAGGCGTTAACGAACGGCGGTGAGGGGGATGAAGCGCATCCAACGTCCACCGCCACACTAAATGATCAACTCCGACTTGCTCGCCCGCAGCCTTGCCGCTGTCTGGCACCCGTGTACCCAGATGAAGCAACTGGAGCGGATGCCGCCTTTGGCCATCGCCCGTGGCGAGGGGCCGTGGCTGATCGACTTTGCTGGGCGCCGCTATCTGGATGCCATTTCCTCCTGGTGGGTCAACCTGTTCGGCCACGCCAACCCGCGCATCAACGCCGCCCTGATCGACCAGCTTTCCCGCATTGAACACGTCATGCTTGCCGGCTGCACCCATGCGCCGGTGGTGGAACTGTCGGAACGCCTGGGGCGGCTCACCGGCCTGGGCCATGCCTTCTACGGTGCGGATGGCGCCAGTGCCACCGAGATCGCTCTGAAGATGAGCTTCCACTTCTGGCGTAACAGCGGGCGGCCGGAAAAAACCGGTTTCGTTTCGCTAGAGAACGGCTATCACGGTGAAACCCTGGGCGCCTTGTCAGTCACCGACGTGGCCCTGTTCAAGGACACCTACGCGCCGCTGCTGCGCATCAGCCATCAGGCGATGAGCCCGGATGCGCGCCTGGCCGCGCCCGGTGAAACGGCGGAAAGCTATGCCCTGCGCGCCGCCGCCGACCTGGAGGCCTATCTGGCCGCACACGCCGACCGCACCGCCGCGATGATCCTGGAGCCCCTGGTGCAGGGCGCGGCCGGCATGGCCATGTATGCGCCGATTTATCTGCAACGGGTACGCGAACTTTGCGACCAGTACCAGGTACATCTGATCGCCGATGAAATCGCCGTCGGCTTCGGCCGCACCGGCACGCTGTTCGCCTGCGAGCAGGCGGCGATCAAAGCCGACTTCCTCTGCCTGTCAAAAGGCCTCACCGGCGGCTATCTGCCCCTCTCCTGCGTGCTCACCACGGAGCGGGTTTACCAGGCGTTTTACGACGACGACGCTGCGCGCGGCTTCCTGCATTCCCACTCCTACACCGGCAACCCGCTCGCCTGCCGCGCCGCTCTGGCGGTGCTGGACATCTTCGAGCAGGACGACGTGATCGTGGCGAACCGCGCCAAGGCGGCGCGCTTCACGGAACGCCTGGGTGAAGTCGCCGCGCATCCGCGGGTCAGGAACTTCCGCCACCGCGGCATGATCTGGGCCTTCGACGTGGCCGACGCGGTACCCGGCTTCGCCAGCGAATTCCACCGCTGCGCCCTGGCGCGGGGGGTATTCATCCGCCCGATCGGCCGCAGCGTCTATTTGATGCCGCCCTATGTGATCGAAGAGGCGGAAATGTGTCTGCTGGCCGAGACCACCTTGGCCTGCCTTTAACCCGGAGAACCTTATGCACCTTCGCGCCTTGCCCCTTCTGCTGGCCCTGATCGCCACCCCGCTTTATGCCGCTCACCCCGTGCTGGAACAGCGCGCTCCGATCCGCCTCACGGCGCAAGAAAAGTCGCACATCCACCTGGAAATGCGCCTGTTCCTCTCCGCCACCCAGAAGATCGTTATCGGCGCCGCCGCCAACGACATGAAGATGCTGGCCCAGGCCGCGCGCGAAGGCGGCATGGCCGCCGCCCACGAGGTGCCCGCCGGCTTGCGCGCCAAACTGCCATTGGCATTCAAGCAGCTCGGCCACGCCACGCACCAGGGCTTCGATGACCTGGCGCGCGACGCGGAAAGCCTGGGCGATGCCAATCACGCGCTCCAGCAACTCGGCGAGGTGATGAGCCACTGCGTGTCCTGCCACGCTTTGTACCGGATCGAAACACGTCACTGAGCCGCCAGCGCTGACATGGATATTTTCAATGTTTTCTACCTGGAAGCCTCGCGCCGCCTGCCACGCCTGCCGGCCGAGCACCCGTGTTCACGCTTGCACGGGCATTCCTTCCGCGTCGAGGTATGGGTGTCCGGGCCGCTCGACCCGGAACTCGGCTGGGTATGCGACTTCGCCGACCTGCAGGCGGCCTGGCGGCCGATTCATGCGGCGCTGGACCATTGTTACCTGAACGACATCGCCGGCCTGGAGAATCCCACCAGCGAGCATCTCGCCATCTGGATCTGGGATCGCCTGAAACCCATCCTGCCCGGCCTGGCCAAGGTTGGGGTGATGGAAACCCACGCTTCCGGCTGTCGTTACAGCGGGGTTTGAACCCCGGTAGGGTGCGCCGCGCGCGGCGCACCCTATGGAATCAGTCGGCTGCGTCCTTCTTTTCCCACTCATCCCGCCATACGCAAACCTGGTTTCCCCCCTCGGCTTTGGCGATGAGTTGGGCGCGTTCCACCCGTTCCAGGGTTTCGTCGATGAAGAATATCGGTTCCAGGGCGACCACGCCGAAGGAGGCGGTGATTCGCAGGGTGTGGCCTTCCAGGGCGAAGGGGTGGTCGGCCAGGCTGATGCGCAGGCGGTCGATGAGGACGCCGGCCTGGATGATGTCGGTGCTGGGCAGGCAGAGCAGGAATTCCTCGCCGCCGATGCGGAAGATGGTGTCGTAGCGGCGCAGGTGGTCGGCGAAGAAACTGGCGACGGCTTTCAGCAGGGCGTCACCCAGGCGTTGCCCATGTTGTTCGTTGCAGCGGCCGAAGTCATCCAGGTCGGCGTAGCAGACGGCGCAGGGCAGATGGGTGCGCTGCACCCGTTCGATCTCTTCCGCCAGGCGCAGATTCACGGCCTGCCGGTTCCATACCCCGGTAAGGCTGTCGACCGCGCCGAGGCGCTCCATGAGATCGAGTTCCAGGCGGCGCAGCAGTTGCCGGAAACGGGCGGCGACGGCGGTAAAGGCGTCGTAGTCCGCCCCCGGAACGGACTCGCCGGCCGCCTGGCGGGCGAGCAGGTGGCGGGCGATGTCGTGCATCGAGCGATGCGCGGATTCAATCGCGGCGATACTGGATTCCTCCGCCATAGGGGCTTCGGGCTTGGCGTAAACCTCCGCGTAGAACCAGACACCGAAACGGCAGCGAGTGTGGCTGTCCAGGGCCAGATCGTCGCCACTCGGGGTTTCCCGGCAGATCAGTTGCCGGTTGAAACGCGCCAGCCAGGCGGCATGGGCGGCGATGGCGCGATCGAGGCCGTGCAGGTGCGCCAGAGTGGCGCTGTTGTCTCGCGGGAGTGGGGTCATGGTTGGTGGCTCGCTACGGGGTGGTTAGGTGTGCCCCCGGCTCTGGAAAACCGCCAGAGCCGCCCCCCACGGGGGCCAAGTCGTTCTTGGGATGGCCCGGCGAACGGCTTGAGAGGCGAATGTTCATGCGGCATCGTGCAGCGCCGGGTGATCGGCCCGTGGCCGGTCGAGATGGTAGCCCTGGGCGAGATCGACGCCGAGCTCGGCGAGCAGGTTCAGGGTTGCTGCGTCTTCCACGAATTCCGCCACCGTGCGTTTGCCGAGGCCGTGCGCGACTTCGACCATGCCACGCACAAAGACCTGGTTTTCATGGTCGTGAGGCAGGTCGCGAATGAACATGCCGTCGAGTTTGATGGTATCCACGCGGATGTGCTTGAGGTAGGCGAAGGAGGCGAAGCCGGCGCCGAAGTCGTCCAGGCAGACGCCACAGCCGGTGTCCCTCAGCGCGCTGATGAAGCGCTGGGCGTCGCTGAGATCAGACACGGCGGCGGTTTCCGTGACTTCGATCAAGAGGCGCGCCGGGTCGGTGTTCTGGCTGCGCAGCAGATCGGCGATGTGGCTGGGCAAGGAGGGGTCGTCGAGGGAGCGGCCGGAGAGGTTGACGGCGATGGCCGGCCCTTTCGGGTGGCGCGCGAGCAGGCGTACCGCCTGGGCCAGTACCCAGCGGTCGATTTCCAGTATCTTGTGGCTCTTTTCCGCCACTGGTATGAACAGGCCGGGCGCGACCAGTTCACCCGTGTTTTCGTCGCGCAGGCGGATCAGGGCTTCCAGGTGGCAGAGGCTGCGGTCGCGGACGTGGTAGACCCCCTGGAAGTGCAGTTCGAACAGGTCGTTGGCCAGCGCGCGCGCCAGGCGCTCATTCCAGGACAGGCGGTTGACCATTTCCGGCGCGGTATCGAGGTCGGCGCGATACAGGCGCCAGCCGTTCTTGCCGGCCTGTTTGGCCTGGTACATGGCGGCATCGGCACAGGCCACCAGTTGATCCTGGTCAATGGCATGGCGTGGATAGAGGGCAATGCCGAGGCTGGAGGAAATGTGCAGGGTTTGCCCATCGAAGTGGAAGGGAATCGCCGCGATGGCGCGCACGATGCGTTCCGCCAGCGCTTGCGCCTGGATGATTTCCGCGGAGGGCAAAAGCACGGCGAATTCGTCGCCGCCCAGGCGGAATAGCATTTCGTTCTTGCGGGTGAGGCCCAAGACTTCGCCGGCCACGCGGATCAACAGGGTGTCGCCGGCGGTGTGGCCGAAGTGGTCGTTGATCGCCTTGAATTCATCGAGATCGAAATACAGCAGCGCGGCGGGGCTACCCTGACGCGCGGATTCAGCCAGCGTGCGTTCCAGTTCGATCTGGAAACGGTAGCGGTTCAATAGCCCGGTGAGCGCGTCGCGCTCGGCCAGGTAGAGCAGTTGTTCGGCGTTCTGGCGTTCGTGCGTCACGTCTTCGTAAATCCAGAGCTGGCCGATGAAATGGCCGTCGCGCTCGCCTACCGGGTAGCTCGATTGGGTGGCGACGCGGCCATCCTTCATCAGGATGTCCAGGGTTTCGCCCGCTTCGCGCCCGGCCAGGAGGGTTTCGATGTGATCGGCGAACGGCCCGGGTTGCAGCGGTTGGCTGGCGCTGCTGGCGAACACCTCGCGCGGCGGCCAGCCCACCAGGTTCTGCGTTTCCGGAAGCAGCCAGAGCCGGTTGAAGGCGGGGTTGTGGTAGACCACGCGGCCATCCGCGCCGACGAACAGGATGCCCAGGTTCATCGCGGAGAGCAGGGCCTGCAGGCGGGCATGTTCGGCTTCCGACTCCGCCAGATAAGCCTGGGTGCGCGCTTCCGACTCCCGCAGCGCCGTGATGCGGCTGTGCAGTTGCCGCGCCATTTCCTGGAAGGCGCTGGACAGGCGGCCCACTTCGTCGCGCGCGGGGGCGGGCAGGCGGGCGGTGAAATCGCCTTCGGCCAATGCCCGGCTGGCCTCGGTCAGCAGCGCCAGACGCCGCGTCAGCAAGTAGCCGATCAGGGCGAGGGTGAGCAGGGTCAGCAGCAGGGCCGCTAGACCGATGTAGACGCCCTGGCGCAGCACGCGCGCTCGCGCTTCAGCGAGAAAACCGGTGGCAATGCCGAACTGTAGGCGCCCGTATTCGCTGCGGGCCAGATGAATGGGAATCGCCGTGTCATACACCGGATCAGTGACGCTCAGTTCGCCGTCCAACGCCGGCAGCGGCTCGCCGCGAGTGATCCCGGCGGCGGCCAGGCGGTGCCCATCCGGCCCCAGCAGAACCAGGTAACGATAGGCGTTGTTGCCGCGCGCTTCACTGAGGATGTCTTGCAGCGCGCCGTAGTCGCGTTGCATCAGAGGCGGCGCCAGGGCGGCATTGAGCAGGGGAATCGCGCTGTCTACCCGCAACCGGGTCTTGCCTAGGAGCTCCTCCTCGGTAAGACGCACACTGCTGAATACCAGAAGGCCCAGGATCAACGCCTCGACTAGCAGGCCGGCGAGAGTGAGCTTGAGCCAGAGCGGCGGGTGCAGATAAGGGCGCATCAATGTGACAGGGCTTTGCGAGTGGCCTTGAGGTAGCCATCCGCACGCTTCATGCGCGCCTCGGTGGCGGCGACCACGCCGGTGTAGCCGATGTGGCTGAGAAAGTCGCTGCCTTCCGCCTCGCTCGGGAATTCCAGAAGCCACTTTTGCAGGCGTTCGACCTGCGCGCGCGGGGCATCGGGCCGGGCGAGAAAGACGAAAGCGGGAACGTCGGCGATGTGCTTTTGCGCCACCAGCTTGCTTCGCAGATACTCGGGAATCTGCAACATGCCCTGGCTGGTGGTCACGGCGGCGGCTGACAGGCCGGTAACCAGCGAATAGGCGGCGCTGGCGTGGGTGCGGTGCTCCGCGAGGCGGTAGTCACGCCCGGCTTCCAGGCCCTGGGCATCGAGATAGCTGAGCGTAGCCATGACGGTGACGGCGAGGCGGTCGATCACCGCCAGTTGCTTGCCGCGCAGGTCGCCAACTTCGGCCAGCGGGTGATCGGACGAATAAACCAGCAGGGCATCATGATCCGGAGTGAATTGCAGCAGCGGCTGGAAGCCGGCGTCTTTCTGCGCCAGGCGCGCGAAATGTGAAGGGGTGATGGTGAGGTCGAAGTCACCATTCAGGGTGCGCGTCTGGAAGCGCGCGAAGTCCGCCGCGCTCTCGATTCGCACCGGCTGTTGCAAATGTTTTTCCAGGTACGCGCGCAGCGGTTCATAACGCTCCGCCAGCACCCACGCACTGTGGACAGGCAACACGCCAATCGTGAATACCGGGGCGGCTTGCACGGAAAATCCCAGGAGGAGGCCCACTAGCGGGCCGAAAAGACGCATGCACAGGCCGAAAGCGCGCGTCATGCCGCCGCCAACTTTTTCACCAGCACCTTGGAGCGCCGCTGCCAGTTGTACATGGCCTGGCGTGGCGCCGGCAGGTCTTCCGGGCCGCCCAGGGCAAAGCCGCGCTCGATGAACCAGTGCGCGGTACGGGTGGTGAGCACGAACAACTGGGTGAGGCCAAGTTCTCGCGCGGCTTCCTCGACCGTGGCGAGTAGCGCATCGCCGCGCCCGCCGCGCTGGAATTCCGGCGCCACCGCCAGACAGGCCATTTCTCCAGCGCCCGCGTCGGCGAAAGGATAGAGCGCCACGCAGCCGACGATGCGGCCATCCAGGTCATCGACAAAGAACTGTTCAACCTCCTGTTCCAGCCGCTCGCGCGAACGCCGCACCAGGATGCCGTCGGCTTCCAGCGGCTCGATCACCGAGAGAATGCCGCCGACGTCGTCGATGCCGGCCGGGCGCAGGCTTTCCACCGACTGGCGGGTGACCATGGTGCCAACGCCGGCATGGGTAAACAGCTCCATCAACACGGCGCCATCGACATCCGCGCTGATCAGATGCACCTTGCCGACCCCTTTCTTGCAGGCGTGGGCGGCGTGCGGCAAATACAGTTTCATGTCGCCCTCCGGCAATTCCCGCAGCAGCCTGGGCACTTGCGCGGCGGTCACCCGGTTGATGCGGCGCCCCTTGGCATCTACCGTGTCGCCGTGGTCGAGGATGAACACCAGTTTGTCCGCGCCTAGGGCGATGGCGGCCTGGGTGGCCACTTCTTCCAGGGTCAGGTTGAACACTTCCCCGGTGGGGGAATAGCCGAGCGGCGAGAGCAGGACGATCTCGCCGGCGTCTAGGCGATCGCGGATGGGGGCGACGGCGATCTTGCGCACCTCGCCGGTGAACAGCAGGTCGATGCCGTCCACCACGCCGGCCGGCTGCGCGGTGACGTAATTGCCGGAGGCGACGCGAATCTCGGCGCCGGCCATCGGCGTGTTGGGCAGGCCGACGGAGAGCAGGCTTTCGATGTCCACCCGCACCGAGCCGACCGCGTCCTTGACGTGTTCCAGGGCATCACCATCGGTCACCCGGCGGCCTTGCACATATTGCGCCGCGGTGGCCAGGCGCTCCTCCACCTGCGGCCGCACGCCATGCACCAGCACCAGGCGCACGCCGAGCGCGTTGAGCAGGTTGATGTCATAGACCAGATCGACGAAATCCTCACGCAACATCGCCTCGCCACCGAAGGCCAGCACGAAAGTCTTGCCGCGAAACGCATGGATATAGGGCGCGGCCGCGCGAAACCACTCGACAAAGGCGCTGGCGTCCAAGGCTTTGTCGCGCGTTTTGGCGCCTATTTTGCTGTTCACCTCGCCCACCTTTCCTATCTCCGATTCCCGAATACCCAAGTGCCCGCGATGTTAGCGTGAAACAAGCTCACGGCCCCAGCGTAGTGCCGGCTTCCTGCCGGCTTCGTAGGCCTAATCAGAAAGACGCCGGCTGGAAGCCGGCGCTACGAGGGGAGCACAATCCCGGCTCAACGGAAATCGCCCCACACCGCCTGCATCGCCGCCAGCGCCGCCAGCGCCGCGGTTTCGGTGCGGAGGATGCGCGGCCCCAGGCGCAGGCCGTGAAAACCCGCGGCCGCTGCCTGCTTGCGTTCGGCCGGGTCGAAGCCGCCCTCCGGGCCGGCGAGCAAAAGGATGGGCGAAGTGGGCGGCGGCAAATCGCGCAGGCAAAGGCCGCCTTCCGGGTCGAGCAGCAGCTTCAGTGTTTCAGTCTGTGTCGAGGTGCCGCGCAGCCAGGCCACGAACTCCTGAATCTCGGCAACCGGCGGCAACACATTGCGCCCGCATTGCTCGCAGGCGGAATTCACCACGCTTTGCCAGTGCCCGCGCCGCCGGATCGCCTTGTCCTCGGACAGGCGTACCAGCGTTCGCCGCATGGTCAGCGGCAAGAGCGCGGATACCCCCAGTTCCACCGCCTTTTGCAGGGTGTAATCCATCCGTTCGCCGCCGGAAATACCCTGCGCCAGATGCACCTGGAGTGGTGATTCCCGTGCCGGTTCGCGGCGGGTAACGAGGCGCACCGTCGCGCCCTTGCCGCCAGCGCTTTCCAGCACGCCGTGGTATTCCGCGCCGTCGCCGTTGAACAGGGCCACGGCTGCGCCGACACGCAGGCGGAGGACGCCGATGGCATGGCGCGCCACCGCATCGGGCAGCGCCACAACAGGGCCGGGCGCGAGAGGGAGATCACAGTAGAAACGCGGCATGGGGCATCTGGCAGTGTTAGGGACGGGTGCTATTATCGGCCGCACCGATTTCTGGCGGAGACCCAAGATGGTGCGAATGGAAACCCCGATTTGCGATTTCGGCTGGAAGGCTCCGGATTTCAGCCTGCCCGGTGTCGATGGCAAAACCTGGACGTTGCGCGAAGTAGCCGGTCCCAATGGGGTTCTGGTCATGTTCATCTGTAATCACTGCCCCTATGTGAAGGCGGTTATCCAGCGCATTGTGCGCGACGTGGCGGAATTGAAACCCCTGGGCATCAATGCCATCGCCATCATGTCCAATGACCCCGGCGAGTACCCTGAAGACCGCTTTGAGAACATGAAACAAGTCGCCGCCGACCTTGTTTTCCCGATGCCTTATGTGCTCGATGCCAGCCAGGAAGTCGCGCGCCGTTACGCCGCCGTCTGCACGCCGGACTTCTTCGGCTTCAACCGCGACCTGGAGCTGCAATATCGCGGCCGCCTCGACGCCTCGCGCAAGGAAACCGCGCCCAATGCCCGTCGCGATCTGTTCGAAGCCATGAAACAGGTGGCAGCGACGCAGAAGGGCCCGGCCGAGCAGATTCCCAGCATGGGCTGTTCCATCAAGTGGAAAAGCGAGTAGGCGGTTGGCCGCTATTCGCCATCAGTAAAGCCAAACCGAGTTTTCATGACCTTGCCGCCCACCGCCAGCATGCTGGACCAAGTCATCGTCGCCGCTCGCGAGGTTGGGCGTGAAGAAGTCATGCCGCGCTATCTCAAGGTCGCGCACCAGCGCAAGGTGGACGGCAGCCTGCTTACCGAGGCCGATCTCGCCGCCCAGAGCGCCTTGTTCAAGCGGCTCTACGCCATCGCGCCGCATCCCATGCTAGGCGAAGAAATGACTGAGGCCGAGCAGCACGCGGTTTGGCAACTGAGCGGGAATACGGGAAGTGAAGGCTTCTGGTGTGTGGACCCGATCGACGGCACCAGTAATTTCGTCAACGGACTGCCCTTCTTCGCCATTTCCATTGCCCTGGTTCTGGCGGGGCGTACCGTGTTGGGTGTGGTCTACGACCCGCACGCCGACGAAGTTTTCTCTGCCACGGAAGGTGGCGGTGCCTTTCTGAACGGCGCGCGGTTGCCGCTCAAACTACCGCCCGCCGTCCTCGACCGTTGCATGGCGGGCATCGACCTGAAACGCATCGACCGTGGCCTGGCCGGGCGTCTGGCGCGCGAACATCCCTTCGCCTCGCAGCGCAACCTGGGTGCCAGCACGCTGGATTGGTGCTATGTCGCCGCTGGCCGCTTGCACATCTACCTGCATGGTGGTCAGAAAATGTGGGATTACGCCGCGGGTTGGCTGATTCTGAAAGAAGCCGGAGGCGTTGTCTGCGGCTTGAATGGCGGCGACTTTCTGGCTGGCGACCCCTGGTGCCGCTCGGTGTTGGCGGCGCAGACACCGGAATTGCTGGCACAGTGGCGCGACTGGGTGGCCGCAAGGTTGCAGGGGACGGTGGCTTGAAATTTTCCTTGCGGCGCGCCGCGAGTGGCTTCTCGCGTGAAGATCATGGCGGCGAAGCTAATCCGGATGATGAAGCTGGGCGCGCTTGTTTCACGTTAATTCCATAAGCACACGGCAACGGCATATAAAAACATTTTAATTTTCCCCTGCATCTCCCCGATTCCCGCATCAACCAAGGCCGCAAGGCCTGTTGCCTGGCCCCGGAACAGGACTTCCGGGTCTGTTGGGGCTTGCTCAGGCATATGGGCCTTGCACATAATTAAAACTTTACTGCCCGGACTGGGTGTTGATACCGGTTTTTTTCTTGAGGAATCAAAGACATGGCAACACGTAACGACCTCGCGAACGCCATTCGCGCCCTGGCGATGGATGCGGTGCAGAAAGCCAATTCAGGCCACCCCGGCGCGCCCATGGGCATGGCGGAAATCGCCGAAGTGCTGTGGAACCACCACCTGCGCCACAACCCGGCCAACCCCAAGTGGCCCGACCGCGACCGCTTCGTGCTGTCCAACGGCCACGGCTCCATGCTGATCTACGCGCTGCTGCACCTGACCGGCTATGACGTCAGCATCGACGACCTCAAGGGCTTCCGCCAGTTGCATTCGCGTACTCCCGGCCACCCCGAGTATGGTTATACCCCCGGCGTCGAGACCACCACCGGCCCGCTCGGCCAGGGCATCACCAACGCGGTCGGCATGGCGCTATCCGAGAAGTTGCTGGCGCACGAGTTCAACAAGCCCGGCCTCGACATCGTCAACCACCACACCTATGTGTTCATGGGCGACGGCTGCATGATGGAAGGCATCTCGCACGAGGCCTGCGCGCTGGCCGGCACCTGGAAGTTGAACAAGCTGATCGCCTTCTGGGACGACAACGGCATCTCCATCGACGGCCACACCGAAGGCTGGTTCACCGACGACACCCCGAAGCGTTTCGAAGCCTATGGCTGGAACGTCATTGCCGGCGTCGACGGCCACGATGCCGCCGCCGTGGAAGCCGCCGTGCAGAAAGCCAAGCAGTCCGCCGACCAGCCCACCTTGATCTGCTGCAAGACCATCATTGGCAAGGGCTCGCCCAACAAGGAAGGCACCCATGACGTGCATGGCGCCGCTCTGGGCGCGGCCGAAATCGCGGCCACCCGCGCGAATCTGGGCTGGAACCACGACCCCTTCGTCATTCCCCAGGACATCTACGACGGCTGGAATGCCAAGACCAAGGGCGAGGGCGTGGAAAAGCTGTGGAGCAACAAGTTCGCCGAGTACGCGGCGCAGTTCCCCGAGCTGGCCGCCGAATTCACCCGCCGCATGAATGGCGACCTGCCCGCCGACTGGAATGGCCGCGTGCAAGCCGCGCTGGCCACCACCCTGGAAAAAGCGGAAAACGTCGCCACCCGCAAGTCCAGCCAACTGGCCATCGAGCGCCTGGTTTCCACCCTGCCTGAGCGCGTCGGTGGTTCCGCCGACCTGACCGGCTCCAACCTGACCAACTGGCCCGGCTGCCACTCCCTGCACCGCAACCCGGGCGGCAACTACATCTCCTACGGCGTGCGCGAGTTCGGCATGTCCGCCATCATGAACGGCATGGCGCTGCACGGCGGCATCTTCCCGTTCGGCGGCACCTTCCTGATGTTCTCGGAATACGCCCGCAACGCCCTGCGCATGGCCGCCCTGATGAAGCTGCGCGTGGTCTGGGTGTTTACCCACGATTCCATCGGCCTGGGCGAAGACGGCCCGACTCACCAGCCGGTCGAGCAGACCGCCACGCTGCGCATGATTCCCAACATGACTGTCTGGCGCCCCTGCGACAGCACCGAGACCCTGGTGGCTTGGGCGGCCAGCGTCGAAAAGCTGGACGGCCCGAGTTGCCACATTTTGAGCCGCCAGAACCTGCCCTTCGTCAAGCGCAGCGACGCGCAGATCGCCGACATCCGCCGCGGCGGCTATGTGATTTCCGATTGCGAAGGTAAGCCCACGGTCGTGCTGATCGCCACCGGTTCCGAAGTGGAACTGGCGATGAAGTCCCAGGAAGCCTTGAAGGCCGAAGGCATTGCCGCCCGTGTGGTGTCCATGCCTTCCACCAACGTGTTCGACCAGCAGGACCAGGCCTACAAGGACAGCGTGCTGCTGCCCACCGTGCACAAGGTCGCCATCGAAGCTGGCGTCACCGACGGCTGGTGGAAGTACGTCGGCCTGCGCGGCGCCGTGGTTGGCCTCGATCGTTTCGGCGAATCCGCCCCCGCTCCGGAGTTGTTCAAGGAGTTCGGCTTCACCGTCGAGAACGTGGTCGCCACCGTCAAGGGCATTCTGTAATACCGGGTAGGTCGGGTTAGGCCGCAGGCCGTAACCCGACGAATGGCAACGAATGTCGGGTTACGCTGCGCTATCCCAAGGGATGCGCCTTCGGTTAACCCGGCCTACAGTTTTCTTCAAGGAGATAAAGCATGGCTATCAAAGTTGGCATCAATGGTTTTGGCCGTATCGGCCGCATGGCATTCCGCGCCATCGCCCGCGATTTCCCGGGCATCGAAGTGGTCGGCATCAACGATCTGCTCGAACCTGACTACCTGGCTTACATGCTGAAGTACGACTCAGTGCATGGCCGCTTCAACGGTGACATCAAGGTCAACGGCAACAACCTGGTGGTCAATGGCAAGACCATCCGCCTGACCGCCGAGCGCGATCCGGCCAACCTGAAATGGAACGAAATCGGCGCCGACCTGGTGATTGAGTGCACCGGCTTCTTCCTGACCAAGGAAACCTGCCAGAAGCACCTCGACGCGGGCGCCAAGAAAGTGGTGCAGTCCGCTCCCTCCAAGGACGACACTCCGATGTTCGTGTATGGCGTCAACCACGCCAAATACGCCGGCGAGACCATCGTCTCGGCGGCTTCCTGCACCACCAACTGCCTGGCCCCGGTGGCCAAGGTGCTAAACGACAACTGGGGCATCAAGCGCGGCCTGATGACCACCGTGCACGCCGCCACCGCCACCCAGAAGACCGTCGACGGCCCGTCCAACAAGGACTGGCGCGGCGGCCGCGGCATCCTGGAAAACATCATTCCGTCTTCCACCGGCGCGGCCAAGGCGGTCGGCAAGGTCATCCCCGAGCTGAACAAGAAGCTCACCGGCATGGCCTTCCGCGTGCCCACCTCCGATGTTTCCGTAGTCGACCTGACCGCTGAACTGCTCAAACCCGCTTCCTATGCCGACATCTGCGCCGCCATGAAAGCGGCCTCCGAAGGCGCCTTGAAGGGCGTGCTCGGTTACACCGACGAGAAAGTAGTTTCCACTGACTTCCGTGGCAACAGCGCCCCCTCCACCTTCGATGCCGAAGCTGGCATCGCCCTGGACGACACCTTCATCAAGGTTGTGTCCTGGTACGACAACGAGTACGGCTACACCTGCAACATGCTGCGTCTGGTTCAGCACGTGGCCAAGTAAGACAGTTTCAAGGGGCAAGGTGCAAGGTTTTCCTTGCCCCTTGCCGTTCGTGAGCCGTAAGGCCTGAGTTTACTCAACCCTTACCACTTACTTTCCAGGAGTACCCAAATGGCCAAATTTCTCCGCATGACCGACCTCGATTTGAAGGGCAAGCGTGTCTTCATCCGCGCCGACCTGAACGTGCCGGTCAAGGACGGCAAGGTCACCTCCGACGCGCGTATTACCGCGTCCATGCCCACCATCGAGCACGCCCTGAAAGCCGGCGCCCGGGTCATGGTCACCTCCCACCTGGGGCGTCCGACGGAAGGCGAATGGACGCCTGAAATTTCCCTGCAGCCGGTGGCCGACGTCATGGCCGCCAAGCTGGGCCGCCCGGTGCGCCTGATCAAGGATTGGGTGAACGGCGGTTTCGACGTCGCCGAGGGCGAAGTCGTGTTGCTGGAAAACTGCCGCGTCAACCGAGGCGAGAAGAAGAATGTGGAGGAGACCGCGCGCAAATATGCGGCCCTGTGCGACGTATTTGTGATGGACGCCTTCGGTACCGCGCACCGCGCCCAGGCCTCTACCTATGGCATCGCCCAGTTCGCGCCGGTGGCCTGCGCCGGCAAACTGGTTAGCCAGGAACTGGAAGCCCTGGACAAAGCCCTGGCCAACCCGGCCCGGCCGATGGTGGCCATCGTCGGCGGCTCCAAGGTCTCCACCAAGCTGACCGTGCTGGAGGCGCTGTCCGAGAAGTGTGAACAACTGGTGGTCGGCGGCGGCATCGCCAACACCTTCCTGGCCGCCACCGGCAAGAACGTCGGCAAGTCCCTCTGTGAAACCGACCTGATCCCCACCGCCCAGGCCCTGATGGCCAAGATGACCGCGCGCGGCGCTACCATCCCCATTGCTGTGGACGTGGTCTGCGGCAAGAAATTCGACACCAATGAGCCCGCCGTGCTGAAAACCGCCGGTGAGGTGGCCGACGACGACATGATCTTTGACATCGGCCCCAAGTCCGCTCAGCAACTCGTCGACATCATCATGAAAGCCGGCACCGTGGTATGGAATGGCCCGGTGGGGGTATTCGAGTTTGACCAGTTCGGCGCCGGCACCCAGGCCATCGCCATGGCCATCGCCCAGACCCGCGCGTTCACCTTGGCCGGCGGTGGCGACACCATCGCCGCCATCCAGAAGTACGACATCTACGATAAGGTGTCCTACATCTCCACCGCCGGCGGCGCCTTCCTGGAATATCTGGAGGGCAAGGTTTTGCCCGCCGTGGACATCCTGGAAAAGCGTGCGGCCGGCTGATCGTAGGGGCGGACTGTGTTCGCGATAGCCCCCCGTTGCATCGCGGACAGGGTCCGCTCCTACGACTTCCGGATAAATCATGCTACGTAGAACCAAAATCGTCGCCACCCTCGGCCCCTCCTGTTCCGACCCCAAGGTCCTGGATCGGATGCTGGAAGCCGGGGTGGACGTCGTCCGCCTTAATTTTTCCCACGGCACGCCTGAGGAACATCAACAACGCTGCGAATTGGTGCGTTCGCTCGCCAAGACTCGCGGGCGCGCCGTCGGCGTGCTGGTGGACCTGCAAGGGCCGAAGATACGCATCGGCAAGTTCAAAGACGACAAGATCACCCTGAAGCCGGGTGACCCCTTCATTTTCGATGCCACCTGCAAATTGGGCGACCAGACCCGGGTTGGCCTCGACTACCCGGAACTGGTGCGCGACGTCGCCCGTGGCGCCACCCTGCTGCTCGACGACGGCCGCATCGAGATGTGGGTGGAAGAGGTCAAGGATAACGAAGTGTTCTGCAAGGTCGTGCAGGGCGGCGTGCTGTCCAACAACAAAGGCATCAACCGCAAGGGCGGCGGGCTTTCCGCGGCCGCGCTGACCGAGAAGGACATTGAGGACATCAAGACTGCCGCGATGATCAAGGCGGATTACCTCGCCGTCTCCTTCCCGCGTTCCGCCGCCGACATTCAGCAGGCGCGGGAAATCCTGCACGCGGCCGGCGGCCGCGCCTGGATTGTCGCCAAGATCGAGCGCACGGAAGCCATCGAAGCGCTCGATGACATCCTTAACGCCTCCGACGCGATCATGGTGGCGCGCGGCGACCTCGGGGTGGAAGTCGGCGACGCAGCCGTGCCCGCGTTGCAAAAACGCATGATCCGGATGGCGCGCGAGAAAAATAAGCTCACCATCACCGCCACCCAGATGATGGAATCCATGATCGAGTCCCCGATCCCGACCCGGGCCGAAGTCTCCGACGTGGCCAATGCGGTGCTGGATGGCACCGATGCGGTGATGCTGTCGGCCGAGACGGCCGCCGGCAAGTATCCGGTGGAAGCCATTTCCGCGATGCACCGGGTCTGTCTGGAAGCGGAGAAGGAACTCGAATCCAGCCTGCACCGGGGCATGCTCGACCACGGTTTCCTACGGGTAGACGAGGCCATTGCCATGTCGGCGGCCTTTACCGCGCTCAACCTCAACATCAAGGCGATCGCCGCCATGACCCAGTCCGGCTCCACCGCCTTGTGGATGAGCCGGATCAGCACTCATGTACCGATCTACGCCTTGACGCCGGAAGTCGAGACCCGTAGAAAGGTCACCCTCTTCCGCGGCGTCTATCCAGTCAACTTCCGCCCTTCCAGCAACGAGCGTGATCGTTTGCTTGCCGAAGCGGAAGACGAACTGCGGCGGCGCGGCGCGGTACGCAACGGCGACTTGATTCTGCTCACCATTGGCGAGCCGATTGGTAAACCGGGTGGTACCAATACCCTGAAGATCGTTCGCGTTGGCGAACGCAAAAAGGCCTGATTCAAAACTTCAGCCTGATTCAATTCACTTAACAGGAGAACCCAAGATGGCTCTGATTTCCCTGCGTCAACTGCTCGACCATGCCGCCGAACACGGCTACGGCCTGCCGGCCTTCAACGTCAACAACATGGAACAGGTCCAGGCCATCATGCAGGCCGCCGCCGCCACCAACAGCCCGGTGATCCTGCAAGGCTCGGCCGGGGCGCGTTCCTACGCCGGCGAGCCGTTCCTGCGCCATCTGATCCTGGCCGCGATCGAGTCTTACCCGCAGATCCCCGTCTGCATGCACCAGGATCACGGCGCCTCCCCCAGCATCTGCTTCCGTTCCATCCAGTCCGGTTTCAGCTCGGTGATGATGGACGGCTCCCTGATGGCTGATGCCAAGACCCCGTCCAGCTACGAATACAACGTCGAGGCCACCCGCAAGGTGGCCGAACTGGCGCACGCCTGCGGCGTCTCGGTGGAAGGCGAACTGGGCTGCCTGGGTTCGCTGGAATCCGGCATGGCCGGCGAGGAAGACGGCCACGGCGCCGAGGGCAAACTGTCCCACGACCAATTGCTGACCGACCCTAACGAGGCCGCCGATTTCGTGACCAAAACCAAGGTCGACGCTCTGGCCATCGCCATCGGCACCAGCCACGGCGCCTACAAATTCACTCAGAAGCCTACCGGCAAGGTGCTGCGTATCGACCGCGTCAAGGAAATTCACGCCCGCATCCCCAATGTCCACCTGGTCATGCACGGTTCCTCCTCGGTACCAGAAGACTGGCTCGCGATCATCAACAGCTACGGCGGCGACATGGGCCAGACCTATGGCGTGCCGGTCGAGGAAATCGTCGAAGGCATCAAGAACGGGGTGCGCAAGGTCAACATCGACACCGACCTGCGCATGGCCTCCACCGGCGCGGTCCGCAAGCACTTGGCGGAAAACCGCGCCAACTTCGACCCGCGCAAGTTCCTGAAGGAAGCCACCAAAGGGATGTCCGGCATCTGCCAGGCGCGCTATGAAGCCTTTGGCGCGGCAGGCCAGGCCAGCAAGATCGGCAAGGTCTACAGCCTGGAAGAAATGCAGAAGCGCTATGACAAGGGCGAGCTGGACCCCAAGGTCAACTAAGGCCTTGGTGAACGCCTGTCACCCTGAAAGCGGCCCTCCGGGGCCGCTTTTTTACTTGGCGTAGCCGTTTCCCCGGATGTCATCGCAGCACAAGCTCCACACCCGCGCCCTCCTGGCACTCGATGGCCACACGCTGGGGCGTGAACTCCTCGCCACCGTGTTTCGGCGCTGTGTGCATCTGTGTCCGCGTCTGGACATTCTTCTGATCAACCCGCCGCGCGAACCAACCACGCTCCTCGCCGTCCTGCTGCTTCGCCTCGAGCACAGTGGCGTCGATTACCGCCTGAGCAGCGCCCACGGCGACATGGGCGAAGAGATCCTCCGTTATCTTGGGCGCTACCGGGGCATCGCCAGCGTCGCCCTGACCGATCCGGCGCAACTGAGCGTGGAGACAAGACGCTTGATCGAGCTCAAAGGCCATCAGCTCATCTTGCTCAGCGAAGCGTGAACAGGACGGCCAAGGCCAGTACGCCGCCACGGTAGAATGCCGAGCTTTCGGCAACCGCCCTTTCAAACACCATGACCGACGCCCTCTACCAATCGACCATTCAGTCCCTGCCGCTGCTCCACACAGGCAAGGTGCGCGACATCTATGCGGTGGACGGCCAGCGCATGTTGATCGTCACCACTGACCGCCTGTCCGCCTTCGACGTCGTCATGCCAACCCCGATTCCAGGCAAGGGCCACGTGCTTACGGCGGTGGCGAATTTCTGGTTCAGTAAACTCGCGCAGATTCTGCCCAACCAGCTTACCGGCACCGCGCCGGAGGACGTGGTGGCGCCGGATGAACGTGCTCAGGTGGCGGGCCGCGCCAGCGTCGTCAAGCGGCTCAAGGCCTTGCCGGTGGAAGCCATCGTGCGCGGCTATCTGGTCGGCAGCGGCTGGGCCGATTACCAGAAGACCGGATCGGTCTGCGGCATCCCCTTGCCGGCCGGGCTGAAGCAGGCGGAAAAGCTGCCGCAACCGATGTTTACCCCGTCCACCAAGGCCGCCGTGGGTGAACACGACGAAAACATCGACTTTGCCCGTTGCGCCGAATTGCTCGGCGCCGACCTGGCCGTCCGGGTGCGCGATGCCGCCATCGCCCTCTACCAGGCGGCGGCGGGCTATGCCCTCAGCCGCGGCATCATCATCGCCGATACCAAGTTCGAATTCGGCCTCGACGAGCACGGCACGCTGACCCTGATCGACGAGGTGCTTACCCCCGATTCCTCGCGCTTCTGGCCGTTGGATCAATACCAGGTCGGCAGCAACCCGCCCAGTTTCGACAAGCAGTACGTGCGCGACTGGCTGACCCGGTCCGGCTGGAATAAACAGGCGCCGGGGCCGGAATTGCCATCCGAGGTGGTGGCCCGCACCGCCGAGAAGTATGAAGAGGCGCGGCACCGCCTGCTCGACTGACGCCTGCGTGGGCGCTTCGCTTCCCCCTGGGTTGCGCTGCGCTTAACCCAGGCTACGATTACGCTTCTTCAGCCGGCATTGTGGGTTCGGGGATCACCCGTTCGGGCGGGAATTGCGCGGTGAAGGTGCTGCCCTTGCCCACGGTGCTGTCGATCTTCAGCCGTGCCTGGTGTCGTTGCAGCACGTGCTTGACGATGGCCAGGCCGAGGCCGGTGCCGCCGCTGGCGCGCGAACGGCCGCGATCGACCCGATAGAAACGCTCGGTGAGGCGGGGGAGGTGCAGCGCCTCGATGCCCTCGCCAGTGTCCGCCACGGAAAAGCTCGCGGAGCCGTTATCCGCCATGCTCCAGCGAATGCCGATCTGTCCGCCCGCCGGGGTGTAGCGCACCGCATTGGTCACCAGGTTGGCCAGGGCGCTGTAGAGCTCCTGGCTGTTGCCGATGAGGCGAGCCCGGCAATCCAGGCCAAGGCTGATCCGATGCCGCCCCTGGCTCAGGGTTTCCGCTTCGTCGGCGAGGCGTCGGGCCAGCACGGGCATGTCCACGGTTTCATCCTTGGCATCCGGCTCGCTTTCCAGCTTTGCCAGGGCCAGGAGGTCGTCGATCAGGCGGCGGATGCGCTCGGATTGTTCGCGCATCAGCGGGATGTGTTTGCGGAACTCGCCCGGCTCCGCGTCGGGCATGTCTTCGAAGGCTTCGAGAAAGCCGAGGATGACGGTAATGGGAGTGCGCAGTTCGTGCGAGACATTGGCGACAAAGTCCCGGCGCATGGCCTCCACCCGCGCCAATTCGGTGATGTCGCGCGCCACCAGCATTTTCTGCAGGCGCGGCAGCGGCACAATCTGCAGCGACAGCGTGTGTTCCCGCGCGGAGGGCGAATCCAGGGTCAGGGTGCGCGCCAGGTCTTCCGACATCAGCCATTCGACAAAACGCGAGTTGCGCAGCAGGTAGAGCACGAATTGGCCGAGGTCGCGCTTCGGCGAAAGGCCAAGCAGGCGTTCAGCGGCGGCGTTGAGCCAGACAATACGGTTGTCCTGGTCGAGGATCACCACGCCGTCCGGCAGCGAACGGGTGGCTTCCAGCATCTGTTCCAGATCGGCCGCGGTCTTTTGCTGGGCGCCCTGGCGGGCGCGCAGCAACTTTTCCAGACGGTAGAAGGCATCGCCCCAGAGACCGTCGCCGGATAACGGCGGACGCTCGGCGCTGGCAAGCCAGGCGGAGAGGCGGGAGAGCTGGCGTAGCTGGTAGATCAGATAAATCAGCAGGCCGGCCGCGAACAGCATCCAGCCGTTGCCGGCGTTCCCGCCCGTCGTCAGGATCAGCGCCAGCAGGCCGAGGGCCAGGACGAACAGCAGGGGGCGCCACCAGAAGGACATGCGGACTACGGGGAGGGGAACGCCCTGAATTCTACGTCAGGCGAGATGGCTAGCAGCCTGTCGGGCTTTGGAATCGTCGGCTGCAAATCGACCGCAGCGGCCCATTTTTCACCGGCTTTTTGCCCTATAGCCGGGCTATGCGGCGGCAAATCTGGCAAAAACTGGCCTCGCTGGGGCCGTTTCTCGCTATCGACGACCAAAGTCCGACAGACTGCTAGAAAGCCGATAGCCGGCACCGCGCACGGTCTGGATCAGGCGGTCGTGTCCGGTGGGCTCCAGGGCCGAGCGCAGGCGGCGGATGTGCACATCCACCGTGCGTTCCTCGACGAACACATGGTCACCCCACACCTGATCGAGCAGTTGCGAGCGCGAATAGACCCGTTCCACATGGGTCATCAGGAAGTGCAGCAGACGGAATTCGGTGGGGCCGAGATCGAGCGGGCTGCCATCGCCATGGACGCGGTGCGCGACCGGATCGAGCCGCAAGCCCGCGATTTCCACCGTGTCTTCGGTCATCTGCGGCGCGCGGCGGCGGAGCACGGCCTGGATGCGCGCCATCAATTCGCGCGGCGAGAAGGGTTTGGTGATGTAGTCGTCGGCACCGGTTTCCAGCCCCAGCACCTTGTCGCGCTCGTCGCCGCGCGCGGTGAGCATGATGATGGGAATGTCCTTCAGGCGCGGATCGCTACGGATTCGCCGTGCCAGTTCGATGCCGGACGCACCGGGCAACATCCAGTCGAGCAGGATCAGGTCGGGCAGGCTATCGCGCATGCGCGCGCTGGCTTCCTCGGCATCCGAAGCCACAATCACCTCATGGCCGTGATGGCCCAGGTTGAACTTGAGCAGTTCCTGAATGCCGGGTTCGTCTTCGACGATGAGAATGCTGGCGGACATGCGCGCCTCACTGAGTGGACTGGATGAGCGGCATGGTATGACGGTTGCGTGAAGGTTTTATGACGCGGGCAAATCCCGTTCCGCCGCGCGCGCGGCGGTGAGGCCCTGGGCCATGGCCGTGGCTACCGAGGGTTGCGGTGAATCGGTGACATCCCCGGCGGCGTAGATGCCGGGGACGCTGCTGCGCTGCCAGGCATCCACATGCAAGTAACCGTTGCCGGTGAGTG
This sequence comes from Hydrogenophilales bacterium CG_4_10_14_3_um_filter_63_21, assembly GCA_002784045.1. Lineage (GTDB taxonomy): Bacteria > Pseudomonadota > Gammaproteobacteria > Burkholderiales > Thiobacillaceae > PFJX01. The sequence goes on from PFJX01000040.1 coordinate 41,430, forward strand.
CCGGGCGGATCGCCGGGTCGAACCGCGCCAGCACCTCGGTGTTGGGCAAATAACCATACATCACCAGGAGCCAGTCGAAGGCGCGCGCGTGCTCCGGCCAGGTCGCGATGACGCGGTTGTCACCACAGGCCAGCCGGGGCAACGAACAGTGCGCGCGCAATTCGATTTCATCGTGTGCCTGGCAGGCCGCGATGAAGGGGCGCCGCGCGGAAAATCCGGCGCGGGTACAGACCACGGCGCGATTGCCACGTTCGGCGAGGAACAGCGCGTGGTCGAGCGCGTTGTCGCCACCGCCCAGAATCAGCACGTCGGTATCACGAATGCCGTCGCGGATGGTGTTGGAAAGCGGGCCGATGATGGCGCGTGGGCAGAGGGCGGCGAATTGCGCCAACGCCGGGGTGGCGCGCGGGCGCGTGCCGGTGGCGAGCACGATGGCGTCGGCCGCCTGGGTGCGGCTGCCCTCGGCGCCAGCCAGAGTCAGCAGGAAGCGGTTGCCACTGCGCTGCACCTGGGTGACCTCCGCGCGGAAGTGGGTGGTAAGGGGCAACTCGCGGTAATGCGCCGCCAGCCGCTGTGTCATCTGCTCGCCGGTTTCTCCGGGAAAACCCAGCATCCACAGATTGGGATGGAAGTTGCTGCGTTGGGCGCCGCCGAGATGGTCGCCGCGTTCAATGGCTACCGGCGTCAAGCCGAACGACAGGCAGGCATTGGCGCAGGACATGCCGGCGGGGCCGGCGCCGAGGATGGCGACAATCATGAGGGGGTGCGTGTTGCCGTTATCATGGCTGGCAAAACTAGCACAGCCGCCATGACCTCACTACCCATTCCCGCTCCCGAAGCCCTCGCCCATAGCGCCCGCCTGGTCGAACTGATCCGCGCCGAGATCGCCGCCAGCGGCGGCTGGTTGCCTTTTGCGCGTTATATGGAACTGGCCCTCTACGCGCCCGGCCTCGGTTATTACGCCAGCGGCACCGCCAAACTGGGGACGGCGGGGGATTTTGTCACCGCGCCGGAAATGACCCCCCTGTTCGGCCGCATCCTGGCGCGGCAGATTGCCACCGTGCTGGAAGCGACTGGCGGCGATATTCTCGAACTCGGCGCCGGTAGCGGCCACCTGGCGCTCGATCTGCTACTGGAACTGGAGAGCCTGGGGAGGCCGCCGGAACACTATCTGATCCTGGAAGTCAGCCCCGACCTGCGTGCGCGCCAGTGCGCCTTGCTGCAAGAAAAAGTGCCGCATCTGTTGCCTCGGGTGAGCTGGCTGGAGACCCTGCCGGGTGAAATAACCGGCGTGGTGCTGGGCAACGAGGTGCTGGATGCCCTGCCGGTGGCTCTGCTGCATCGCACCCCGGCGGGCGTGTTCGAGCGCGGCGTGATCTGGGGTGAGGGCCTTGCCTGGGAAGATCGCGCCTTGAGTGCGGGGCCGCTGTTCGAGAGGGCGCTGACTTTGCCGGAGGTGGGCGGCTATCTGACGGAAATCAGCCCGGCGGCGAGTGCCCTGATTGCCAGCCTGGCCGAGCGGCTGCGGCGCGGCCTGTTGCTGTTTCTCGACTATGGTTTCCCGGCCGCCGAGTTCTATCACCCACAACGCTACATGGGCACGCTGAAAGTCCATTACCGCCACCACAGCCTGGACGATCCTTTTTACCTGCCAGGCCTGGCGGACCTCACCGCGCACGTCGATTTCAGCGCGGTGGCGAAGGCGGGGCAGGATGCCGGACTCGACCTGCTGGGCTATACCAGCCAGGCCAATTTCCTGCTGAACGCGGGACTGCTGGATTTGTTGGCGGAAATGCAGCCGGGAACGCTGGACACCCTGCGCGCCGCTTCGGCCTTGCAGAAGTTGCTGCAACCCACGGAAATGGGCGAGCTGTTCAAGGTGATCGCCCTCGGGCGAGGCATTGAAAACGCCCCGACCGGGTTCACCCAGGGCGATCGGCGCGGGGCGCTACACCGGCACCCGGTGGCCTCACCGCCGTGATCGTTAGCCCTTCTCCGCCTCGGCGGCGATTTCCGCGTGGACCTTGGCCATATCCAATTCGCTGGCGCGGGCAATCAGGTCGTCGAGCTGGCTGGCCTGCATGGCGCCGGGCTGCGAATAGATGATGACGTGCTCGCGGAAGATCATCAGGGTGGGGATGGAACGGATCTGGAAATGCCCGGCCAGCGCCTGCTCGTCCTGGGTGTTGACCTTGGAAAATACGATGTTCGGGTATTTTTCCGAGGCTTGGTCATAGACCGGCGCGAAGCCGCGACAGGGGCCGCACCAGGGCGCCCAGAAGTCGATGATGACAAAGTCGTTGTTGAGGATGGTTTCCTCGAAATTCTGTTCGTTGAGATCCACTACGGCCATGGCTAACCCCGCAAAAAAGACAAAAAAAACCCGGCGCGCGGCCGGTCAAGTGAATGGTACAGCGAGCTATGCCGCTTCCGCCAGACGCGCCAGGTCTTCTTCTTCCAGATAACGCCACTGCTTCGGCGCCAGATCGGCGGGCAGCGCATAGCCGCCGACCTGTGTCCGGCAGAGTGCTTCAACGCGATTTCCGGCGGCGGCCAGCATGCGTTTGACCTGATGGTATTTACCTTCGCCGATGCCCAGATCGATGACGTTCTCGCTCACCCGCAGACAGGCCCGCGCGGCGATCGGCGCCGGCTCATCGCGCAATTGCACCCCGGCCAGCAGGGCGGCGATCTGCGCCTCGCTCACCGGATGTTTGCAGGCCACCCGGTAGCGCTTGCCGATGGCTTTTTTCGGCGCGGTGTAACGGTGGATGAAGGCGCCGTCGTCAGACAGCAGCAACAACCCGCTGCTATCCTGATCCAGCCGCCCCACGGGCTGCACCCCGCGTTCCACGAACGGCGCCGGCAGCAGGCTGAATACGCTGGGATGGTGCTGCGCCTGGCGGGAACATTCGTAGCCCGCCGGCTTATGCAGCGCCAGGTAGACCTTCTCGCGATAGCGCCAGTCCTGGCCATCCAGAGTCAAGGTCAGCGCTTCCGTGGCACACTCGAATTCGGGGTCATCGACCACCACACCATTGACCTTGATCCGCCCTGACTCGATCAACTCGCGACAGGCGCGACGCACGCCAAAACCCTGGGATTGCAGAATACGGAAGAGTTGCATGGGATGCGCCATAAACAGGTCGAATGAATGGAGTGCAAGTCTACGGATTTGCCGGCCCGGGGATAAGAACATTCCATCAACCGGCGCGAATCAGAGGCCGATAATTCTCAGCTTTTTTACCCAGGAGATCGCCATGACGGAAACCAAGCCTGCCGCGCCCCGCCCCGCTTCCAGAACCCGCCGCCGCAAGCCGCTGGTGGACACCGCCGCCGCGGTGGCCGTGCCCGCGGAAGCGCCTGCGCCCAATCCTGGCGCCGCCGCGATCGAAGCGGTCAGCCACGGGCCCGCCGCGCTGGCGGTGGCGCATGCGCCGCATGGCAGCAACGAGGAGAGCGATTACGCGCCGCTGCCCGCCAGTTACCCGTACCGCACCCGGATGCGCCGCGCCGAATACGAGGCGCAAAAAGAAAAGTTGCAGATCGAACTGCTCAAGGTACAGAACTGGGTGCGCGAGAGCGGCGAGAAAGTCGTGATCCTGTTCGAGGGCCGTGACGCCGCCGGCAAGGGCGGCACCATCAAGCGCTACATGGAGCACCTGAACCCGCGTGGCGCTCGCGTGGTGGCGCTGGACAAGCCCTCGGATCACGAGCGCGGGCAGTGGTTCTTCCAGCGCTATATCCAACATCTGCCGACCGCCGGCGAAATGGTCTTTTTCGACCGCTCCTGGTACAACCGCGCCGGTGTCGAGCGGGTAATGGGCTTCTGCACGCCGCACGAATACCTGGAGTTCCTGCGCCAGACGCCGCAACTGGAACGCATGTTGGTGAACAGCGGCGTGCATCTTTACAAGTACTGGTTCTCGGTGAGCCGCGAGGAACAGTTGCGCCGCTTTGTCTCGCGCCGCGATGACCCGCTCAAGCACTGGAAACTGTCGCCCATCGACATCAAGTCGCTGGACATGTGGGACGACTATACGGATGCCAAGAACGCCATGTTCTTCCATACCGATACGGCGGATTCCCCCTGGGTGGTGGTCAAGTCCGACGACAAGAAGCGCGCGCGCCTCAATTGCATGCGCCATTTCCTGCACAGCCTGCCCTATCCGGACAAGGACGAGCATGTCGCCCACGCCCCCGATGCGCAGCTAGTCGGCTCCGGCGCGGAAGTGCTGGCGAACGAGGAAAACCGGGTTACGCGGTTCTGACGTTTTTGTGATTGTTCAGCCCACTGGGCATTTCGCTTGCGTGTAGCGCGAGTTCGGCCCGCCTACCGCCCCGCGCACAGGTGGGAGAGAAAGGCGCGTAGCTTGGCCGGTTTCAAAGGCTTGTGCAGAAGCGCCAGGCCGGAGGCGTTGATGGCCTGAATGGTTTCCGGCGCGGTGTCGCCGGTGATCAAGGCGGCCGGGATGGAAGCCCCGAACGCTTCCCGCAACAGGCGCACCGCGTCAATGCCGGTGTGCCCGCCGCGCAGGCGGTAGTCGGACAGAATCAGGTCGGGTGCGCGTCCGAGTTCGCGGAGTTCATCGCGCACCGTGGCGGCCTCACTGCCGGCCACCATTTCCATACCCCACCCAGCGAACACCCGCGCCATCGCCTCCAGTATCTGTTCGTCATCGTCGATGCAGGCCACCAGGGTGCCAACCAGCGGCAGGACGAACGCGGCCGGCTGCGTCGGCGCGCGATGTTCAAGTGGTGGGCAGCGCGCCACCAAAAAGCGAAAACAGGAACCGCGGCCTGGCGTCGATGCCACCTCGACTTCGCTGTCCAGGAGGCGCGCCAGGCGCGAGACGATGGCCAGGCCGAGGCCGAGACCCTTGCCGCGATGGCGCTCCGGGTTTTCCAACTGAAAATACTCCTCGAAGATGCGTTCGCGGAATGCCGCCGGGATGCCGCGCCCGCTGTCGCGTACCTCGCAGCGCACCCCGTCGGGCGCTCGCCGCAATCCCACCAATACCCCGCCGTGATCGGTGTAGCGCAGGGCATTGCTGACCAGGTTGTTGAGAATCCGCTCCAGCAGAATCGGGTCGCTGCGCAGCCAGCAGGCGCTGCCATGAATACGTAGGCGCAGCCCTTTTTCCCGCGCCTCCTGCGCGAACTGGCGTGCCAGGTTGTCGAGGGTGCGTTGCGCCGGGAAACATTCCCGATGCGCCGCCACGACACCGGCGTCGAGTTTCGAGAGATCGAGGAGCGCGTTGAGCAAGCTCTCCAGCGCGCTGGCCGAGCCGTCGATGAGTTCCAGCAGACGCTGGGCTTCGCCCGCCAGGCCACGTTCGCGCAAGGCGGCGATCAGCAGGGTCAGCGCGTGTAGCGGCTGGCGCAGGTCATGGCTGGTGGCGGCGAGAAAGCGCGACTTGGCCAGCACCGCCGCTTCCGCCGCCTCTTTCTGCGCCAGCAGTTCGCCGGTGGCATTCCGTACCCGCTGTTCCAGTTCGCGCTGGCTCTCTTCCAGCGCGGCGGCCATGCGGTTGACACCGCGCTCCAACTCCCCCAGTTCACCCGAGGAGACCGGCGGGACGCGCACGGCCAGACGGCCATCCGCTAGTTGCGCCACGGCTCGGGTGACGCCGTGCAGGGGCCGGGAGAGGCGCAGCGAAAGACGCCAGGCCAGCGCCAGCGCCAGCAATAGCGCCAGGCCGGCCATACCCAGGGCGGCCCGCCACACCTGCTTCCGGGTCTGCCGCACGGGCTCTCGGCTGAGCACGGCAACGACCACGGCGTGGCGGCCGAGGCGTCGGTCGAGTTCGAGATAAGGGTCTTGTTCGGTGGAACCGGGTAGCCCGACCGGGTGCGAAAAATACGGGTACTGGCCATCCCACGCGTCGGCGGCCGGGGCTGCGCCAGCCAGGCTGGGCAGCAACAAAGCCGAGCCGCTGACCAGTATCCATCGCCGGTCTTCGGCGATGCCGACCGCGACGGCCTGGCGCGCGTTGCGCTCGAAATCCAGCAGCCGCTTCACATAGGGCAGATTGCCGGAGAACAGTTCGAAGGCAACCGCCTCGGCTAATTGCCGGGCCATATCCTGGCCCTGCTGCCGCAACTGCCGTTCAGCGGCGGCAATGCTGTGCTGGGCAAAATAGGTGGCGAACAGGCCGACCGCAACCAGTGTCGGGAGCAGGCCCAGGAGAAGAATGCGATAACGCAGGCTCTGGCGAAAACCGCCCGCGGGCCGCACGGGGGGTGTGCCTGCTTCCATGGCAATCAGGCTGGTTCGTTGAGGCCCATCTTCTGGGCCACGAGCACGGCTTCGGTGCGGTTGTTGACCTTGAGGATGCGGAAGACGGTGGCCAGGTGGATTTTGATCGTGCCCTCGGTGACCTTGAGCGCCATGGCGATCTGCTTGTTGCTCTGGCCTTTGACCAACTCACGCAGCACTTCCATCTGGCGCGAGGTCAGCGCCGCGGGACGCGAGGAATCGTGCTCGGCGGCGTAGTTGCGATAGTCGAGCAGGCTGGGTGGAATGTAGACGCCTCCGGCCAGTACCAGGCGCAGGGCACCCAGGATGACTTCGCTGGGAGACGATTTGGTGATGTAACCCAGGGCCCCGGTGGTAAGCAGTTGATGGATGTCCTCGGGTTGTTCCGAAGCCGATAGCACGACCAGGGGAGTCTCGGGAAAGGCGGCGCGGAATCGGATCACCCCATCGAGCCCGGACATGCCCGGCATGGTCAGGTCAATCAGTACCAGATCGACTTCCCCAGCCTGATGCATGGCGGTGAAAGCGGAGGGGTAGTCGATCGCCTCGATGATTTCCAGATCGGGATACAGCTTCCGCAGCACAGGCTTGATCCCTTCACGGAACAGGGGGTGGTCATCCGCCAGCAGTACTTTCACGACCGATTCCTTATAACTTAAGCACTAATAATGTCGTACTAACGACAGATTTCACCCGGGTCTTGACCCCTATTAGTATGAGTGCGTGTATGCGCAGACCGGGGGTCTGCAATCCCTCGACACCTGAGGGGGTTGGGGAGGCGACAAGAAAACAATTTTTCTTGGCCGGGCTTGCGGAGTCACTCCGCCGCCCGGTTTCTTTTTTTATTGGCACTATAAGCCTTTAAGACGGCCCCCTATACCAGGAACAGGCGGTTAGTTCAGTCCAAGCCGTTGCCAAAGCGTGGTGGTCAGGCCGGCCTGGTTCAGCGTGTAGAAATGCAGGCCGGGGGCGCCACCCTCGATCAGGCGTTCGCATAGCCCGGTTATGAAATCCAGTCCGAAAGCCTTGATCGAGGCGGTGTCATCGCAATAACTCTCCAGCTTGCGCGCCAGCCAGCGCGGAATGTCGGCGCCGCACATGGCCGAGAAACGGGAAAGTTGGCTGTAGTTGGAGATGGGCATGATGCCCGGCACGATCGGCAGGGTGACGCCCAGTTCCGCGCAATCATCGACGAAGTTGAAATAGGCATCGGCGTTGAAAAAATATTGAGTGATGGCGGCGTTCGCCCCGGCTTCCACCTTGCGCTTGAAGTTTTCCAGGTCTTCCCGATAGTTGCGCGCCTGCGGATGGGTTTCCGGGTAGGCGGCCACTTCGATCTCGAACCAGTCGCCGGTTTCCTGGCGGATGAAACTCACCAGTTCGTTGGCATGGCGGAATTCTCCCGGATCGGCCATGCCGGAAGGCAGATCGCCGCGCAGCGCGACGATGTGGCGAATGCCGTTGGCGCGATAGGTTTCCAGGATTTCCCGGATGTTCTCGTGAGTGGAGCCGACACAGGATAGGTGCGGCGCGGCGGCCAGCCCTTCGCCCTGGATTTCCAGCACGGTTTCCAGCGTGCGCTCACGGGTTGAGCCACCGGCGCCGAAAGTCACGGAAAAAAACTTGGGGTGCAACTGTGCCAGTTGCCGCCGCGCGTGGCGCAGCTTTTCCACGCCCTCGGGCGTCTTCGGCGGGAAGAATTCGATGCTGAAGGTGCGGTCGTTCATGGCGGGGAGTGGGGAGTGGGGAGTGAGGAGGGGCGAGTTTAGCCGAGCGCCACGCCCAGTGACCGGCCGATCAGCCAGGTGGCGGCCCCCGCCGCGCCACCGATGCCCAACATGCGTAGCCCTCCGATCAGCGCCTGCTTGCCGGTGAACAGGCTGATCGTCGCCCCGACGCTGAACAGGCTGATGCCGGTGGCGATCAAGGTGCCGCCGAGCGCGGCGCCGCCGGAGAGCAGCAGATAGGGCAGCAGGGGAATGAACGCGCCCAGGGAAAACGCCAGGAAGGAGGAAATTGCCGCGCCCCAGGGCGAGCCGAGCTCGTCCGGGTTGAGGCCCAGTTCCTCGCGCGCCAGGGTATCCAGGGCACGATCGGGGTCGCGCAGCAAGGCATCGGCCATGCGCCGCGCCTCGACCCGGCCAACCCCCTTGGCCTGGTAGATCAGGGCCAGTTCCGCCGCTTCTTCCTGGGGATACTGATCCAGTTCCTCGCGTTCCAGGGCGATCTGGTACTCGTAGAACTCGCGCTGCGAGCGCACCGAGACATATTCCCCCGCCGCCATCGAAAAAGCGCCCGCCAGCAGGCCCGCGATACCGGAAAGCAGGATGACCGAAGGCGCCGAGGCGGCGCCGGCCACGCCGAGAATCAGGCTGGCGTTGGAGACCAGGCCGTCGTTAATACCGAATACCGCCGCGCGCAGATTGCCGCTGCCGGCGGTTTGATGGCCGTCAATTCGCTCCAGGCTGGTGGGCATGCCGTGTGGCGTGGCGGTGTGGTACAGGCTCATGCCACGCACCTTCATGGCGGCAAGCATGCCCTTCAGCGGACGCACCCCGAGGCGCGGAATCAGCCAGCCGACCAGGCGGGTACGCGGGTCGGGGCGGAAAGCGGCGGGCGGGCTCAGGCCCGCTTTCGCCATTTCCGCTTCCCACAAGCCAGCCTGCTTCTCGGCTGACTGCGCCAATTCCAGGAACAACACCTGGCGCGGTGTGCCGGATTCCGCGTCGGAAACGATGCGATACAGCCAGGCGGATCGTTTTTCCTCGGCCCAGCCTTCCCGTGCGTGCGCCATGTTCAACCCGGGCTCAATCCAGTTGTGCTTTGAGATGGCGCAGCGCCACCAGGGAGGCGGCGGCGGCGGGAATGGCCAGCAGCACGCCGACGAAGCCGAACAACTGGCCGAAGGCCATCAGGGCGAAGATCACCGCCACCGGGTGCAGGCCGACCCGCTCGCCCACCAGCCAGGGGGTGATGGCCATGCCTTCCAGCAACTGGCCGATGCCGAATACCGCCCAGATTGGAATCAGCGCGGCCAGCGGGTTTGCCTCCGGGTTTGCGTTGACTCCGAACTGCGCCCAGCCGGCCAGGCTGCCGAGCAACACCCCCACCACCACGCCCATATAGGGAACGAACACCAGGATGCCGGCCAGCAGGCCCACCGCCAGGGCGTAATGCAGGCCCGCCAGCCAGAGCGCCACGCTGTAGAACACGCACATGACCAGAATGACCATGATCTGGCCGCGCACGAATTCGGACAGCACGCGATCGACCTCGCCCGCGATGGCCTCGCTCTTCTGCCGCAACGGTGCCGGAATCCAGCCGGCCAGATGCTGGATGACGCCATGCCAGTCGCGCAACAGGTAGAACAACACCACCGGAATCAACAACAGGTTGGCGAAGAAACCCAGCAGCGCCAGGCCGCTGTCGGTGAGTTTCGGCAGGTAACGGGTCAGTTGCGAGAGTTCGGAGGTGTGCGACTTGAGCCAGGCCAGGAGGTCAGACTGATCGTTCATCAGGTCGACACCGAAGTTGGCGGAAAACCACGGCAGCAGGGTCTGGCTGCCCCATTCCGCCACGCGCGGCACCTGCTGCATCAGCAAACGCGCCTGCGCCTGGAACAACGGCGCCATCACCGCCGCCACCAGCAGGAACAGCAGTACCAGGCCGAGCAGCACCAGCGCCGTGGCCAGCGCGCGGCCCACACCTCGGCGTTGCAGCCGGTCCACCAGCGGATTGCACAGATAGGCTAGCGCCGCCGCCACCAGGAAGGGCATCAGAATGGGCGTGAGGAGATAGAAGACATAGCCGCCGGTGAGGGTGGCCAGAAGGGTGAGCAGAGCGCGGTTGGCGGCTGGAGAGAAGGGCATGTACGGTAGAATATCACCGTTTTTTCAGACTCTTACCCACGCTGTGTCCACTCAATCTTCCCCCCAGACCTCCCTTTCCTACCGCGATGCGGGTGTCGATATCGACGCTGGCGATTCCCTCGTGGAACGCATCAAGCCTCATGCCAAACGCACCCTGCGGCCGGAAGTCCTGGCCGGCATCGGTGGTTTCGGCGCCCTCATGGAACTGCCGAAGCACTACAAAGAGCCGGTGCTCATCGCCGGCACCGATGGCGTCGGCACCAAGCTGAAACTGGCGTTCCAGATGAACAAGCACGACAGCATCGGCCAGGATCTGGTTGCCATGAGTGTCAACGACATCCTGGTGCAGGGCGCGGAACCCTTGTTCTTCCTCGACTACTTCGCCTGCGGCCATCTCGACGTGGACGTCGCGGTACAGGTGATCGCCGGCATCGCCCGTGGCTGCGAACTGGCCGGCTGCGCCCTGATCGGTGGCGAGACCGCGGAAATGCCCGGCATGTACCCGGCCGGCGAATACGACCTGGCCGGCTTCGCGGTGGGCGTGGCGGAAAAATCCAAAGTCATCGGCGGGGCCGACATTCGCCCCGGCGACGCGGTGCTGGGTCTCGCTGCCAGCGGCCCGCATTCCAACGGCTATTCGTTGATTCGCAAGATCGTCGAAGTCAGCGGCGCCAACCTCGCCGGCGACTTTGCTGGTAACGGCGGCGGCAAAACCCTGGGTGAAACCCTGCTCGAACCGACTCGCATCTACGTGAAGCCCCTGCTCGCGCTGATGCAGGAAATGCCGGTGAAGGGCATGGCCCACATCACCGGTGGCGGCCTTACCGGCAACCTCCCGCGCATCCTGGCGGAAGACCTCACCGCCGTGATCTCGGCCGCCGCCTGGGCTTTCCCACCGGTGTTCCAGTGGCTACAGGAAAAGGGCAACGTCGCCCTGGCGGAAATGCACCGCACCTTCAACTGCGGCATCGGCATGGTGGTCGTAGTGGCGGCAGGCGATGCCGAAGCCGCCATGCGCTTCCTCACCGCCCAGGGCGAAACGGTCTACCGCCTGGGCGAAATCGCCACGCGCGCGCCGGGGCAGGATCAGACCGTCATCGTCGGGTAGCTATTGGAGCAGCAAGGCGCACAGATAACCTGGAGCTGAGATGAACACCTTGATCGACGCAACCCGAGCCATCGAAGGCCTGCCCAAGGCAGACAGGGCCAGCCTGTTGCGCGTCCTCAGCGAAGACCTGTTTGATGCCGTCCCTGGCATCGAGGCCACACCCGGCGTATGTGGCGGCGAACCGCGCATCGTGCGTACTCGTATCCCGGTGCGGCAATTGGTCGAGGCACGGCAGGCTGGCCTGACTGAATCGGCACTGCTGGCGGCGTATCCGACGCTGACGGCCGAAGACTTGGTCAATGCCTGGCATTTCTACCGCAGCCACCGTGCCGAGATCGACAGATTGATCGCCGAGAACCAAGAGGCGGAGTGAATGGCGCGCTGTTACGCCAACGAGAATTTTCCACTGCCTGCTGTCGAGGCTTTGCGCGCGCTGGGGCACGACGTATTGACGACGCAAGACGCAGGAAAGTCGGGAGCGGCCATTCCCGACGATGAAGTGTTGCGTTTTGCCCATGCCCAAAGACGGACTCTGCTGACCTTCAATCGCAAGGATTTCATTCGTTTGCATCTGGCCGGGCAAAACCACGCCGGTATTCTGGCCTGTCGATTCGACCCTGATTTCCCGGCCTTGGCGGAGCGCATCCATCGTTGTCTGCATGAAACCGATGATTTGGCGGGCAAGCTGCTCAAAGTAAATCGCAATCCGGGAGAAGCATGAAAGTCGTCATCCTCATCTCCGGCCGGGGTAGCAATATGCGGGCCCTGCTGGAGGCCGATCTACCGGTCGAGTTCGCCTGCGTCATCAGCAACAGGGCGGAGGCGAAAGGCCTGGAAATTGCCGCCGCACATGGGGTTCCCACCGGGGTGCTGAAGCATCGCGATTACCCCGACCGCGCCGCTTACGACACCGCGCTGGCGGCCGAGATCGACCGCCATGAGCCCGATCTGGTCATCCTCGCCGGTTTCATGCGGGTGTTGAGCGATGCCTTCGTGCTGCATTACGAGCGCCGCCTGATCAACATCCACCCCGCCCTGCTGCCGGCATTCCCCGGCCTCGACACGCATGAGCGGGCGCTCGCGGCGGGCGTGAAGCTGCATGGTTGCACGGTGCACTTCGTCACGCCGGTGGTGGATGCCGGCCCCATCCTGGTCCAGGCCGCCGTGCCGGTATTGCCAGACGACACCCCGGCCAGCCTCGCCGCGCGCGTGCTCGAACAGGAACACCGCATCTACCCGATGGCCATGCGCTGGTTTGCCGAAGGCCGGGTCATCTGGCGTGAGGATGGCAGGGTGTTCGTGCGCGGCGGCACCAACGCGACGTGCGCCGTGTTGGTTTCGCCCAGCCCGGATATTGCATGAATACTCGCGCGCCCTCGCTGGTCCCTTGTCCGCACTGGAAAGTCTTGCTCAGTCTGGCATATGAATAACTACGCCGCTCCTTCGCAAAATTCCCATTGCAAACAATGGCCTGCGCGATCATCACGCGAATTCATGCAATATCCGGGCTAACGACTGAACATGCGCCGTGCACACCCTGTGCGCGTACGCCCCGCTTGTTTTCCCTGGTGATTCATCCGCTGATGCGGGCTTCGGCCGGCTTCTGGTTCAGAAGGGCAAGGTGATGGTGCTGAGCCTGGAGTAGGAGCGGACCGCGTCCGCGATATTCCACGCAAAAGATTGCGGACGCGGTCCGCTCCTACGAGTTGGCTACTTTGCCCCTATCCCCAACGCCGCGCCGGGCCGCCCCCTCGGGGGGCAGCGAACGAATGTGAGCGTGGGGGCTGTTCACGATTCCACTTCCGGCAAAGTTGTGGCCAGCACACTGTCAGTCTGGCGCTGGCGGAAGGTAATCAGGCGTTCGCGGATATCCGGAAACTCGTTGGCCAGCATCGCCACCGCGAACAGCGCGGCGTTGGCCGCGCCCGCCTCGCCGATGGCGAAGGTGGCGGTAGGGATACCACGGGGCATCTGCACGATGGAGAGCAGGGAATCCATGCCGCTCAACGCCTTCGACATGACCGGCACGCCGAGCACCGGCAGATGGGTTTTGGCGGCGGCGATGCCGGGCAGATGGGCGGCGCCGCCGGCCCCGGCGATGATGCATTTGAGGCCGCGCGAGGCGGCAGTCTCGGCATATTCAAACAACAAATCCGGCGCGCGGTGGGCGGAAATCACCCGCTTTTCAAAGGGTATGCCGAACTGGGTCAGCAGGTCGGCGGCGTGGCGCATGGTGTCCCAGTCGCTTACGCTACCCATGATCAATCCAACGAGGGGGGAGGTCATATTGGGTCCATTGAGTGCTTAAAAAGGAAGTTGTGCGGCGGGCGCCGCAACGCTGAGCAAGCGCCGAAATTGTTCCTGGATGCGCTTCAGAGCGGCCGTGTTGTCGGCCTCAAAACGCACTCCGATCACCGGCGTGGTATTGGAGGCGCGCATCAGGCCGAAGCCGTCGTCATATTCCACGCGCAAGCCATCCAGCGTGATGACCTCGCGCGCGCCCTCGAAATGGGCACGCTCGCGCAATTGCGCGATCACCCGATGTGGCTCGCCTTCCCGCATCTTGATATGCAGTTCGGGCGTGTTCACGCTATTCGGCGGGCTGTGCAAGGTGGCGTCGAGGTCGGGCTGCTGCGACAGATATTCGAGCAGGCGGGCGCCGGCATAGAGGCCATCATCGAAGCCGTACCAGCGTTCCTGGAAAAACACATGGCCACTCATTTCCCCCGCCAGCAGGGCGCCGGTTTCCCGCATTTTCGCCTTCATCAGCGAGTGCCCGGTCTTCCAGATCATCGGCCGACCGCCATGCGCGGTTATCCACGGGTGCAGATTGCGGGTCGATTTCACGTCGTAGATGACCAGGGCACCGGGATGGCGCGCCAGCACATCGGCGGCGAACAGCATGAGCTGGCGATCCGGATAGATGATGGCGCCATTCTTGGCGACCACACCCAGGCGGTCGCCATCACCATCGAAGGCCAGGCCGATTTCCGCATCACCTTGCCGCAATCGTTCGATCAGATCGGCCAGGTTCTCGGGCACCGAGGGGTCGGGATGGTGGTTGGGGAAAGTGCCGTCCACCTCGCAGAACAGGGCTTCCACCTCGCAACCGAGCGCCCGGAACAGCGCGGGCGCGTAGGCACCGGCGACGCCGTTGCCGGCATCGACGATGATCTTCATGGGGCGTGCGAGCCTCACCTCGCCGGTAATGCGCGCGACATACTCATCAGCGATGTCATATTGCCGGTAACTGCCCTGGCCACGGGTGAAGTCACTGGCTTCGATGCGTCGGCGCAAATCCTGGATGGCCTCGCCGGACAGGGTTTCGCCCGCGATCACGATCTTCAGGCCATTGTATTCGGGCGGATTGTGCGAGCCGGTCAGCATGGCCGCACAGCGGGTAGCGAGATGGGTGGCGGCGAAATAGGCCATCGGCGTCGTCACTTGCCCCAAGTCGATGACATTGCCGCCGCCACGCTGAATGCCCTTGGCCAGGGCGGCGCTGAACGCGGGGCCAGAAAGGCGCCCGTCGCGGCCGATGGCGATGTCGCCGTAGCCCCGCGCGCGCGCTTCGGAGGCGACGGCGCGGCCGATTAGTTCGACGAACTCGGGTGTCAGCGTGTCACCGACGATGCCGCGTATGTCGTAGGCCTTGAAGATTTCCGGAGGGATGCCGCGCATGACGATCCTGGCTGTGAAAGCCGCGCGATTATCTTTGATTTGGCGACCCACCCGCCACCGCCGGCGTAACCGCACAAAAAAAGAGCGGCATCGGAAACCGATGCCGCTTGAAAAACCGCCATTGCGGCGGTCAGGGAGGTTGGGTTGGACTCTCGTCCATCACTGGGTGATTAAGCAAAGGATGTGCCTAATCCGGCATGGTTTTTGGGTCAATAAGATCAATTGGTTACTGCTTAGAGTGTGGCTGGCATGGCGTGTCTGCGTCGATATTTCGACGACTTCGCCAGAATTTCGTCTTTTTCATTCCGAATGGCAGGCAGGCATCGGCAGATCGCTTGAACCAGGCCTGGCCGTTTTCTTGCCTGGAATTTCCCGCCCCGCCTACAATCCGCCTCCCAATCAGACTTCGGAATAGCCGCCATGTCCCAGTTCGTTGCCCTGCTCGAGAAATACAGTAAACCTGGGCCGCGCTATACCTCGTATCCCACCGCGCCCTATTTCCATACCGGCTTCACCGAGGCGGACTGGATCGATGAGATAAAAAATACCCAAGACCCGGCGCGGGGCCTCTCGCTGTACACGCACATCCCGTTCTGCGACACGCTTTGCTATTACTGCGGCTGCAACATGGTCGCCACGGGCGATTACAGCAAGGCCAGTCAGTACCTGGGCTTCCTGGAACAGGAAATGGACCGGGTGGCGGCGCTTACCGATTCGCGCCGGCAGGTCAAGCAGTTGCACTGGGGTGGCGGTACGCCGACTTACCTCAATCCCACCGACATCCGCCGCCTGATGGAGATGCTGCGCAGCCGTTTCAACATCGCGGCGGACGCCGAGATGGGCTGCGAAGCCGACCCGCGCGAACTGACCCGCGAACATCTGGTCGCCCTGCGCGAAGCCGGATTCAACCGCCTCTCCATCGGCGTACAGGATCTCGATGAGCAGGTACAGAAATCGGTCAACCGGGTGCAGCCGGAAGAACTGATTCATACCGTCTACCGCTGGGCTCGCGAACTGGGCTTTTCCAGCATCAACATGGATCTGATCGTCGGCCTGCCGCACCAGACCGTGGAGAGCTTCGCGCGCACCCTGGACAAAGTGGTTCCGTGGGCGCCGGATCGTTTCGCCATCTTCGGTTATGCCCATGTACCGTGGATGAAGAAGCACCAGAAGCTGATCAACGAAAACGACCTGCCCAGTTTTACTACCCGCCTGGACCTGCAACAACTAATTCACGAACGCCTCGGCGCGGCCGGTTACCTCAACATCGGCATGGACCATTACGCCCGCCCCGAAGACGAGATCATCAAGGCGCTGGAGAGCAAGACCCTGTGGCGCAACTTCCAGGGCTACACCACGCACAAGGACTGCGACATCTACGCCTTTGGCGCCTCCAGCATCAGCCAGACGCCCAACTGCTACATGCAGAACGAGAAGAACCTGAAGCGTTATCAGAACCTGATCGGCAAGGGCGGCCTGGCGGTGGAACGCGGCCTCAAGCTCACGCGCGACGACCAGATCCGCCGCGACGCCATCAACCGCATCATGTGCGACCTGGAACTCGATATGCCCAAGTTTGCCGCCGCCTGGAACATCGACTTCGCCGACTACTTCGCCGATGCCCTGGCCGACCTGCCGCCCCTGGCCGCCGATGGGCTGATCAGCCTGGAGCCGACGCGCATCGTTGTCAGCGACATCGGTCGCCTGTTCCTGCGCAACATCGCCATGTGCTTCGACGGCTACCTCAAACAAGCCAGCCAGGACCAACCGCGCTACTCGCGCACGGCGTAATTCCCTTTCCGCCCCACACCCTGGAAAACGCCGGCCAAGCCGGCGTTTTCCAGGGTGTGGGCAAAATGAGGTCTGGCTTGCCCCGTAGGAGCGGACTGCATCCGCGATCTTTTGCGTGAAATATCGCGGACGCGGTCCACTCCTACGAAGGCCGTGCCGCGGCCAGCAACTTCTGTAGTTCGCCGGTCTGGTAGAGGTCGCGCATGATGTCGGAACCGCCGATGAACTGGCCACCGATGTAAAGCTGGGGAATGGTCGGCCAGTTGGCGTAATCCTTGATGGCGATGCGGATGGCGTCATCCTGCAGCACGTTGACCGCGACGAAATCGGTTACCCCACAAGCCTTGAGAAGGTTGGCCGCGTTGGCGGAAAACCCGCACTGGGGAAACTGCGGCGTGCCCTTCATGTACAACACCACCGGGTTAGTGGTGACCAACTGGTGAACCTGTTCCTTCATGTCCATGGCTAAACCTCGAGTAAAGTTGATTAAAACTGTCGGGAATTATACGGGGCGCGTTGGAGCGGTCAAGCCGGGCTGGATTGGTAATCGAAAGCATCGGAGAAGAAAGCGTCTTCTGGCAAGCCGCGCGCCATCAAGTCGCGGCGTGCCGCTTGCACCATTGGCGGGGCGCCGCAGGCGTAGACCTCGTAGCCGGAAAGATCGTTGAAGTCAGCCAGTACCGCCTCATGCACGTGGCCAGTGCGGCCCGGCCAGTGGTCTTCTGGCAGGGGTTGATTGAGCACCGGGATGAAGCTGAAATTCGCATGCTCCTGCTGCCATCGCGCCGGCACGGCCGCCTGGTAAAGGTCGCGCAGGCCGCGCGCACCCCAGTACAAGACGAACTGGCGCTCGATTTCATGGTGGAACGCGTGCGCCAGGATGCTCTTGATCGGCGCGAAGCCGGTGCCACCGGCGACAAAGATCGCCGGCTTGTCCGAGTCACGCAGGAAGAAACCGCCGTGCGGGCCGTTGATGCGCATGATGTCCTTGGCCTTCATGGTGGCGAACACCTGATCGGTGAAGTGGCCACCCGGCACGTGGCGGACGTGCAGTTCCAGCAAGGCATCCGTCTCCGGTGCGTTGGCCAGTGAAAAGCTGCGCCGTTGCCCGTCCTTGAGCAGAAAGTCGATGTACTGGCCGGGCAGGAACTGCAAACGCTCGTTGGCTGGCAGTTTCAGCCAGAGGGCCATCACGTCGTCGGCCAGTTTTTCCATGCGCTCCACCCGACATGGCAGGGTTCTCACCGGCACGTCCTTGGTGGCGGCGACCTCTTTCGCTTCGATGGCCAGGTCGCTTTTCGCCGTGGCGCAGCAGAACAGGGCCAACCCCCTGGCCTGGTCTTCCGGGGTCAGCGCGCTGGCCTGGTAATTGCCGAAATCCACCTCGCCCGAGAGGACCTTGCCTTTGCAAGCGCCACAGGCGCCGTTGCGGCAGCCATAAGGCAGGGAGAAGCCGGAATTGAGGGCGGCGGCAAGCAGAGTCTCCCCCGCGTTGACGGTAAAATGGTGGCCGCTGGGCTGGATGGTGACCTGGTGAGACATCCCGATTTCCTCTCTATCGAAAACTGATGCGTATCCTGATTGTGGGTTGTGGCGACGTGGGCTTGCGCGCCGCCCATCTTCTTGCCGGCCACGCCCGCCTGTATGGCCTGATCCATTCGCCGGAGCGCAGTGGTGAACTGCGCGCCGCCGGGGTCACCCCCCTCCTCGGTGATCTCGACGACCGTGTCAGCCTCAAGCGCTTGGTCGGCCTGGTCGACGCGGTACTGCACTTCGCGCCGCCGCCGGCTTCTGGAGAAACCGACCCGCGCACCCGCCACCTGCTGACGGTCCTGGGGCGGGGGCGGAGTCTAGCGCAACTGGTTTATATCAGCACCAGCGGGGTCTACGGCGACTGCGCTGGCGCGCTGGTGGCGGAAACCCGCCCGGCGCGGCCCAACAACCCGCGCGCCAAGCGCCGCTTTGAAGCCGAAACGCAGTTGCGCCAGTTTGGTCTGCGTGGCACCCGGGTCAGCCTGCTGCGCGTCCCCGGCATCTATGCGCGGCACCGCATTCCGGAAGAACGCGTGCGCAAAGCGCTGCCTGCCATCGTTAGCGCGGATGACGTCTACACCAACCACATCCACGCCGACGATCTCGCTCGCCTGGCCGTCGCCGCGCTGTTTCGGGGACGCAACAACCGCCTCTACAACGCCGTGGACGACAGCGGCCTGAAAATGGGCGACTGGTTCGACCTGGTCGCTGATCACCTCGGTCTGCCGCGCCCGCCGCGCCTGGAACGCGAACGGGTGATCGCCGCCGTCACTCCGGCCATGCGCAGCTTCCTCAGCGAATCGCGCCGTCTCTCCAATCAGCGGATCAAGAGAGAATTGCGTTTCCGCTTGCACTACCCGACGGTCAGCGAAGGCCTTAACCCGGATATTGCATGAATACTCGCGCGCCCTCACTGGTCCCTTGTCCGCACTGGAAAGTCTTGCTCAGTCGGGCGTATGAATAACTACG
>PFJX01000092.1 GCA_002784045.1 Hydrogenophilales bacterium CG_4_10_14_3_um_filter_63_21
GACCCTGGCTTTCCAGGGACACACACCACAGCCACGTTTCGCCTGATTTACTGTTCGGCAGCGGGTACCTGAGTAGTTACCAGATAGGATGCATTCTGGAATTCGGCGGAAACGGGGAAGTGAGGTGATTTGTCCTTGACCGGCGAACGTGACTTCGGCGCATCCTCCACGAGCATCAACCAGCCCGCGAACGGGCGCGGTTGCTTGCCGAAAGCGCCCTCGCGGTAAGCCGTCCAGAAATCGTGCGCCGTGCCGATGGACTCTTCCGCCCGGTTGTTGAAATTGTTGCCAAAGGAAGGGCCGATATGGCTTTTCAGCTCGATAGCCGCAATCAACTCGCCTTGATGAATCACCAGCAAATCCCAGAGTTTGGTCGGGCGGAAATAGCCCGGCAGCGTCAACGCCGCGCGTTGAAGATGGATTTCCGCGTGCGCCAGGCCATTGGCTCGAACAATGTCGGTGAACAGCGAAACAAAACCATCCATGTTCTTGCCGGAGGTCACGCCGGCGCGCTCACCTTGATCGCTTTTCCCGGCGGCCTGCTTCTTGCAGCATCATCCCGGCATTGCCAGAAGCCTCGAATAGCCTTGCGCGCCTTGTTTTCGTATTGCACCAGATCGAGTGCCATTCAAGCTCCATTGCCGCCCAGCGCGGCGCGTTCATCGGCTGTCAGTCCGTACAAAGTAAAAGCTGCCCGATTGCAGGCGTCGAGATCGCGCCGGATGGCGGCATCGCGCAATGCTTCGCGCAAGCCATCCGGCACATCGCGCCACTGCGGCAAGCGGATACGGCGCAGATACTGCGCCTGGAAGCGCAGAAAACCGCCGCGCATTTTTGTCGAATAGGTCGCCACGAACAAACGGCTGATGCTGGATAGCAGCACGGCCTGCAAGGCGCGCAAATCCCAAGTGTCGGAAGTCACGAAATACAGGTTGTGATGCGGATAGAGCTTGCCCGCCTCGTAAACAATGTGCGCCTCACCCTTGATGTCCGGGATCAACAGTTTCGGCCGGGTGCATAACGCGGGAGTTATCCGATCTATGGTGCGATACCAAGCCGTCGGATTCTTCTGAGCGCAATGGTGCCGGGTAATCTGCGCCTTGTTTTGCTCCAGATACCGCCGCAGGCGCGGATAAGCCGCGAGATCAACCAATCCATCCCCATGGCCAAAAGGATTGATCACGCCCTGCCCGCGCCATTGAACTTCGCCGGACTGGATATCGCGCGTGGCCACCAACGGCAGCTTGCATTCAGGCTCCACATCCAGCGCGGCATAGTCCCCGATGAAAACCTTGTCCGCCCCGGTCGCAACGCCGATCCTCACTTTGCAACCTGCCTCTTCCAGCAACGGAAATTGCAATTCAAGACGGCGCAGCAGAGCCAGTTGGCCACCGGAATGATCGCTGGATTCGATCAGCCAGGGCGACTCCCCCGAGGCCACGTCATGCATCTCGCGTACCGCGCCGCAAGAGGCAAGCGGCAATGCCGCATCCAGCAACGCGGCCAGCCTTGCCAGCGACACCGCACTGATTTCCATGCAATGGGCAATGCGCGTCGGGCCACTCGGCTCGCGACTGATCACCGTAATCGCCGGATAAGCGGAAACCTCCCGCAGGAACGCATCGCTGCCGGTCATATCCACATAAACCTTCAAGCGATATTGATCGGCCACCAGCTTGCGCAACGGTGCACCATAGCGGTTCTTCATCCAGCGATCCGCGCAGATGAAGCCCAGCGCGCCACCCGGCGCAAGCATGAACAGGGAACGTTCGATGAACGGAATGTACAGGTCGGCACGGTCGTAGATCGTTGCATAGCGCGCGCGGTACTCGCGCAGCAACGCCTCGGGAATCAACTCCTGCCGCACATAAGGCGGATTGCCGACCACAAAATCGAAATGGCCTTCAAGTGGCGCGAGCAGAAAATCCCCCTGCACCAGCCAAACATCGGCAAGCTGATTTGCCGCCAGCCCACCGATTTCGGAAGCCTTCAGGTATTCAACCAATGCGCGCCGGGTAATGTGGAAAGTGTCGCGATGCAACTCGATGGCGCGAATGGCATCCTGCAAGGCTTCAAATACCGAACCGCCATCACCCTGAATGCGCCAAGCCGCCAGTAGTCGTTCCACGGCGGGCAACAAAAAATCGCCACCGCCAAAGGAAGGCTCCAGCAGACGCATCTCATGCAAGGGTTTGTCCGTCGTGTAACCCGCCAGATCGAGGATGAAATCAACCACCTCGCGGCGAGTGAACACCGCACCGCGCGCTTCAACATTGCCATGGGAAGCCAATACCTCGACCGCAGCCAGAGTCGCTATCGAAGCTGGCCGCAGGGCGTTGGGGAAGACGTCGAGGTTTAGTTGCATTGGATGTTTTATGTATTGCGGAAATCAATTCGAGCCTGGAACCTTTAACTGAGAGGCAGCAGCAACAGCAGATAAGTCGCAGTTAATATCGTGTTGACCAGGGAAATACGGATCTGGGCGAATACGATCTTGCGGAAGCTGGCGCTCAGCCGGGTCAGGCGCTGCAGCAGTGCGGCGGAAAGCGGGCGATAAGCCGCCGGAGCAGAGAACGTGGATAGGGACAATACCGCGCCGATCACCACACCCCAAAGCACATGCAGCGTACCGGCCATGCCTTCGATGCCGGCAGAGGAAAGTCTCTCGCCGTGCATCTTGAGGGCGTTGACCATGACTTCCTTCAGCGTCTCCGGCGATGTCGGCAGATAAACCAGAACGAATTGCGGCAGATTCAGGCGCAAACGGCTGAGCGCATCGGCCATTTGCGGCAGCACCAGAGACAGATCGACGTCGGCCGCGAAGTGCAACGCCCAGCGTCCCAGGAGAACCATGCCGGCAAGCGTGCCCAGCAGCACCAGCGCCAGCGCAACCGGACGCGCTCGCTGCGAGGCGCAGGAATCGCGGCGATAAGGCGGCTGTAACCAGCGCAACCAGCGCAACCAGCGCATGCACAAGAAAACCTACCAGCGCGGCGGCAACCAGATGGTGGATCAGCACCAATGCGATGGCAGACCAGATCAGGACATGGCTGCTGAATTCAGGTACGCGCAATGTGCGCATGGGGTCAGCCGAGTGCATGTTTAGACAGGATGATGAGGGTGAGCAAACATGGATGTTTATACAAACCAAACGGCGAAATACTGAACAAGCGTGGAAAATAGTACGATGATCCCTTCCATGCCGCGCCGTACATGGCTCTTTCTTAGCCTCAACTGCCTGCTTTATCCGAGTCCTTGACGCGATACCTCCAAAGTACTACCTCTTCGCAACCCTCCACCATGCCAGGCAAGCAGATACATTTGTCGGGATAGGGAAACCATCCTGGTTCCTGGCTGGAAAAAAGGGAAAGAGATGAAAGGCAGCTACTGTAGAAACGCGCGCAGACAATTTCTTCTGGGTATGGCGAGGGTCGGCGTAGCCTTGATCCTGCCGACGAGCAGGGTCGAAGCTGCGGGCATCACTGGCATTGGCGACGCCATCAACAAGGCTGGTCGCCAGCGCATGTTGTCGCAACGCATGGCCAAGGCTTACTGCCAGATCGGCCTGGGCATCCTGCCGGAGCGCTCACAAAAGATTCTCGCGCAGTCACAGCAACGCTTCAGCGAACAGTTGGTGGAACTCAAGACCTATGCCCCCACACAGGACATCAAGGAGAGCTACACCGAATTGGCCAATCTCTGGCGGCAGTATCAAAACCTGCTTTCCGGCAAACCCAGCCTTGACAATGCTCGCCTGATCGCCACCCTCAACGAGGATGTGCTGCGCACCGCGCATCTGGCGACCACACAACTTGAACTGCATGCCGCCAGTAATGTCGGCCGCCTCATCAACATTGCCGGTCGCCAGCGCATGTTGTCGCAACGCATGGCCAAGTTCTACATGCTCCGCCAATGGGGCATCAAATCCGCCGCACTGGATCAAGAGGCGCGACTGGCGCGGCGCGAGTTTCTCAGCGCGCTGGACGCGCTCGGCAAGGCGCCGGAAAACGACAGGCCCATCAAGAACGAACTTGATCTGGCGCGCATGCAGTGGCTATTTTTTGACGAAGCGCTGAAACGACAAGATGTTGGCGGCAAGGACATGATGACCTACGCCACCAACGTAGCCACCACCAGCGAGCGTCTGCTCGAAGTGATGGATCGGATCACCGGGCATTACACGCGGATCAGCGCCGCCACATCCGCGCCCACGCGCAAACGTTGAGACATGGAGTTAAAGGCTCGGACGATCCGACTCCGGTCGAAATTGAATCAATGGGGTCAGATTGGATTGATTCCTGCTCTATGATGACTTCATCGAATCAATGGGTTCAGAGAAAATCAATGGGTTCAGCATCGCTTTGTCCTGACATTCATTCCCGGCAAAATGCCCCAAGTTCAAATCCAACGAAGTCCAGCGCGTATCTGCTCTGATCACTTGACTCGCTTTCGCCAATACTCCGGCTGGCGGCTGTCATGTGAATTAAACGGTGACAGACCACGATTTATTCCCGCTAACTTCATCGTGTACCCATTCCGGGTCTAAATCAGCGCCATTAGGCCAAGTGAGCACCCCTAGTTCAAGGCATACCCGACTGAATAATTGCTCGTCTTTGAGTTCGGAATACATGCCTGCCCGTTCACTTTTGACCAGCAGTGACATATCCACAATACCACTCGTGTCGTCGTTGCATGTGACTGACAGCCGATAGTCGGGTAGCACAGTGACAGCCTTGATCCGCCAGGGGGCTGATGGGGTCACTCCAATGGTTCGATGGTTTTCGGTGGTTGTCTCGATTGACATAGGTTCCAGTCCTCCATCAGTTCGGGCCGGTGCTGGGCTGCCCATTCCAGCACCATCGCCAGGGCGCGTTTCGGCAAGCGTCCCTTGATGACTTCCAGTGTTCGGATGTCGATCAGGGCTTCGTGTTCGCCATACATCGCATGAAAGTGGGGTGGCGCATGCTCGCGCCAGAACATCTGGATGATGAGCCCGAAGAACTGGCTGATAGTTGGCATGCGTTCCTCTCCCGGTTTCCCCAATCTTACCGGCTGATAGGCTTGTACCGAATCCGCTTCGGTTTCGCGCCTTCCGCCGAATGCGGCGGGAAGATGGCGGAAGGCGCCGGCAAGAAGCCGCCGGCTTTTCCGCCCTACTCGGACTGTTTTGAAGCGGGGGATCGGTTTAGCGGTCATGGCGGGACTTGACACCTATCAACCAAACCGCTGCGCCAGTTCTTCACGAATCACCGTGCGCAAGTCCGCCTCGATATGCTCGCTTTCGATCACCCGTCGCAAGGTGTCGTTGATTAGCGTCTGATAGCCGCGTTCACCCGCCAGGTGTTTGAAGTGCTCGACGATGGGAGCATCCAGCATGATGTTGACGCGCTGTTTGGATACCTTGGCGCGTACCGCTGACTGCCACTCGGCGCGGCTGGCGGTTTGACCTGCGACGCGGAATCGGGCGCGGTCGAAATCCGCCTGGGTTACAGGCGGCGCATCGTCAGAAGTAGCCAGCGTTGAGGTAGTAGAGGTCGGTTTCATCGCTTGTCGCCTCGCGCATGGAAATGATTCGAATGGTCTCGTCGGATTCAACATGGACGATCAGAACCACGACGGCGGACAACATACCGATGCCGATCAGCCGTTGTTCGCCGTAGGCTTCCCGGTTGTCCTCGAAAATCGCCATCGGTCCTGCGAACACCTGCTCGGCATAGGCGAAATCCAACCCGTGTTTGTTCCGGTTGGTCTGCCGCTTCGTTTCATCCCAGATGAATCGCATGCCTGATTATGTGCATTTAAATATGCATTGGATAGGGCTGTTTCAAGTTGCTGTGAAACAACCTCCCATAGCCCCCCTGCGTAGGATGTGGTTACCGAAGGGTAGGGGCTTCATCAGAGCGATAGCGAACCGCATCAACCCGGCTGCCTGATGCGGTTCGCTATCGCTCACCACATCCTACGTTTCAGGGACTACGTTTCAGGGACACGGGGCGGCCAATCGGCCATGACCAGTTACCGGCTGATCGGCCTATAGCGAATCCGCTTCGGTTTCGCGCCTTCCTCGCCCAGGCGGCGGCGCTTGTCCGCCTCGTATTCCTGGTAGTTGCCGGCGAAGAAGGTCCATTGCGAGTCGCCTTCGCAGGCGAGGATGTGGCTGGCGATGCGGTCGAGGAACCAGCGATCGTGGGTGATG
The DNA here is from genome assembly GCA_002784045.1 of Hydrogenophilales bacterium CG_4_10_14_3_um_filter_63_21. GTDB lineage: Bacteria > Pseudomonadota > Gammaproteobacteria > Burkholderiales > Thiobacillaceae > PFJX01. Next base: position 6,197 of record PFJX01000092.1, read on the forward strand.
ACCAGCACGCAGCCGGCGAATTCGAGCAGCGCGTCTTCCAGGGCGCGCAGGGTTTCCACGTCGAGGTCGTTGGAGGGTTCGTCCAGCAACAGCACGTTGCCGCCCTGGATCAAGGTTTTTGCCAGGTGTAGGCGGCCGCGTTCGCCGCCGGACAGGTTGCCGACGAGCTTGCCCTGGTCGCCGCCCTTGAAATTGAACCGGCCCAGATACGCCCGGCTGGGCATTTCGAAGCGGCCCACGGTGAGGATGTCGGCGCCGCCGGAGACGCTGTCGAACACGGTCTTGTCGTCTTCCAGACCTTCTCGCGATTGGTCCACCGAGGCGATCTTCACCGTCGGGCCAATGTCGATCGTGCCGCTATCCGGGTGCTCGCGGCCCTGGATCATCTTGAACAGGGTGGATTTGCCGGCGCCATTGGGGCCGATGATGCCGACGATGGCCCCGGGCGGAATCTGGAAGGAGAGGTTGTCGATCAGTAGACGGTCGCCGAAAGCCTTGGAGACCCCATTGAATTCGATCACCTTGTCACCCAGGCGCTCGCCCACGGGGATGAAAATTTCCTGAGTCTCGTTGCGCTTCTGGTATTCCACCGAGTTGAGTTCCTCGAACCGGGCCAGACGCGACTTGGACTTGGCCTGGCGTGCTTTTGGGCCTTGCCGCACCCATTCCAGTTCCTGTTTCATCGCCTTCATGTGGGCGTCGATCTGCTTCTGCTCGGTCTCCAGGCGCGCCTCCTTCTGTTCCAGCCAGGAGGAATAGTTGCCCTTCCAGGGGATGCCGTGGCCACGGTCGAGTTCAAGAATCCACTCGGCGGCGTTGTCGAGGAAGTAGCGGTCGTGGGTGACGGCCACCACGGTGCCGGGAAAACGCACCAGGAACTGCTCCAGCCATTCCACCGATTCGGCGTCGAGGTGATTGGTCGGCTCATCCAGCAGCAACATATCCGGCCTTTGCAACAACAGCTTGCACAGCGCCACCCGCCGCTTCTCGCCACCCGAGAGGTTCTTGATGACGGCGTCCCAGGGCGGCAGGCGGAGCGCATCGGCGGCGATTTCCATCTGGTGTTCGGCGTCGCTTCCGGAGGCGGCGAGAATGGCTTCCAGGCGCGCCTGTTCTTCGGCCAGCTTATCGAAGTCGGCATCGGCTTCCGCGTAGGCGGCGTAGACCTCTTCCAGTTTTTGCCGGGCCCGCATGACTTCGCCCAAGGCGCTTTCCACCTCCTCGCGCACCGTCTGGCCAGGGTCGAGGCTTGGCTCCTGCGCCAGATAACCGATGGAAATACCGGCCAGGCGCTGCACCTCGCCGTCATATTCCTGATCCACCCCGGCCATGATCTTCAGCACCGTGGACTTGCCGGAGCCGTTGAGGCCCAACAGGCCAATCTTGGCGCCGGGAAAGAAGGACAAGGAGATGTCCTTGATGATCTGGCGCTTGGGAGGAACGATTTTGCTCACGCGGAGCATGGACATTACGTATTGGGCCATGGTGGTTTCGAGTCGTGATTAGAGAAAAAGAATATCGCCGCCGTATTGGCTGATGCGATTCGGCGGTGGCCAGTTGAGCATCAGAACCCGGTGAACAGCAAATCCAGCGCCGCCAGCAGCGCATCGCGTTCTTGGGCAAGGTTGCCGACCGGCTGACCAAGGCTGCGCCTAGGGATGGCGGCGAGTTCCTGAACGCGCACGAAGCAGGGAACGTCCTCTACCGTGACCACTGGGTTGAGACGCAGGGTCGGGATGCCGGTATCACTGTCGCGGCGGCGCAAGGGCGCGATGACGATGTTGTTCATCCCTTCAAGTAGATTGCTTTGCAGATCGACCAGATAGGGGATGCGAATCCGGCTGGCCTTGTTCGGGTTGAGGTAGACGTCGAACTGGGCCATCAGAACAGCCTCAGCCCATCGCTCCAGAGACCGTGTTCGGCGGTTTCGCGGTTGTAAGCCTCGATCGCCGCACGGTTTTCTTCCAGCCAGGCCTTTCCCCTGGCTTTCTTTACCTCGGCTTCCAGGGCTTTTTCCAGGGTTTTCGAGAGATTGATGCCGAGGGCGCGGGCTTCTTCCAGCAGGTCGGTGCGTACGCTGAGGTTGGTGGCTTTTTTGAGGATAGCGTTCATGGTGGCCTCGCGGTCTCCGTCCGTTGCATTTAGATAGTACGCATATTCTGTGCGCATCGAGTGTGCGCGTCAATCCGAGATGTGTTGCCGTCACTAGCAGCCTGTCGGCCTTTTGTTTTTCTCCGGCCCTGCCGACAATCAGCCCCATTCACTCTGGAGCCCGAAACCATGGCGCAACCACTCTGGTATTTACGCCACGCAGGCGACATCGTTGGCCCCTACCCGCCACCGCAGATCGAGGAAATGCTGCGCGCCGGGAAGATTTCCGGGGAATGGGAAATCAGCCTGGATGAGCGGGATTGGTTGCCGCTCGCGGAAAGTGGCCAGTTCTCGACGCCGCGGACCTCCGCGCCTACTGAACCTGCCGGTGCGCGGGGAGCCTGGATCGAGGAACGCCAGCGCGCGCGTGAGCGTTGGCAAGACCGCAACAGCGACGCGCCGGTACCGCACGATGCGCAGTTCGATCAGGCCCGGCGCCAGGCTCTAGGGCTGGATCAACAGCGCACCGAGCGGCTGGTCAGTAAGGAGCGGGCACATCGGCCTTCGTTCCTGATCGCGCCACTGGCGCTGCTGCTGCTGGGCGGCATCGGCGTGAGCGTGTGGTGGGGGCAGCGGCCGATCAAGGCCGCGCTCAATCAGCCGGTGAATTGCGTGGCCCCCGCCAACGAGGGGGTCAACTGGAGCGGTTGCGATAAACGCGGCGCGACGTTGGCCGGCGCCCTGTTGCGCAATGCGCGTCTGGATCAGACGCGTCTGGAGGATGCCAGACTGTCCGGCGCGGTCATGGAATACGCCAGCGCGACCGGCGCCAATCTGCGCAATGCCGATCTGCGCGGGGCGAAGCTGGCGGCAGTGGATTTGTCCGGCGCCGATTTATCCGGGGCCGACCTGTCCGGCGCCAATCTGCGGCATGCCGCCCTCAAGGGCACCCGCCTGGATGGCACCCGTCTGGATCAGGCGGTCTGGAGCGATGGGCGCGCCTGCGCCGCCGGATCGGTCGGCGCATGTCTCTAATTCCCCTCACCTCGCGCGGCAATACCACCTATCAGGCCTTGCGCGGTTTGGCCACTGACCGGCGCGCGCGGCGTGAGGCCCAGGCCACGCTACTCGACGGCGAGCACCTGCTCGAAGCCGCCCTGGCGGCGGAAATCATGCCGCGCCGCCTGGTGTTCTCCGCCAGCGCGCGGCAAGGCCGCCTGGCCGGCTGGTCCGCGCGCCTGCCCGCGGTGCCCCTCCTGGTGTTGTCCGATGCGCTGTTCGCCAGCCTCTCCCCGGTGGATTCGCCTACCGGCCTGCTTGCGGAAATTGCCATCCCCCGGGTGATGAATGAGACCGCGCGGTTCGTGGTGCTGCTGGAAGACATCCAGGACCCCGGCAACCTGGGCGCGTTGCTGCGCACCGCCGCGGCCGCCGGGGTGGAACAGGTGTATTGCTCAACGGCTTGCGCCGATGCCTGGTCACCCAAAGCCTTGCGCGGCGGCCAGGGCGCGCATTTTCGCTTGGGTGTTCAGGAACGTGCCGATCTGGCCGCCGTGGCGCGGCGGATTCCAATTCATGCCGCCGTGCTGGGGGCGCGGCAATCGTTGTTCGAACTGGATTTACGCGGCGCGGTGGGGTTCGCCTTCGGCAACGAGGGCGCCGGGCTGAGCGAGGCGCTACGTGCCCACGCCAACCCGTTCACCATTCCCATGAGCGACCGGGTGGAGTCGCTGAACGTGGCGGCGGCCGCCGCCATCTGCCTGTTCGAGCGGGTCAGGCAGCGGGGATGACTGGCTTGGGCAAGGACTGCTTGATCAGCGCGGCGATCTCTTCCACCGAGCGAGCGGAGGAATCGACAACGGGAATGCGAGCGTCCCGCATCATCTTCGTCGCCAGATTCAACTCCCTGCGGCAGGTATCCAGCGACGAGTAGGGGCTGTTGGGGCGGCGTTCGGAGCGAATCTGCGCGAGGCGTTCCGGCGCCAGGGTGAGGCCGCGCAGCTTGGAGAGATAAGGCAGCAGCGATTTCGGCAGGCCGGGCTGCTCGAAGTTTTCCGGCGTAAGCGGGTAGTTCGCCACGTTGAGGCCGTATTGCATCGCCATATAGAGCGAGGTGGGCGTCTTGCCGCTGCGCGAAACGCCCACCAGGATGGCATCGGCGCGCTTGTATTTCTCTATGGAGAGGCCGTCGTCCGCCGCCAGGGCAAAGTTCACCGCGTTGATCCGCAGATAGTAGTCACTCCGGTCGCCCATGCCATGCGAGCGGCCGCGCAAAGGTTCCGGCAGATAGCCGATTTCACCCACCATCATGCCCTGGAAATGGCCATAGATATCCATCACCAGCGCGCCGCAGGCAGCCAATGCTGCACGTGCGCCAGGATCCGTCAGAGTGGCGTACACAAAGGGCTTCAAGCTGGTGTTTTTCCAGGCTTCGCGGATTTGTTGCGCTGCAATATTCGCTTTCTCCAAATTATCGACGAAGGGTAAACTCGCCGGCGCGAACGCTTCGTCGGGAAATTGCGAGAGCAGGCTCTTGCCGATGATCTCGGCGGTGATGCCCGTGTGGTCGGAAACGAAAAAAACCGGGCGTGCGGGTGTCATTGGGGAAGGTATCACCGCTTCAGTCAATGTTTATCGAGGAATGAAATGAACCACTCGTTTGACTATATCGCGCGCTTTGAAACCCTGTCCATGCATGACGTGGACAAGGTCGGGGGCAAAAATTCCTCCCTCGGCGAGATGATCCACAACCTGACCGACAAGGGGGTTCGCGTCCCCGGCGGCTTCGCCACCACCGCCGATGCGTTCCGTGAATTTTTGTCCCACAACGGACTGGCCGATCGGATTGCCGCCAAGCTCACCGCTCTCGACATCGAGGACACGGTGGCCCTGGCCGAAGCCGGGCGCGAGATTCGCGGCTGGATGTTGGGAAACCCCCTCCCGCCAGGGTTGGAAGCCAGTATCCGCCACAACCATCGCCTGATGTGCGCCGAAGCCGGGGAAGATTTGTTGTTCGCGGTGCGATCCTCCGCCACCGCCGAAGACCTGCCGGATGCCTCCTTCGCCGGCCAGCAAGAGACCTATCTCAACATCCAGGGCGCCGACAACCTGATCGACGCCGTCAAGCTTTGCTTTGCTTCCCTCTACAACGATCGGGCCATCACCTACCGCGTCCACAATGGCTTCGAGCACGCCGTGGTAGCTCTATCCGCCGGCATCCAGCGGATGGTGCGCTCCGACCTGGGAGCGGCCGGCGTGATGTTCACGATGGATACCGAATCCGGCTTTCGCGACGTGGTGTTCATCAACGCTTCCTATGGCTTGGGCGAGACCGTCGTGCAAGGCTCGGTGAACCCCGACGAGTACTACGTGCACAAGCCCATGCTGCGCGAAGGCAAACGCGCCGTGGTGCGCAAGAAATTGGGCGAAAAGGCCATCCGCATGGTGTTTACCAGCGAATCCGTGGCCGAGCGCTCCACCGTGATCGAAGACGTGCCGGTGGGGCTGCGCCACCGCTTCGCTTTGGAAGACGACGAGATCCTGGAACTCGCCCGCTATGCGCTGATCATCGAGGAACACTACGGCCGCCCGATGGACATCGAGTGGGGCCGCGACGGCGTCGACGGCAAGCTGTACATCCTGCAAGCCCGCCCGGAAACCGTGAAATCCCGTTCCGGCAACGTCGAGACTCGCTTCAAACTTCTGGAAAGGGGCCCGGTCATCACGCACGGCCGCGCCATCGGCAGCAAGATCGGCCAGGGCCGCGCGCGGGTGATCAAGTCCCTCTCCCAGATGCACGAAATGCAACCCGGCGACGTGCTGATCGCCGACATGACCGACCCGGATTGGGAGCCGGTGATGAAGCGTGCCGCCGCCATCGTCACCAACCGAGGGGGCCGCACCTGCCACGCCGCCATCATCGCCCGCGAGATGGGCGTGCCGGCGGTGGTGGGCACCGGCAACGGCACCACCACGGTGGCCGACGGCATGGCAGTCACCGTCTCCTGCGCCGAAGGCGAAGACGGCTACGTCTACGAAGGCCTGCTCAAGTTCGAGAAGAGCGAGCGAGTCATGCAGGCCATGCCCGATATTCCGGTCAAGATCATGATGAACGTGGGCAACCCGGAACAGGCTTTCCACTTCGCCACCCTGCCGCAAGAAGGCGTCGGCCTGGCGCGGCTGGAATTCATCATCAACAACGGCATCGGCATCCACCCGAATGCCGCGCTGGAATACCACAAGCTGCCGGAAGAGACGAAAGCCGCCATCGACGCCAAGATTGTCGGCTACGGCGACCCGGTCAATTTCTACGTGGAAAAGCTGGTTGAAGGCATCGCCACCATCGCCTGCGCGTTCTGGCCGAAACGGGTCATCGTGCGCACATCCGACTTCAAGTCGAACGAATACGCCAACTTGATCGGCGGCGCCCAGTACGAGCCACATGAAGAAAACCCCATGCTCGGCTTCCGTGGCGCCGGCCGCTACGCCAGCCCGCAATTCCAGCGCGCCTTCCAGCTCGAATGCCGCGCGATCAAGCGGGTGCGCGATGGCATGGGCCTCACCAACGTGGAAATCATGCTGCCCTTCGTGCGCACTTTGCACGACGCCGATGCCGCCCTGGCGGTACTCGCCGAAAACGGCCTGGAGCGGGGGAAGGATGGCTTGAAGATCGTCATGATGTGCGAGATCCCCGCCAACGTCCTGCTCGCCGACGACTTCCTGCAACGCTTCGATGGCTTCTCCATCGGTTCCAACGACCTCACCCAGTTGACCCTCGGCGTCGACCGCGACTCCAGCCTGGTGGCCGCCAGCTTCGATGAACGCAACCCGGCGGTGAAGAAGCTACTGAGTGAGGCCATCGCCGCCTGCAAACGCAACGGCAAATACGTCGGCATCTGCGGCCAAGGCCCCTCCGACCACCCCGACCTGGCCGATTGGCTGATGGACCAGGGCATCGACTCCATGTCGCTCAACCCGGATACGGTGGTGAGTACCTGGATGCGGCTGGCGCAGCGCGCCAAGTAATCGCCCGGGAGCCCATGGCTTAGGCGCATTTCGCGGGCTTGTAGCGCCGGCGCCTCGCCGGTTTTGTGGGCCAAATCAGAAGGAGGACGCCGGCGCTATAGAAGTGAATCGGCGGCGTTTCTTCGCCACGATTTTCGGCTGCGGGCCGGGCGATAATCCGCTCACTCTCCGTTCCGCCACCGCCGCCATGACCGCCCTCCCCTTCCCGTCCCTGGAACCGCGTCTCGTCTGGGACCACTTCGCCACGCTCTGCGCCATTCCGCGCCAGTCCAAACAGGAGGCCGCCTTGCGCGAGCATCTGCGGGCCTGGGCGCGGCGGCTCGAACTGGAAAACGAGGTAGACGCCATTGGCAATCTGCTCCTGCGCAAGCCGGCCAGTCCCGGTTGCGAGGACCGGCCCGGGGTGGTGTTGCAGGGACATCTGGACATGGTTTGCCAGCAGAATGCCGGCACCGGGCATGACTTCGCGCGCGATCCGATTCGGCCGGTTCTGCGGGACGGCTGGCTGATCGCCGAGCACACCACGCTGGGGGCGGACAACGGTATCGGCGTGGCGCTGGCGCTGGCGGCGCTGGAAGACAACACGCTGGTGCAACCGCCGCTGGAGGTGCTGCTCACCGTCGACGAGGAAGCCGGCATGGGCGGCGCCCGCCGCTTGCGGCCCGGCACGCTGCGCGGCCGCTATCTGATCAATCTCGATACCGAGGAATGGGGCGAGTTCTATCTTGGCTGCGCCGGCGGCATGGACGTGGAAGCCAGCCGCGCTTGCGCGCGCGAGCCGCTTCCGGCTGGCTATGCGATCTGGCGCCTAGCCGTGTCCGGGCTGGTCGGCGGCCACTCCGGCATTGACATCCAGCGTGGCCGCGGTAATGCCATCAAGCTCTTGCTGGAAGGCTTGCGCGAACTCGCGGCACGGCTGGACGCGCGCCTGATTGCCCTGGAGGGCGGTAGTGCGCGCAATGCCATCCCGCGGGAGGCGTTCGCCCAGTTCGCCCTGCCCGCCGCCGCCGGGGAACGGCTGCCGGCCCTGCTGGATGAGCTTCTGGCGAAATGGCGGCCGCTGCTGGCTGGCATCGACGAAGGACTGGTGCTCAGCGGCCTGCCGATGGCAAGCCACAACGAACTCGCCCTGGCGCCGGCCGACCAGGACAGCGTGCTCGACTTTCTCGACCGCGCCGCCAACGGCGTGGCGCGCATGAGCGACGACTTTCCCGGCGTGGTGGAAACCTCGGACAACCTGGGGGTGGTGAAGCTGGAGGGTGAAATCTGCCGAGCCGTATTCATGGTCCGTTCGCTGCGCGATGCCGAGGCGGTGAAGCTGGCCGATCGGCTCATCGCCGACGCCGCAAAACACGCTTTCCAGGCGAAGAAGGTCGGTCCCTATCCCGGCTGGACGCCGAAGCCGGCGTCCAGGCTGCTCGCCCTCGCCGAGCGCGCCTATGCGCGGGAATTCGGCCAGCCGGCGCGGCTCCAGGTGATTCATGCCGGCCTCGAATGCGGCCTGCTGGCGGCCAGCCATCCGGCGCTGGACATGCTCTCTTTCGGCCCCGACATCCGTGGCGCCCATGCGCCCGGCGAGCGGGTTGAAACCGATTCTGTGGCGCGCTGTTGGACGTTGCTCAAGGCCGTGCTCAAAGAACTCGCCAGAGATGGTTAAGATCAAGGAAGTCGCACTCGGCCACTGCTACCGTGCGCGTTCCCTCGTTTCTGCATCAACCTTCCAGGAGCTCATCATGACCCTACGCGCACTCCCCCTCGCAACGATCGCCGCCCTGTTGTCTCTGGCCGGCTGTGCCACCCAGCAGCCCGGCGCCGACCCGGCCGAGGCCGCGAACCAGCGCCTGAGCGGCCTGGAGTCGCGGCTCCAGGCCGAAGCCAGCTCCAACCAGGGTCTGATCGGCGCGCTTGGGAAAAAAGTCGAAGCCTTGTCCGACGAACTTCACCACCTGCAGACGACGGTCGCGGGCCAGTCCAGCAGCAGCGCCACGGCCCAGCAAGCCCTGGCCGCGCGCCTGGAAAACCTCGCCAGCGAAAGCCACGCAACCAGCGCGCAAGTGGCCGGTATACAAGCCGCGCTGCCCGCGCTACGCGAACAGGCGCACGAAACCGGCCAGCAACTCGAACGCCTGGCCGCCCAATTCAATACTCAGCTCATGGACAACACGCTGGAGCAACAAGCCGAAACCGAGGCACTAGCCGAGCGCATGGAAGCCACCGACAGCCAACTGGATGAAATGGCCGGGCAGGTCAGCGAGGCTTTGACGCAAACCGGCGCCGTGCAAGCCGCCTTGCCGACGCTGAGTGGAAAAGTGGGCGAAGCCGGCCCGCGTCTGGATGCCTACGCCGCCCGCCTGGCCGCGCTGGACAAGCGGCTGGGAGAAGTCGAGCGCATGGCGCAGGACGCGCTCGACGCCACCGGACTGGGCCAACGCAAGATCCATGGCAAGGTGATCGAATCCATTACCCTCACCGAAGACAAGACGCTGTTCCCGCTCAACTCACCCGACCTGGGTGTGCAGGACAAAGCCAAACTGGATGCCCTCGCGCTCCGCCTGAAAACCCTGGGCACCAACTACCACTTGCAGATTCAGGGCCATACCGACGGTTTCGGCGCTGACGACTACAACTACGAACTCGGCCGCGCGCGCGCCGAGGTAGTGAAAAACTACCTCAACGAAAACGGCATTCCCCTGCTGCGGATGTCGGTGATTTCCTACGGCTCCCTCGAAGCCACCCGCTACGCCGGCCAGAGCAACCGCCGCATCGTGGTACAGGTCCTGCAATAACCCCCGGCCAGCCAGCGAAGGCCAGCGCGATCGCCGCACAGGCTAGCGCTGTAGCGCCGGCATCTTTCTGATTAGGCCCACGAAGCCGGAGACGCCGGCGCTACGGTGGAGGCGCGCGCTTGTTTCACGCCAATTCATGCAGACACACCGCCGCGGCGGGCAGGGTTTGCCGTGCCAGGTCGAGCAGATGCCGGTGGTGGGTGAACAACAGCACCTGGGTGGTTCCGGCGAGGTCGCACAGCATGGGCAGGATGGCACGGGCGCGGTCATCGTCGAAGGTAATGAGGAGATCGTCGAGGATCAACGGCATCGGCTCGTGGCGGGCCTGGTGCAGTTCGATGGCGGCCAGGCGCAGGGCGAGGTAAAGCTGGTCGCGGGTACCTTCGCTCATGCCTTCGACCGGGACTGGGCCAGTGTTTTTCAGGCCAACCAGGAGGGGGGTGTCGTCCTCGGCGTAGCCAGTACCGAGGCCGCTGAAGCTGGCGCCGGTCATCCGCCGGAATAATTCCCCCGCGCGGACCAGCAACGGGCCTTGATTGCGTTCGCGGAAGGCTTCTATCTGGACTTGCAGGAATTGGGTGGCGAGGCGCAGGCGCAGGTAGCGGGCGACATCCTGGCGAATCCGGGCGCTGGCGTGGCGGGCGGTTTGCAGGTATTCGGCGGCGTGATCGCCACTGCTTTCCAGGCGGGCACGGGCATCCTCGGCGCGGGCCAGGTTCTGAATGGCCTGTTCGCGATGGACTTCCTGTTCCTTGATGTGCCCGGCCAGATCTTCCAGCTCCGCCGCCAGGTCCGCGCCACCCTCGCCACGCACGCGCTCGATGAAGCGGTCCAGCGCTTCGCCGCGCGCCGGCACATGCAGGGCGGCGCGCAGGTTGTCACGCTCGGCGGCCAGGCCTTGCCGGAGGGCGAGGTCGACCAGCAGGCCTTGCAGGGCGGGCAGATCGGCGACACCCGCCTGGGCCAGCAACGCCACCATCTCGCGGCGCGCCGTTTCCATGTCCTGTTCCGCGCGGGGCAAGCTGGCCGCGAGTTGCGCCAGGTCTTCTTCAACCTGGCCGCGCCGGGCTTGCAGGGCGCGGGCTTGAAATAGCGCCTCACGCAGGGCGTTGACCTGGACTTCAGCAGGGAGCGCGGAGGTTTCGCCCGCAATGTCGGCAAGCGCCTGGGCCTGGCGCTCGTAGGTGGCCACCGCGTTTTGCTGTTCCGCCAGCTCGGCGCTCAGGCGGGTCCAGGCGTCGTATTGCGCGACCAGTTCGAGGCGCGCCTCCAGCAAGCGCAGGGCGGTTTCCGGGCGATATTCGCCAGCGAGTGGGTGAGCACGCCAGCGGGTTTGCGCCCGGGCCAGCGCGGCATCGAGTGTGGTCCGCCGGCGGGCGAGGATTTCGGCTTCGCTATGCAGTTCAGCCAGGTGGTCTTCCAGGGCGCGGCGTTCGCCCAGCACCTGGTCGGCGGCGCGCAGGCGGCGTTCCGCCATCTCGCGCAGTTCCAGCAAAGGTTGCGCGGCCGCGTCCAGCAGCCTGTCGGACTTTGGAATCGTCGGCTGCAAATTAACCGCAGCGGTCCATTTTTCGCCGGCTTTTTGCCCCATAGTTCGACTATGCGGCTGCGAATCCGGCAAAAACTGGCCTCGCTGGGGCCGATTTTGGCTGCGCCGAAACCTCGCTGGCTCGTTTTCGCTATCGACGACCAAAGTCCGACAGGCTGCCAGCAAGGGGCGCAACAACGCTTCGGCTGCCGCGATGGACTGCTGGGCGGCTTGCAATTCGTCACGTAGCTCGCGCCAGGCTTCGTGGCGGCTACGGAATTCATTCCACTGCTCGCGCCATTCCAGCATTTCCGCCGGGGAAGCGGGAATCAGGCCGGTCGGCCGCCAGAGCGCGCTCCAGTCGTTCTCCCAGGTCTGGCGGGCCTGTTCCAGTCGCCGCCGTTCCGCCTGTTGCCCCTGGCTGGTGGCTTCGGCGTCCTGAATTTGCCAGCGCAGTTCTTCCGCCTGGGCAACGGCATCGGCCTCCTCGCGGAGACGATCGGCCAGGGTATCGGCGTGGCGCACAGCGGCCGGGTAAGACTCGTCCAGGGGGGCGCCATCCCAACCTTGCTCCGGGGCGCCTTTCCGCCAGCAGGCCAGCACCTGCCGCCAACCTTCCTCGCGGTGCCCGCGGGCCTGGGCGAGATCGTCGTGTGAAGGCAGGGCGCCGCGCTTTTCCAGGCGTTCCAGCTTGGCCTTCAGCTCGCGCAGGGCTTTCGCTGTTTTCACTATCGCTTCATCCAGTTGCCGCGCGCGTGTGGACTGATCGGTGGCGGCGGCGGCAAATTCCCGCAGACGGGCGGCGGCGGGCAGCGCCAGGGCGGCGGTGGCTTCCGGGTCGGCGGGGGCGCCGGGCAGCACTGCGTGTTGGCTCGCCAGGCGTCTGGCATGGCTTTCCAGAGCGGCGTCGCGGCCGGGGAGGGCCAAGGCGAGGGCGGCGGCGGCGGCGCTGGCGGCGTAGGCATCGCGCAGGGCGGCGGCCTCACTGGGCGGTAGCCGCCGCAAGCGCGCGGTCGTTTTTTCCAGTTCGGCGGCGAGGCGTTCGCCTTCGCGGCGGTGCTCTTCACTGGCGAGTTCCGCCTGCTTCAGCGCCTCGGCGGCCTCGCGCAGGGCCAGTTCCTCGGCGAGGGGAATCCGCAGATCGGCAATGTCGCCGGGTTCCACCGGCAACCCCAGACCGAGCAGGCCGGCACGCAGACCGGTTTGCAGTTGTTCCGCCTCGGTCGTCTCCGCCGCCAGCGCATCCCTGCCCTGCCGGTAGACGGCGAGTCCATGCACCAGGACGTCGATTTCGGCGGCGTGGGCGAGTACCGCGGCGCGTGGCGCCAGGCTGTCGCGGCGGGTAACCAGATCGCCGAGCCGGCGTTGCAGGTCGCCCAGGGTCTGTTCGGCCTGGGCCAGGCGATTCCGCGTGCTTTCCGCCCCCTCGGCAAAGCCCGCGGGCATGGCGGGGAGCGGCGGCAGTGCGTTCAGGCTGGTTTCCGTTTCGCGCAGGCGGCCCAGCGTGGGCAGCGCATCCAGGCAGCGCCGCAGCCAATCCTGGCGGCCGCGCAGGCTGTGCAAGCTGGCATCGAGTTCGGCCTTGCCGTGCTGTGCGGTTTCGAGTTCGCGCAGGGCGTCTTCCCAGGTTTCCGCTTTGACCTGGGCCTGCCGGCACAAGCGCAGCGCTTCTTCATAGGTGTCGACGGCGGGTCGGATGCTGGCGTTCTTCCAGGCTTTTCCATCGAACAAGGTGCGCGCCTCAGCCTCCAGCCTCTCCAGCACGCGATGGATGGGTGTGCCGGCGAGGCTGGCGGAGAACAGCGCCTGGCCGAGGTCTCCCTTGCCTTGCAGCAAGTCGTATGCGCCCTGGCGCAGCTCATCAGAGCCGAGGCCAAACATGGTGGTGAAGAACTCGCGGTCGACCGGACCGAGGAAGGGGGCCAGGACATCATCGGCCAGGGGGTTGCCCGCCGCATCGAGCAAGGTATTGCGGTTGCCCTTGCGACGCTGGAAAGCAAGAACCTGGCCGGACCGGTTCTCGATCTCGGCGGTGATGCGCAGGTCTTTGTAATCGTGCACAAAGTTGTCCGCCGTCTGGGCGTGGATGCCATAGAGCAGGTCGCGAATGGCGCGCAACAGGGAGCTCTTGCCCGCTTCGTTGCGGCCGTAGATCAAATGGAAATCCGCTGAATTTGCCTCCTGTCCGGTGGAAAATTCCAGCGCCAAATCGGTGAACGGGCCATAGGCGGGAATGGCGAGGCGGCGGAATTTCATGCCCTGCTCATGCCTCGTGGCGCTCCAGAGCGGCCAACAGGATGCCACGCACATCATCAAGCAGGGCGGCGCGCTGTTCCACGGCGAGCTCGGCTTCGACGCCATCGCGCAATTCCGCTGGCAGAATTTTCAGTAGATCGCGCACTTCGCCAGGCACGGCCAATTCGCCGGCTGCGGCCTGGCTCAGGGTTTCCAAAACAATGCGGGTGAGGTCGTCGCGCGCGGCCAGATCGGCCAGGTTCTGGCGCGGCGTGGTGCGCACTTCCACGGCTTCGATCCAGATGCCGTCCGGCACGCTTTGCGCCTGGTTGATGCACTCGGCGCGCAGGCCCGGCAGATCGCGTTTCAGGGTGTTGTGCAGGGTCGTGGCGCCGACCAGAACAATGCGCGCGGCGAGCAGACGCCCTTCCGCCGCAGCCGCGCCCCGAATCAGGGCGGAACTGATGCGCGCGGGCAGATCGGCGCGGTTCTCCGCAGCGGAGATATCCACTTCCAGGCGCATCCAGCGCACCACGTCGAGGGCACGGAATTCGGCTTCCACCACGTCCAGATCGTCACCGACCGTGACCAGTTGGCAGCCGCGCGCGCCGGTTTCGCGGATGTGGCGGCCCTGCGGGTTGCCGGGAAAGACCACCCAGGGTTCGCGCGCGACCACCTGGGGTTGGTGAACGTGGCCCAGCGCCCAGTACTGATAACCGCGCGCCGCCAGGTCGGCGAGGGAACAGGGCGCGTAGGTATCGTGGCCGGCGGCGCCGGTAAGGCTGGTGTGCAGCAGGCCGATGTTGAAACATCCCGCCACCCGCTCCGGGTAGTCCAGAGCCAGGTTCTCCGGCACCGCGCGATGCGGGAAACCGCGCCCATGGATGGCCACAGGCAGGCCCTCCAGCCGCCTGGTTTCCGCCGCGCGGGTGGAAAAAGTGTGAACGTTGTCCGGCAGGCTCAGGCGCCGGGTCAGCACCGAGGCGGCATCGTGGTTACCGGCGATGAGGTAGACGGAAATGTTCGCCGCCTTCAGGCGGGCCATCTGCCGGGTGAAGAACAGGCCGGTGCTGAAATCCTTCCAGTCGCCGTCGTAAACATCGCCGGCCAGGAGCAGGAAATCCACCTTTTCATCCAGTGCCAGCCGCACCAGATTCTCGAACGCCAACCGCGTCGCCCCGCGTAGCGCGGCGACCGGCGCGCCGTCATAGGCTTCCAGCCCTTCCAGGGGGCTGTCGATATGGGTGTCCGCGGCGTGGAGAAAACGGAACAAGGTCAACCCATGTTGCGCCGGCATCCCCGCCGGCGTTTTGAGGTCGAACGAGCCGGCTGGAAGCCGGCGCTACATTTCAGAGCACCCCCGCCGCGTAGTCCGCCAGGCGTGAGCGTTCGCCGCGCGCCAGGGTGATGTGGCCGCCGTGCGCCCAGCCCTTGAAGCGGTCCACCACGTAGGTGATGCCGGAACTCCCTTCGGTCAGGTAAGGCGTGTCGATCTGCGCAATATTGCCCAGGCAGACCACCTTGGTGCCGGGTCCGGCGCGGGTGATCAGGGTCTTCATCTGCTTGGACGTGAGGTTCTGCGCCTCGTCGATGATCAGGAACTTGTTGATGAAGGTGCGGCCGCGCATGAAGTTGAGCGATTTCACCTTGATGCGGCTGCGCACCAGGTCCTGGGTCGCCGCCCTGCCCCACTCGCCGGCTTCCTCGTCAGGCTTGTTGAGCACGTCGAGGTTGTCTTCCAGTGCGCCCATCCAGGGGGTCATCTTTTCTTCCTCGGTGCCGGGCAGGAAGCCGATGTCCTCGCCCACCGGCACGGTGACCCGGGTCATGATGATTTCGCTGTAGGTCTTGGCCTCCAGAATCTGCGCGAGGCCGGAAGCCAGCGTGAGCAGGGTCTTGCCGGTGCCGGCCTGGCCGAGCAGGGAAACGAAGTCGACATCCGGGTCCATCAGCACATTGAGGGCGAAGTTCTGCTCGCGGTTGCGCGCGGTAATGCCCCAGACATTGTTCTTGTGATGGGAATAATCCTTCACGGTCTCCAGGGTGGCGGTGTCGCCCGCCATTTCGATCACCTTGGCCTGGAATGGGTTCGGGGCTTCCTGCCAAACAAACTGGTTGATCAGGAAGGTGGGGACCAGGGGGCCGGAGAGGCGGTAATAGGAGCGGCCGTCTTTCTGCCAGGACTCCATGCCGCGGCCATGCTTGTCCCAGAAGTCGGCCGCTAGTTCCAGCACACCGCTGTAGAGCAGGTCGGTGTCTTCCAGCACCTTGTCGTTGAAGTAATCCTCCGCCGGAATCCCGAGGGCACGCGCCTTGATGCGCATGTTGATGTCCTTGGTCACCAGGATGACCTGGCGTTGCGGCTGAGCCCCTTTCAGATAGGACGCCACCCCGAGAATCTGGTTATCCACCTTGCTGTAGGGCAGCACGGCGGTGATGTCGCTGGTGATCGGATGGGTTTGCAGGAACAGGCGGCCGGTGGCGGCTTTATGGCTGAATTCGGAAAGGGGCGCGCCACCCTGGATGTCGAGTTCGGCGGGACTGACGATTTCGTCGAGGAAGCGGGTGACCTGGCGGGCATTGCGCGCGACCTCAGTCATGCCCTTCTTGTTGTGATCGAGTTCCTCCAGCGTCGCCATCGGCAGATAGATGTCGTGCTCCTGGAAACGGTAGAGGCAGGTGGGGTCGTGCAGGAGAACATTGGTATCGAGAACGAACAGCTTGCTCATCTGCTTGCTCGATTGTTTGCTCGTTTGCGTGGTGGATCCGGTCTTGCGCGCCATCGGGTCTCTCCGGTTGGGTAATTACAGGCCGCGGACGAACTCCAGCACTTCCTGGGCATGGCCAGGCACTTTCACGCCCCGCCATGCTTTAGCGACCGTGCCGTCCGGCGCGATCACGAAGGTACTGCGTTCGATGCCGCGCACCTGTTTGCCATACAGGTTTTTCAGTTTCATGACGCCGAACGCCGCACAGGCCAGCTCGTCCGGGTCGGCGATGAGTTCGAAGGGAAACGCCTGCTTGGACTTGAACCCCTCGTGCGACTTCACGCTGTCACGGGAAATCCCGAACACTTCCCAGCCCAGAGCCTGGAACTGGGAATAGAGCGCGCGGAAATCCTGGCCCTCGGTAGTGCAGCCGGGCGTGTTGTCCTTGGGATAGAAATAAAGGACGACACCGCGCCCCAATAAATCGCTGAGTCTGACGTGCTTGCCGCCGGAGGCGGGAAGGTCGAAATCAAGGGCGGCGGGCTGATCCATCGGTCTCTTTCGCGGAATAACGGTCGGGCCATTATCCGGAGCCACGGGAGGCGGGGCAATACGAAAGGGAATACAGGAAGAGGATTGGCGGAGAGAAAGGGATTCGAACCCTTGATACGCGATTAACGTATACACGCTTTCCAGGCGTGCGCCTTCGACCGCTCGGCCATCTCTCCGTAAGAGGGCCGCGAGAATACACGCGGGAAGGGGGCGAGGCAAGGCGAAGCGGGCGACCGAAGGCCGCTTCAGCCGCTGTTAGAATTCGGCCGCTTTCTTTGCCTGCCTCCTCGCCATGGCCCCCGTTTCCCTCTATTTATCCACCCCGAATCGCTTCCCATGACCTGGCGTGTGCTTCTCAAGGGTCTGGCCATGCTCGCCTCGCTGGCGCTGCTGGGTTTTCTCGCCAGCCATTTCCAGTTCGGCGAGCTGCTCTCGCAACACTGGATCGACAATGAAGTGCGCGGCAAGGGCTGGAGCGGCGACCTGTTGTTCCTGGCGGTGGGCACATTGGCTACGGCGCTGAGTGTTCCGCGCCAGGTGATCGCGTTTCTCGGCGGCTATGGCTTCGGTTTTGTCGCGGGTACCGCGTTGGCTACGCTGGCGACGCTGCTCGGCTGTGTGCTGGGTTTTTTCTATGCGCGCTGGCTGGGACGCGGCCTTGTGCAAGCGCGTTTTCCCGGCCGCATCCGCAAGCTGGATGCCTTCCTGCACCAGCATCCCTTCAGCATGACCCTGGTCATCCGTCTCCTTCCGGTGGGCCATAACGCCAGCACCAATCTGCTGGCAGGGGTCTCCAGCGTGCGCGCCCTGCCGTTCTTCGCCGGTTCCGTGCTGGGTTATCTGCCGCAGAACCTGGTATTCGCGCTGGCCGGCAGCGGCGTAAATCTCGACCCGGCGCTACGCCTGACCCTGGCGGTAGCCTTGTTCGTGATCTCCAGCTTACTCGGCATCGGGCTGTATCGCCGCTACCGCCAGAACCTGGCCGGGATGGACGCTGAAAACCGGCAAGCCCGGGATCAACCGTAACGCCATCCGGGCCCGCTTTTCGTTCCCGTCGCCCGGCGTTCCCAGTAGACTCGCGCCACTGCATTCCAGCCCTCTCGCCGCCATGACGGAATCACCCAGCATTCGCGTTTCCCTGATCGCCCCGATCTACAACGAGCACGAAAATCTGCCTGATCTGGTGGGCAAGGTCGCGGCGGTGATGTCGGCACAGCCGCAAAGCTGGGAATTCATTTGTGTGGACGATGGCTCGCGCGACGGCTCCGACCGCTTGCTCATGGAACTGGCGGCGACCCGACCCTGGCTGCGGCCCCTGTTTCTGCGCCGCAATTACGGCCAGTCCACCGCCATGCAGGCCGGTTTCGACGCGGCGCGCGGCGAGGTGCTGGTGACCATCGACGGCGACATGCAGAACGATCCCGCGGACATTCCGCGTCTGCTGGCGATGCTCGACGCCCGCCCCGAAATCGACATCATTTCCGGCTGGCGCCGCCATCGCCAGGACAAGGCGATGACACGCAAGTTGCCGTCGATGATCGCCAACCGCCTGATTTCCAAGGTCACCGGCGTGCGCCTGCACGACTATGGCTGTTCGCTGAAGTTGTATCGGCGCGAGGCGGTGCGCTACGTGAAAATCTATGGCGAACTGCACCGTTTCATCCCGGCCCTGGCGCATGAATACGGCGCCCGCGTGATGGAAGCCGAGGTCAATCACTTCCCGCGCACCAAGGGCGTGTCGAAGTACGGCATCGACCGCACCATCCGCGTGTTGCTCGACCTGATCTGGGTGAAATTCATGCTGCGTTTTCTTCACCGCCCGCTGCATGCTTTCGGCGGCATCGGCGCCGCCATGTTCTTCCCCGGCTTTCTGATCCTGCTCTACCTGGCCGGGCACAAGCTGTTTTCCGGCGCCGACATCGGTGGCCGCCCGCTG
Source organism: Hydrogenophilales bacterium CG_4_10_14_3_um_filter_63_21 (assembly GCA_002784045.1). Classification (GTDB taxonomy): domain Bacteria; phylum Pseudomonadota; class Gammaproteobacteria; order Burkholderiales; family Thiobacillaceae; genus PFJX01. Next base: position 25,058 of record PFJX01000092.1, read on the forward strand.
TTGCAACTGGGGGTGATGTTCACCCTGATGGGCGCCAACTTCATCGGCATGGGCATCCTGGGTGAACTGCTCACCCGCATCTGGCACGAACCCGGCGGCAAGGCGCAATACCTGCTGCGCGAGCCCCCCAGCGAATGAACCAGGAATCTTGCTGGCCGGCGAGCTCGCTCGATCGCGTCCTCCTCGCGATCGTGGTGCTGTTTCCCTTTCTGGCGCTGGGAACGCCGCCTTTGTTCGACCTGGATGAGGGCGCCTTCACCGCCGCCACCACGGAAATGTTCCTGCGCGGCGACTTTCTCTCAACCTATCTGCTGGGTGAGCCACGCTATGACAAACCTATCCTGATCTATTGGCTCCAGGCCGCCGCGGTGAGCCTGTTGGGCAGCGGCAGTGAATTCGCCTGGCGGCTGCCTTCCGCCCTGGCTTCCAGCCTGTGGATACTCGCCACCTACGGTTTCGTGGCAAAGCTGCTGAACCACCGCGCCGGTCTCGCCGCCGCGCTGATCATCGCCACCGCCGCCGGCCTCACCCTCATCACCCACGCGGCAACGGCGGATGCCCTGCTGAACCTCTGCCTGGCCTGCGCGGGTTATGCCACCTGGCTGTGGCTGCGCGAAAGGAAGCAACGCTGGCTCTACGCGGCCTGGGCTGCGATGGCGCTGGGTTTTCTGGCCAAAGGGCCCATCGCGCTACTGATCCCGGCTGGCACCCTGTTCCTCTGGTGCGCCACCCGCCGCGACTGGCGTTCCTTCTTCTCCTGGTTGCTGGCACCCGGCCCGTTGCTGCTGTTCCTGGCGGTGGCGGTGCCGTGGTTCGCCATCCAGGCCTGGCATGAAGGACCTGGTTTTCTCACCGGCTTCTTCTTCAAACACAACCTGTCGCGCTTCGACATGCCCATGCAAGGGCATGGCGGCGGGTTGTTTTACTATATTCCGGTGGTGCTGCTCTCCCTGCTGCCGCACACCGCCCTGCTGCTGATCGCCGGCGCGCGGATCAAAGCTGTCTGGAATGACGAACTGTTGCGTTTCGGCCTCTTGTGGTTCCTTCTCGCCTTCATCACCTTCTCGCTTTCCGGGACCAAGCTGCCGCATTACGTCTACTACGGCTACGGCGGCCTGGTCGTGATCCTGGCCGCGATGGCGGGTGAAAAAGCGGCGCGCTGGCTCTTGGCGCTGACCGGCTCCGCCACCTTCGCTCTGCTGCTGGCCTTGCCAAGCCTGCTTGATCAGGCGGTGGCAAAACTGAAGCCGGACGATCTGTTGCTCACGCAAGGACTCCCGGCGCACTTCAGCGCGACTTACTGGCTCTGGTGTGGCGGCGCCCTGGTCATCACCCTGCTACCCCTGCTGCTGCGTTCCATCCCCTCACGGCTCGCGTTGTGCGCCAACGGTCTGCTGGCGGGCGCCACGGTAGCCCTGTTCCTGCTACCCATCGTTGGCCAGGTGCAGCAGGGCCCCGTGAAGCAGGCCGGCCGGCTCGCGCGCGACCTCCACGGCCCGCTGCTGCTCTACGGCATCAACACGCCGAGCTTGCAGACCTATGCTGGCCGCCAGGTGGAAAAAAGGCCGCCACGCGCGGGCGACCTGGTGCTGACCCGGGAAAGCCGCCTGGCCGAACTGCCCGCTAACGAGGTGGTATTCCGCGAGCGCAGCTATGTGTTGGCGAGGATTAAGGGGCCGTAAATGAATAACTTGGACGATTATGGGTGTATGGGCGGGATGCGATGCAAGGCGCCGGCTGCGCCGCATGGCCACTCCCTGCAAGCGACCGGCAACGCGGCAGCGCGCCCGATGGCGCAGCCAGAATGTTCAGGTTATTCATTAACGAGCCCTTATTCATTTACGGCCCCGAAGTGAAGCCTTCACAACCGATCACGCTCTGGCTGCTGCCCGCCATCACCCTGTTGGCGCTGTTGCCATTGAGCGACCCGGCGCGCAACCAGGCGTTGTTCCTGACGCTCAATCACCTGGCGGCGCGCTTTCCGGATGTCCTCTGGGCCGACCTGACCGTGTTGGGCGATACCCTGGTGGCGCTCTGCCTGCTGCTGCTTTTCCTGCGCCGCTACCCGGACCTGGCCCTGGCCGTGCTGCTGGCCAGCCTACCCGCCACGCTGCTTTCGCATGGTCTCAAGTCTGGCCTGGACCTGGCGCGTCCCTATGCGGTGCTGGGTGATCAGGTCCACGTCATCGGCCGCACGCTGATCGCCGGCTCGTTTCCATCCGGCCATACCACCACCTTTTTTGTGCTCGCCACCGTGCTGATCGCTGGCCTGCGTTCCACGACCGCCACCGCCTGGATACTCGCCACCGCGCTGCTGGTGGGTTTTTCCCGCATCGCCGTGGGCGCGCACTGGCCGCTCGATGTGCTCGGTGGCATCCTCTGCGGCTGGGCGTCCGGCCTGCTCGGCCTGTATTGGGCGCGTCGGGTGGACTGGGCAACGCGCCCCGGCGTCGTGCTCGCCATGCGGCTCATGTTGATCGCCTGCGCTGTTGCGCTCTACCTCGATTACACCAGCGGCTACCCGCTGGCGCGGCCGTTCGAACTAGTCGTCGCGCTGCTCGCCCTGGTCGTTCACCTGTTGCCAGGCTGGCGCATAGAGGCAGCGGCATGAGTCGCGACCGGCCAAGTAGCGCCGGCGAGACGCCGGCGCTACAGGAAGCGGGGCGCCGGCGCTACAGCCGCGCGCCGTTGCTGCTCGCCTGCCTCGGCCTGCTGACGCTCTGGCGGCTGCTGGCGGCCTGGCATGGCAACTTCGAGTTGTATGCCGACGAGGCGCAATACTGGACCTGGGCACTGCAGCCGGATTGGGGCTATTTCTCGAAGCCGCCCATGGTGGCCTGGGCCATCTGGCTTTCCCGCGCGGGGTTCGGCGACTCGGAAATGGGCGTGCGCGCTATCTCCACCCTGCTCTACCCGATAACGGCCTGGGTGCTGTTTCTGCTGGTGCGCCGGCTGTTCAAGACCCATCCAGAGCGCGAAGACATGGCGTTCTGGAGCGCGCTGGCTTTCGCCACCCTGCCGCTGGTTTCACTCGGCTCCTGGCTGATCACCACCGATACCGTGCTGCTGCTGTTCTGGTGCCTGGCGCTCTATTTCACCGTCGCCGCCCTGGAAACCGGGCGCTGGCGCGACTGGTTTTTCCTGGGCGGCGCGCTCGGCCTGGGGCTGTTGTCCAAGTACAGCATGGTGTTCTACGGCCTCGGCTTCCTCGCCTATCTCGCCCTCGTGGCGGAACGCCGCGCGCTGCTGCGCGACCCCCGCCCCTGGGCGGCGGCGGCAGTCGCCTTGTTGTTGCTGCTGCCCAACCTGCTGTGGAACGCGCGCCACCACTTCGTCAGCCTCCAGCACACTGCGGAGATCTCGCAACTCGATCGCGCCCTGTTCCATCCCGGTGCGCTGCTGGAATTCGTACTCGGCCAGTTCGGGGTGTTCGGGCCGCTCCTTTTCGCCGGACTTCTGCTCCTGGCCGCGCGGCCGCGCACCTGGCTGGGCGACCCGCGCCTGTGCTTGCTCGCCGCCTTCACCCTGGCGCCTCTGGCCGCCTTCATCGGCCTTTCCCTGTTGTCGCGCGCCTTCGCCAACTGGGCGGCCTTTTCCTACGTCGGCGGCAGCGCCCTGGTCGTGGCGGTGTGGGTCAGCCAAGGACGCCGCCACTGGCTGGTCGCGGCGCTACTGCTGAATCTTGCCCTCGCCGCCGGCATCTACCATGCCCACGACATCGCCCGGATGCTCGACCTTCAGCTCACCCGCAAGAGCGACCCCTACGGCCGCGTCACCGGCTACCGCGAACTCGGCCAGCAAGTCGCAACGCGCCTGCAAGCCCACCCTGGCGCCCGCCTGCTCAGCAACGACCGCAAGCTGCATGCCCTGTTGCGCTATTACGCGCGGCCCTGGAGCGCAAAGATGCGTTACCTGAATCCCCAGGGCGCGCGCGACAACCACTACGCCCTGAGCGCCGACCTGCGCGATAGTCCGAAGGGTGAATTCCTGTTGGTCAGCCAAGCGGTCGAAGCCACACAGCTCGCCACCTGGTTTGCCCAGGTCGAAGCCCTGCCGCCCATTCGCCTCAACCTCTATCCGGACTACGCGCCGGAGTACCAGGTCTGGCTGCTGCGTGACTACCAGCCTGTAGTGCCGGCGCCACAAAACCGTGTGGGTTTTTCGGATGAATAATCCCCTACCCTCCCCGCGCCTCATGGCGGGCTCCGCGCTGGCCTTCACCTTGCTTTTCCTGGCCCTGCCGCAACTCGACCTGATCGCCAATGGCGCTTTCTATCGCCCGGAACAGGGCTTTCTGCTGCGCAGCCAGATCGTGTTCGACGCCATTCACCGCGGCCTGGGTGTCCTGGTCGTGGCGCTACTCGGCTGGGCCGGGATGGTGTGGGGGTTGTCGCTGCGCACGGCAAACCGCGAGAAATGGCGCCGCCGCCGCCCTGCCGCCCTGTTTTTGGCGCTTTCCCTGCTGCTCGGCCCCGGCCTTCTGGTCAACACCCTATTCAAGGATCATTGGGGCCGCGCCCGTCCCGCCCAAATTGCCCAATTCGGCGGCAGCGCCAAATTCACCCCGGCCTGGGTGGTGAGCGATCAATGCGACAAGAATTGCGCCTTTGTCTGCGGCGACGCCGCGCTGGGTTACGCCCTGGTCGCGATTCACTTCGTCAGCCGCCGCCCGCGCTTCTGGTTCGCCGGCGGCCTGGCCCTGGGCTCGACTTTGGGCCTGATGCGCATGGGCCAGGGCGGGCATTTTCTCAGCGACGTGATCTTTTCCTTCTATGCCGTTTATTTCACCGCCTGGGCCTTGCATCGTTTCATGACGCGAGGTGGGCGGGAACTGTTTCCCATCGACTAAACCTTCGCCCACCATGAACCCGAATCGCCTGAAACCCTTACGTAGTGGCCAGCCCTCGGCCGAATTGTCGCAACTGCCCCCGCTGGGCATGGATGCGGATGCGCTGGCCCTCGATATCCGCCGCTATTTCGGCAACTTTCTCGGCCGTGACAAGCATTGCCGCTCCACCCACTACCCCTACCAGGCTCTGGCTCTGGCGCTGCGTGATCGTCTGATGGAACGCTGGAAACGGACCCGCTACGCCTATGAAGAACAGGATGCCAAATACGCCTATTACCTGTCCCTGGAATTCCTGATGGGGCGCACTTTAGGTAATACGCTGCTCAACCTCGGCCTCGCTGAAACCGCCACCCCGACTCTGCGCCGGCTGGGGCTGGACCTGGAGGAACTGATCGACGTGGAAAGCGATGCCGGCCTTGGCAATGGCGGCCTCGGGCGGCTGGCGGCCTGCTTCCTGGACAGTTGCGCCACCCTGCAATTGCCGGTGATGGGCTACGGCATCCGTTACGCTTATGGCATGTTCCGCCAGCATGTGGAGCACTGCCAGCAGGTGGAAGAACCCGACCGTTGGCTGCGCGACGGTAACCCCTGGGAACTGGAGCGCCCTGAACACACCCGGCGCATCCAGTACCGCGGCCATACCGAGCATTATCAGGATAGCGAGGGCCGCACCCATGTACGCTGGGTTGACAGCCACGACGTGTTCGCGGTGCCGTTTGATACCCCGATCCCCGGTTACCGGAACGACACCGTCAACATGCTGCGCCTGTGGAGCGCCGCGGCCACCGATGAGTTCGATCTGGGCGAGTTCAATGCCGGCTCCTACACCGAGTCGGTGGCGGCCAAGAATGCCGCCGAGAACATCACCATGGTGCTCTACCCCAACGACGCCAGCGAGAACGGCAAGGAACTGCGATTGCGCCAGCAATACTTCCTCGCCTCGGCCAGCCTGCAAGATGTGCTGGCGCGCTGGGTGCAACAGCATGGCCGCGACTTCAGCCCGAGTTTTGGCAAGTTCGCCGAGAAAAACTGCTTCCAGTTGAACGACACCCACCCAAGTTGCGCGGTGCCGGAACTGATGCGCCTGCTGATGGACGAGTATGGCCTGGAATGGGAAGCAGCCTGGGACATCACCTCCCGGACCATGGCCTATACCAACCACACCCTGTTGCCGGAAGCGCTGGAGAAATGGCCGCTGCGCCTGTTCGGGCAACTCCTGCCGCGCCTGCTGGAAATTATTTATGAAATCAACACCCGCTTCCTGACCCTCGTCGCGCGCCGCTGGCCTGGCGATAACCACCGCCTTGCACGGATGTCCCTGATCGAGGAAGGCCGTGAGCCGCAAGTGCGCATGGCCTACCTGGCCATCGTCGGCAGCTACTCGGTCAACGGCGTTGCCGCGTTGCATTCGGAACTACTCCAGCAGGGGCTGTTCCGCGATTTCCATGAACTTTGGCCCGACAAGTTCAACAACAAGACCAACGGCGTCACCCAGCGCCGCTGGATGGCCTCCGCCAACCCGGAGTTGGCCAGGCTCATCACGGCCACCCTCGGCGACACCTGGGTCACCCAACTCGACGCCCTGCGCGGACTAATTCCCTACGCCGACGACACTGACTTCCGCCAAAGCTGGCAAGCGGTCAAGCACGCCAACAAGGTGCGCCTGGCGGGACTGGTGCGACATGACTGCCAGGTGGATTTCGACCCGAACGCGCTGTTCGACGTGCAGGTGAAACGCATCCACGAATACAAGCGCCAGTTGCTCAACCTCCTCCACGTCATTCATCTCTATGCCCGTCTCAAGGCCGGCGAAGAGGGCGACTGGACGCCGCGTTGCGTGCTGATCGGTGGCAAAGCCGCGCCCGGCTACTTCATGGCCAAGCGCATCATCACTTTGATCTGCAAGGTGGCCGAGATGGTCAACGGCGACGAACAGGTGGCCGGTCGCCTCAAGGTCGCCTTCCTGCCCAACTACCGGGTCTCCGCGATGGAAATCATCGCCCCCGGCAGCGACCTCTCGGAACAGATTTCCACCGCCGGGAAGGAAGCCTCGGGCACCGGCAACATGAAGTTCATGATGAACGGCGCAATCACCATTGGCACCCTGGACGGCGCCAACATCGAGATCCGTGAAGAAGTGGGCGACGAGAACTTCTTCCTGTTCGGCCTCACCGCCAAGGAAGTGGAAGCCACCCGGCCGCGTTACGACCCCAATGCGATCATCGAATCCGACCCCGACCTGAGGCGCGTGATGGCGTTGCTGGAATCCGGCCACTTCAATCAATTTGAAGCCGGCCTGTTCGACCCCATTATCGGCGCCATCAAGAGCCCGCACGACCCCTGGCTGGTGGCGGCGGACTTCCGCTCCTACGTCGACGCCCAGGAACGCGCGGCGGCGGCCTACCGCGACCGCGAACGCTGGGCTCGCATGAGCATCCTCAACACCGCCACCAGCGGCAAGTTCTCCACCGACCGCACCATGCGCGAATACAACGCGGAAATCTGGAAACTGACCCCGGTGGCCCCGGCACCGATGTAGCGCCCCCTTTAACGCCGGCCTACCCGCGGGGGGGGTAGGCCGTGGTTGTAATGCCGCCCACATCCCGGTGGCATTACAACTACGCGCTTTTTGCCGGCGTTTTTTTGCCATCTGGAATCAGGTGATGAGCATCGGCGATCCCGCGGCAGTTTGAACCTAGCCCGGATATTGCATGAATTCGTGTGATGCCCTAAAGGATACCGAGCTGCGCCCATAATCGCGCAGGCCATTGTTTGCAATGGGAATT
>PFJX01000011.1 GCA_002784045.1 Hydrogenophilales bacterium CG_4_10_14_3_um_filter_63_21
GGCCCGCTGCGCGCATTGGCAACTGAGCGCGCCTTGCCAGACGACTCGAAAACCGCACACTCGGGCGCGTTCAACTGAGGAATCTAGGATTATGCGGGCTTGCCATGGCCGATCGCGCTTCACCGAGAAAACCGAAATTCCGGAGACTCAGTCGGAATCGAATAGATCAGAGCAGCCGAAAAAAGGCCAGAACAAGTCTGGCCTTTGAGTGTTGTTGGTGGAGAGGAGGAGGATCGAACTCCCGACCTCCGCATTGCGAACGCGGCGCTCTCCCAGCTGAGCTACCCCCCCACGCGATGGCGCGAAATATAGCAGTCTTTCAGGCCATAGGCGAGGGCCGGCGGGCGCGCCAGAGCAGCCAGACGCCGATCAGGATCATCGGTAGCGATAGCCACTGCCCCATGCTGACGGTGTAGGAAAAGCCGAAGATGCCGTCGTCCGGGCTGCGGAACAACTCACCGATGCCGCGGAACACGCCATACCCGAGCAGGAAGGCGCCGGAGACCGCGCCGACCGGGCGGGGGCGCGAGGAATATCCCCACAGGAGGAGGAACAGCAGTAGCCCTTCCAGGCTGGCCTGGTAAAGCTGCGAGGGGTGGCGGGGAATGGCGTCTATTTGCGGGAAGATCATCGCCCAGGGCAGGGAAGGGTCGGCCGGGCGGCCCCAGAGTTCGCCGTTGATGAAGTTGCCGATGCGGCCGAACATCAGGCCCAGCGGCACCAGCGGGCCGACGAAGTCACCGACTTGCAGGAAGCCGCGGCCGCTCTTGCGGCCATAGGCCCAGAGTGCGAGGAGCACGCCGATGAGGCCGCCGTGGAAGGACATGCCACCTTTCCAGACGGCGAGGATTTCCACCGGGTGGCTGAAGTAATAACCAGGTTCGTAGAACAGCACCTGGCCGAGGCGGCCGCCCAGCACCACGCCGAGCACGCCCCAGAACAGCAGGTCGTCGACGTCCTGGTGGCTCCAGCCGGATTGCGCGGTGCAGCGGCGGCGGCCGAGCAGGATGAAGGCGGCGAAGGCGAGCACATACATCAGGCCGTACCAACGCACGGCGAGTGGGCCGAGTTGCAGCGCGATGGGGTCGAATTGGGGGTGAACGAGCATGGCGTGGGTCGGGAGGGTGGGCCAATGAAGGCTGGGCTAAAATGCGGCGGATTATAGAGACCCGAGGTTGATCCCATGCCCGAATACCGCTCCCGCACCACCACTCACGGCCGCAACATGGCTGGCGCCCGCGCCCTCTGGCGCGCCACCGGCATGAAGGACGGCGATTTCGATAAACCCATCATCGCCATCGCCAATTCCTTTACCCAGTTCGTGCCCGGCCATGTCCATCTGAAGGACATGGGGCAACTGGTGGCGCGCGAAATCGAGGCGGCCGGCGGGGTGGCCAAGGAATTCAACACCATCGCCGTCGATGACGGCATCGCCATGGGCCATGGCGGCATGTTGTATTCGCTGCCGTCGCGCGACCTGATCGCCGATTCGGTGGAATACATGTGCAACGCGCACTGCGCCGACGCCCTGGTGTGCATCTCCAACTGCGACAAGATCACCCCCGGCATGTTGATGGCCGCCTTGCGCCTGAACATTCCCACCGTGTTCGTTTCCGGCGGGCCGATGGAAGCCGGCAAGGTGGTGTGGGACAACAAGACCATCAAGCTCGACCTGGTCGATGCGATGGTGCAGGCCGCCGATGACGCCTGTTCCGACGCGGAAGTGGCGGCCACCGAGCGTTCCGCCTGCCCCACCTGCGGTTCCTGTTCCGGCATGTTCACCGCCAACTCGATGAACTGCCTGACCGAAGCGCTGGGTTTCTCCCTGCCCGGCAACGGCACCCTGCTCGCCACCCACGGCGAGCGCAAGGCATTGTTCCTGCGCGCCGGGCGGCTGATCGTCGATCTGGCGAAACGCTATTACGAGGGCGACGACGCCAGCGTGCTGCCGCGTTCCATCGCCACTTTCGCGGCGTTCGAGAACGCCATGGCACTCGACATCGCCATGGGCGGCTCCACCAACACCGTGTTGCACCTGCTGGCCGCGGCACGCGAAGCCGGCGTCGATTTCACCATGAAGGACATTGACCGCCTCTCGCGGCGCGTGCCCAACCTGGCCAAGGTGGCGCCTTCCACCCCGCTTTATCACATGGAAGACGTGCATCGCGCCGGCGGCGTGATGGCCATCCTCGGCGAGCTCGACCGCGCCGGGCTGATTCACCGTGACTGCCCTACCGTGCACAGCAAGACGCTGGGCGGCGCCCTGGAGGTCTGGGACGTGATGCGCGCGCACGACGTCTCCGTGTTCAACTTCTTCAAGGCCGCGCCCGGCGGCGTGCCCACTCAGGTGGCGTTCTCGCAGAACCGCCAGTTTCCGGAACTGGATAGGGACCGCGCCAACGGCTGTATTCGCGACCGGGCCCACGCCTATTCCCAGGACGGCGGCCTGGCCGTGCTCTACGGCAACCTGGCCCTGGACGGCTGCATCGTGAAGACCGCCGGGGTGGACGCGAGCATCCTCAAGTTCGCTGGCCCGGCGCGCCTGTTCGAGAGCCAGGACGCGGCGGTGGCGGCCCTCCTGGCCGACCAGATCAAGGCGGGCGACGTCCTGGTGATTCGTTTTGAGGGCCCGCGCGGCGGCCCCGGGATGCAGGAAATGCTCTACCCGACCTCCTATCTGAAATCCAAGGGTCTCGGCAAAGCCTGTGCTCTGATTACCGACGGCCGCTTCTCCGGCGGCACCTCGGGCTTGAGCATCGGCCACGTCTCCCCGGAAGCGGCGGAAGGCGGCGCCATCGGCCTGGTGCGCGAAGCTGACCGCATCGAGATCGACATCCCCAATCGCACGATCCGTGTTGCCGTATCCGACGACGAGCTGGCCAGCCGCCGCGCCGAAATGGAAGCCAGGGGTAAAACTGCCTGGCAGCCGGAAAACCGCGACCGCCCGGTCTCGGCGGCGCTACGCGCCTACGCCGCCATGACCACCAGCGCGGCCTTTGGCGCGGTGCGGGATGTGTCACAAGTGGAACGGAAATAGGAGACGAACATGGGACTGGCCTTGCGTGACCCGGAATACCACACCTACGGCGATTACCTCACCTGGCCGGAAAATGTGCGCTACGAGTTGATCGACGGCGATGCTTATCTGATGGCACCCGCCCCCACGGTCAGCCACCAGGACATCGCTGGCGAGGTGTACAGACAACTGGGAAACGCCTTGCACGGCAAACCCTGTCGCGCGCTGATCGCCCCGGTGGATGTGCGGCTGCCCAAGGCGGATGAGGCCGACGAGCGGATCGACACCGTGGTGCAGCCGGACGTGCTGGTGGTCTGCGACGAAAAGAAGGTCAGTGAACGCGGCGTGCGCGGCGCCCCGGACTGGGTGCTGGAAGTGTTGTCGCCCTCCACTGCCGGGCATGACCAAATCAGAAAACTCCGCATCTACGAGCGCCACGGGGTGCGCGAATACTGGCTGGTGCATCCCCGTGACAAGATATTGACCGTATACCGGCTGGTCGATGGCCAGTATGGACGGCCCTATACCCAGGAACTCGAAGGCGCTACCCCGGTAGGCGTGCTTGAAGGCGTGATCATCCAGTGGGACGAACTGGCTACCCGCCTGCCGAAGCACGGGTTCTGAGGCGATGCCGGAACTCGACGTTCCCGAACCGGACGACCCCCTCGCGCGCTTCCGCAACTGGCGCGGCTTTCTCTTCGCCAGTGTCGCGCTCAACCTGCTGTTCATCTACGGCATGTTCGGCGCCGTCTCCGAGCCGAACGGCGCCATCTGGTACAAGGTGCTGGCCTGGCTGCCATTCAACGCCATCGCCACCGCGGTCTACCTCGCCATCATGGCCCGATTGGCCGACACCCCCGGCGGGGGGTTCTATCGCATGCTCTGCGCCATCATGATCATCGCCACCTGGAGCGTGATGTTTGCCGCTTGAAACCGCTTTTCCAATTCGCAGCCCATTCAACCTGGAGTCCGAACCATGCCTCTCGCCACATTGAACAGCCGCTTTGGCCTCGCCGAACAACTGAAATTTGTCGCAGGCCCCGGCGGCCTGATTTTCGCGGAAATCGACAACGATTTCGGCACCGCCTATCTCTGCCTGCAAGGCGCCCACATCACCACTTTCCGCCCCAAGGACCAGGACGAGCCGGTGATCTGGCTGTCCGATTACGCCAAGTTCGCGCCGGGCAAATCCATCCGTGGCGGCGCGCCGGTATGCTGGCCCTGGTTCGGGCCCCACGCCACGGAAGCCGGTTTCCCCGGCCACGGCTTCGCCCGCACTGTGATGTGGGAGGTGACCGCGAGTGCCGCCCTGGCCTCCGGCGAAACCGAAATCACCCTGGCCCTGATCGAGAACGAGCAGAGCCGCGCCCTATGGGCAACGCAATGGCCGCATCCCAGCCGTGTCGAACTGAACGTGGTGGTGGGCAAGCGCCTGAAGGCCAACCTGATCACGACCAACCTGGGCGACTCCGACATCTCGATCGGCGAAGCCCTGCACACCTACTTCCAGATTGGCGACATCGCCGAGATCGAGGTGCTCGGCCTGGGCGGCTGCGAGTTTGTTGACAAAGTCGGCGGCGTAAATCGCCGTACCCAGGACGGCGCGGTCACCTTCGACGGCGAAGTGGATCGGGTCTATGTGAATACCGAAGCCACCTGCGTGATCGAGGACCGCAGGCTCAAGCGCCGCATCCTCATCGCCAAGACCGGTTCTCGCTCCACCGTGGTGTGGACCCCGTGGGCGGAAAAGGCCGACAAGATGGGCGATTTTGGCCCGGTGGTGGCAAATGAAGGGGGCTGGCGCCGCATGGTCTGCGTGGAATCCGCCAACGCCCTGGAAAACGTGGTCGTCGTTCCGGCTGGGCAGAACCACACCCTGAGCGTGGAGTATTCAGCGGAAGCGCTGTAGCGCTGGTTTGATGCAGCCCCTACTCTTCGCTATCCAGCCGGCCGTTTTCAAAAAGACGCCGGCAAGGATGCCAGCGCTACCTGAGCCTCCCTTCGCGCTACAATGCGCGCCCTTCAACGCCTTGAATTAACAGCGGAATGCAGCTATTTGCCTGCGGTGTAAACCACCATACAGCTCCAGTCGCCATCCGCGAGCGGGTCGCCTTTCCGCCGGATATCCTGCCACGCGCGCTCGCCGATGTAACCGGCGAGAGCGGGCTGGCGCGGGAAGCGGCGATTCTTTCCACCTGCAACCGTACCGAGATCTACTGCAATACGAAGGTGCCGGCGGCGGTGGCGGAATGGCTGGCCAGCTTCCATGGCCTGGCGCCGCGCGAGGTCAAACCCTATCTCTACCAACTGCCCAACGATCAGGCCGCCAACCATGCCTTCCGGGTGGCATCCGGGCTGGATTCGATGGTCATCGGCGAAACCCAGATCCTCGGCCAGATGAAGCAGGCGGTGGAAAAAGCCACCGATGCCGGCACCCTGGGCCTGCTCCTCAACAAGCTGTTCCAGCGCACCTTCTCGGTGGCCAAGGAAGTCCGCACCAGCACCGAAATCGGCGCCAGCACGGTATCCATGTCCGCCGCCGCCGTCAGCCTGGCGGAACGCATCTTCCCCAGCATCCGCGAACAGTCCGTGCTGTTCGTCGGCGCTGGCGAAATGATCGACCTGGTCGCCACCCATTTCGCCGCCAAGAGCCCGCGCCGGCTGATGGTGGTGAACCGCACCATCGAACGCGCGCGCGACCTCGCCAACAAATTCGGCGGCGAGGCGGCGGCGCTCACCAACCTGGCGGAACTCCTGAATGAGTTCGACATCCTGGTCACCTCCACCGCCAGCCCCTTGCCCATCGTCGGTCTGGGGATGGTGGAGCGCGCGATCAAGGTGCGCAAACATCGCCCCATCTTCATGGTCGACCTGGCCGTGCCGCGCGACATCGAGACCGAAGTCGGGAAACTGAACGACGTCTTTCTCTACACCGTGGACGATCTCGGCGAAGTGGTGCGATCCGGCCAGGACAACCGGCAGTCGGCGGTGGTGCAGGCGGAAGCCATCATCGCCTCCAGCGTCAACGAGTTCATGCACTGGATGGTCGCTCGCCGCACCGTGCCGGTGATCCGCTCACTGCGCGACCACGGCGAGCGCCTGCGCCGCCATGAACTGGACAAGGCGCACAAGGCCCTGCTCCACGGCGATGACCCGCAAGCCGTGCTGGAAGCCTTGAGCCGCGCTTTGATGAACAAACTCCTGCATGACCCCAGCCACGCGCTCAACCAGGCCGCCGACAGCGAACGCGATCAACTCGCCCAACTGGTTTCACGCCTGTACAACCTGCATAACGAGTAGGGCGCGCCGCGCGCATCCCGTGCGGGGCCGCCGGCAATCGCGGACGCGGTCCGCCCCTACAGAAGCCTCATGAAGCCTTCTCTCCAAGCCAAGCTAGAGCAACTCGCTTTCCGCCTGGAAGAGATCGACGGCCTGCTGGCCGACGAGCGGGCCACGGCGGACCGGGCGCGGTACCGCAAGCTCAACCAGGAACACGCGGAAATCACGCCGGTGGTGGCGCACTACCGCGCCTGGCAGCAGGTACAGGCCGATCTTGCCACCGCCACCGCGCTGCTGGCCGATCCGGACATGAAGGCATTTGCTCAGGAAGAGGTGGCGGCCGCGCACCAGCGCCTGGTCGATCTCGATCAGCAATTGCAACTTCTGCTGTTGCCGCGCGACCCCAACGACGAGCGCAACCTGTTCCTGGAAATCCGCGCCGGCACCGGCGGCAACGAGTCGGCCCTGTTCGCCGGCGATCTCTTGCGCATGTACAGCCGCTACGCCGAACGGCGGCGCTGGAAGGTGGAAATCGTCTCGGAAAGCGCGGGTGAAGTCGGCGGCTACAAGGAAGTGATCTGCCGTGTGGTCGGCCAGGGCGCCTACTCCAAACTCAAGTTCGAATCCGGCGGCCACCGCGTCCAGCGGGTGCCGGAAACCGAGACGCAGGGGCGCGTCCATACCTCCGCCTGCACCGTCGCGGTAATGCCGGAAGCGGACGAAGCCGGTGAAATCGACATCAATCCGGCCGATTTGCGCATCGACACCTACCGTGCCAGCGGCGCCGGCGGCCAGCACATCAACAAGACCGACTCCGCCGTGCGCATCACCCACCTCCCCTCCGGCCTGGTGGTGGAATGCCAGGACGACCGTTCGCAGCACCGCAACAAGGCGCAGGCCCTGGCCGTCCTGGCCGCGCGCTTGAAGGATATGCAGGAGCGGGCCGCCCACGCCAAAGAGGCCAGCACCCGGAAAAGCCTGATCGGCACGGGCGACCGCTCCGACCGCATCCGCACCTACAACTTCCCGCAGGGCCGCCTCACCGATCACCGCATCAACCTCACCCTGTACAAACTCGGCCAGATCATGGACGGCGACCTCGACGAACTGATTGCCGCGCTCACCGCCGAGCATCAGGCGGAGTTGCTGGCGGCGCTAAGCGGTGAAATGTAGCGCCGGCGCTACACGATGCTCTCAGAACACCTCATCAGCGCCGCCCGCCAATTGGCCGACGCGCTCACCCTTCCCCCCCGCGAAGCCCGTCTGGAAGCGCAAATCCTGTTTGCCCACGGCCTCGGCGTGAACCGAGCCTGGCTGATCGGCCACGACCGCGATCTCCTGACGCCCACGCAAACAAGCACCGTCGAAGCGTTGCTGAACCGCCGCCTGGCCGGCGAGCCGGTGGCCTATCTGCTGGGTGAGCGCGAGTTCTACGGGCGGATATTCCAGGTCACCCCGGACGTGCTGATCCCCCGGCCGGAGACTGAACTTCTAGTGGAACAAGCCCTGGAACGCCTGCCGCCAGGCGCGGCCCGCAACGTTCTCGAGGTCGGTGTCGGCAGCGGCGCGGTCGCGGTCAGCCTGGCGCTGGAGCGGCCATCCTGCCGGGTGGCCGCGGTCGACATCAGCGCGGCCGCCTTGCACGTGGCGCGCGCCAACGCCGGCGCGCTGGGCGCCAACGTCGAATGCCTCGCCAGCGATGGCTATGACGCCCTGGGCACGCGCCGCTTCCACCTCATCGCCAGCAACCCCCCCTACATCGCCGCCGCCGATCCGCATCTCAGCCAAGGCGATCTGCGTTTCGAGCCGCTTCACGCCCTGGCGGCCGGCGGCGACGGCCTCGACCTGATTCGCCGCCTGATCGCCGCGGCGCCCGCCCACCTGGAGCCCGGCGGCTGGCTCTTGCTGGAGCACGGCTGCGACCAGGCGGCGGCGGTGCGGCGGCTGTTGCGGGAGGCCGGCTTTCACGCGGTGTACAGCGCCACCGACCTGGCCGGCCATGAACGGGTAAGCGGTGGCGCCGCGACCTCATGTTTTCCCGGAGAATGCCGCTAAAACTGTGGAACGGCGTTTTGGCCCATTGGAGTAGGCAACATGGACGTCTTCAGCGTCAGTAGCGACAACCTGTTTATCTTCGCGGCGGATCAAACGGCGCAGAAGGAAAACATTGCCCTGCGCGCGCTCAACACCGGCCTGGAGCAATTCAGCGCCAAGCGCTACGACCTCGCCATCACCAGCTTCAAACGCACGATCAGCATGGCGCCGCTCGCCGATTCCGCCCTCAATGCCTATGACTACATGGCGCGCGCCTATCTCACCCAGGGCGATACCCAGGCCGCCATCGACGCCTATACCCAGGCTTTGAAGATCGCCCCGAATCGCGACGATCTGCATGTGCAGTTGGGCAAGATCTACACCAGGGAAGGCCGTTCCGATGATGCGCGTGCCCAGTACGAACTGGCGGTGAAATACAACCCCAGTAGCTCAAATCGCTACGCTCTGGGCCAGGGTTACCTCGGCGCCGGCCAGTACGAGGACGCGACCCAGCAGTTCGAACAGGTGCGCCAGCAGGATGCCAAGGGGCCGTTCGGTTATTTCGGCCTTGGCCAGGTTTATGCCAAACAGGGCCGCCACGAGGAGGCGATCGCCGCCTTCCAAAGCGCCGTGGGCATTAAAAGCGACTACCTTGAGGCCTACTCGGAAATGGGTTACGCCTATGTCGACAGCGGCAACATCGAGCTGGCCAACGACAGCGTCGCCACCCTCAACCGCCTCTCCCCCAACGACACCGCGCTGGCGGGCAACCTCAGCCAATACCTTTTTGAAAAGACCCGGCCGAAGATGACGGCGTCTTACGTCAGCGATCTCTACACGCCTTTCATCGCCACCCAAGGGCCGAAAACCAGCCTGAGCGCGATGAGCAGCTATCTGGCCCAGGCCGGCGACGAGCACACCTTCGCGATGGTGTTCCAGTTCGACAAACAGATGGACTTCACCTCGGTGGAAAACGTCTTCAACTGGGCTATCGCCCGCGCTGGCGGCACTGGCCGCGCGGACGGATACAACTACGATATGCCGCTGCCCGGGACGGAAATCACCCTGACGCCGACGCCGCAGGCCGTGTATTACGACCAGCGGGAGCAGACCGCGACGGTGCTGTTCAAGGTGCGCCAGAACGCCACCGGCAACGGCACCCTCGACCCCTCCCACATCAATTTCAGCTTCAACGGCAAGGATGTCGTGGGCTTGGCGATGGACCCCTCCGCCGACCAGTACAGCGGCTTTTCCGGGTTCGCGTAAGGCCTCTCGACGCGCCGTCGCCCTCGCGCAACAGGCCCCGAGAACGATATCGACGGCCGGTGGGCTCTGTGTCCCACCCCGTTTACCCTGCGGCGATGTACAGATCGAAGGACAAAGCTCCAATTCGTATACGCCTTTTATTCCGCCAAACTGCGATAAAGTAGCGAACTGTAATACAGGAGAATACTCATGCCGACCACCGTACCTCACACCTGATGCACGTCCAATTTGCGCCAACCGCCCTGCGCGATTGGGAGCGCTTGCGCGACTTCCTGCGCCCCAAGAATCCAGCCGCGGCGAAGCGTGCGGCAGTCGCCATCCTCAATGCCGTAAAGATATTGGAACGGCATCCGCAAATTGGCCGCCCCGCCGAAGGGATGGACGATCTTGCTTTCCGCGAATGACTGATCGACTACGGTGATAACGGTTATGTGGCGCGCTATCGGTTGGCCGAGGATAGCGTGACGGTTCTGGCCG
>PFJX01000034.1 GCA_002784045.1 Hydrogenophilales bacterium CG_4_10_14_3_um_filter_63_21
TCGCGTGATGCCCTAAAGGATACCGGGCTGCGCCCATAATCGCGCAGGCCATTGTTTGCAATGGGAATTTTGCGAAGGAGCGGCGTAGTTATCCATACGCCCGACTGAGCAAGGCTTTCCAGTGCGGACAAGGGACCAGCGAGGGCGCGCGAGTATTCATGCAATATCCGGGCTAGAATCCCGGCCGCTTCAAATAAATGAGAATGAGTCATCCGTGGAACTCCCCATCCTGCTCAAAGCCCTGATCCTCGGCCTCGTCGAGGGGATTACCGAATTCCTGCCGGTTTCCAGTACCGGCCACCTCATCCTCGCTGGCCAGTTGCTTGATTTCACCGGCGACAAGGCCAAGGTGTTCGAAGTCGCCATCCAGTTGGCCGCGATTCTCGCGGTGGTGTGGGAATACCGTGCCCGCCTCGGGCATGTCGCCGTTTCCATGACCCGGGAAAAAGTCTCGCAACGCTTCGCCCTGAACCTGATCGTGGCCTTCCTGCCGGCCGCCGTGCTCGGCCTGTTGTTCCTCAAACAGATCAAGTTTTACCTGTTCAACCCGATCGTGGTGGCTTCCGCTTTCATCATTGGCGGGCTGCTGATTCTCTGGGCGGAACGGCGCCAACATGTGGTGCGGGTGAGGGAAGTGGAGGAAATGCGCTGGCCGGATGCCCTGAAAGTCGGCTTCGCCCAGGCCCTGGCGATGATTCCCGGCACTTCGCGTTCCGGCGCCACCATCATCGGCGGCCTGTTCTTCGGCCTCTCGCGCAAGGCGGCCACGGAGTTTTCCTTCTTCCTGGCCATCCCCACCATGTTCGCGGCGACCCTGTACGACGTTTACAAGCACCGCGAGTTATTCAGCGCCGACGACCTGGGACTGTTCGCGGTGGGCGGGGTGGCGTCTTTCATTTCCGCCTTCCTGGTGGTGCGTGGCCTGATCCGTTTCATTAGTCGCCACGATTTCACGCTATTCGCCTGGTACCGCATCGCCTTTGGGGTGGCCGTGCTGGCGACGCACTATCTGGGGCTCATCCACTGGGCGGCGGACTGAGGCGGCTCGCGGCGTACCCCTGTAGCGCCGGCTTCCAGCCGGCTGTTTTAAAGACGCTCTCTTTGCGGGTATGCCGGCGCCACCGCGTCAGCGTTGCACCTGCCGATACCCCGGCGGCACCATGAAGAATTCATCCGGCACCGGATCGGTTGTGGCGTTGTCGTAGACCAGGTTGAGGCGCGTACCCATGCGCCGGGCGAGTTCCGCCATGCGGCCACCGCCCTCGTATCTGAGTTCCACATCGATGGCGCAAACCATGCCCTGGTTGAACAGGCGCCGCAGCACTTCGCCGAGGGCGCGCGTTTGTGTCGGCGGGTTCTTCGCGAGGGCGGAGATGCCCATCAGGAAGTCCGGTGAGTCCATCGCCTTGAAGAACGCCTGCAGGTCTTTGTGTTCGCGCGTGTTGCGGGCCAGAAAGACCTTTCCGGCAAGCTGCACGGTGACTTTTTCCGTTCCCAGTTCAGCCGGCATACTGGCGTTCAGGGTGTTTTCCGCGCAATTCCACGGCCCCAATCTGTGTTTCAGTCCGCTGGGTTGCAGTTCCAGCTTGAGGTCTTTGTGCGTGGCGCGGGCTTCGGGTGTGTTGGCGGGCGCGTTCATTTCATACACCCGCAATTGGCGCTGCGAGTGGTCAAGCGCGCTGATCTCGCGGCCACGCAGATCGTAGATGTAGGTGTAGGCCTTGCCGCGATCAAGCTGGTCGCGGCGCAGCCAGGATTTTTTCAGGTAGATCCGCTCCTGGCTGGTGGTGGGCATGTTCATGGACATGACCGTGCTGTGGCCGGTGAGGGTGAGGTCGGCGGCGGCGCTGCCGGCAAACAACAGGGTGGCTAGTAGTCCGTTCCCCCAAACCGATAACATTAAACGGCGTCTTTTCCCGCCATGCGTTGTTGCATCCCCTTGCCGTATACCCCATACGGCGGCGGGGCTGCGCCTAGCCTGGCGAAAAAATCCATCCGTTTCATTTGTCACCGGTTTGGCGGAACGAACTACTAGGCCGAGGCCGATGGGGCGGGTATTCATCATTTTTCCTGGTCCTGGCGGGGGTCGATTTCGCTGAGGTGAAAGCGCTGGTAGAGACGCAACAACGGCTTCGGCGCCCACCAATTGAGGCGGCCGAGCAGGCGGAGCGAAGCGGGGGTGAGCAGCATGCGCACCAGGGTGGCGTCGACGATAACCGAGAGCAGCAGCCCCAGGCCCATCGCCTTCATGAACACCACTTCGCCCATCGCGAAGGTGCCGAGCACAATGCCGATGAGCAGGGCGGCGCTCGTGATGATGGGGCCGCTTTTCTGGATGCCGGTGGCCACCGCGCGCATGTGGTCGCCGGTGGCGACGCACATTTCCTTGACCCGCGAGAGCAGGAATACTTCGTAGTCGATGGAGAGGCCGAAGGCGCTGGCGAAGATCAACACTAAAATGGTGCCGTCCATGCTGCCCTGCGGGGTGAAGTTGAGCAGCCCGGCCAAGTGCCCTTCCTGGAATATCCATACCAGGATGCCAAAGGTGGCGGAGAGCGAGAACAGGTTGGTGAGCACGGCTTTCAGCGGTACCAGCACACTGCCCAGCATCAGGAACAGCAGCACGAAAATCACGCAGACGATGGCCAGGATGACCCAGGGCACCCCGCTGCGCAGGGATTCCACATAGTCCAGATGGAAGGCCGGAAAGCCGCCCACCTGCACCTCTTGCAGCCCGCGCGGTCTGGGAATGGCGCGGATCTGGCGGACCAGGGCACGTGCTTCCGGCGAGGTCGGCGCCGCCCGGTAATAGACGAAGATCAGGCTGTCCGGCCCCTTGGCGTACTCCTGCAAGCCCACCTGGGCGACGGGAAACTGGTCCGGATATGCGTACATGAGTTGATAGTCGGCCAAGGCGAGGGCGCCGGCCTGGTTATTCGGGTCACTCAGGCTCACCAGTCCGGCCGCGCGGGTGACGCCGGGCAGCGCCTGGATCTTGCGGGTCAGTTCATGCAGGCCAGCCAGACTGGTGGCTGCCTGGGCCGGGCCATTGGCGCGCACGGTCAGCACCAGGGGGCTCAGTTCGGCATGGCGGAAATCGCGATCCAGGGCTTCCTGCACGCGGCGGCTCTCGGCACTGACAGGCAGCGATTTGCTGTCGGAGGGGCCGACCTGCATATGCAGCACCGGCACGCCCATCGCCCCCAGCAACAGAAAGGCGCCCACCAGCACCGGCACGGCATGGCGCATCACGATCTGGCTGAAGCGATACCAGCCGCCGCTGCCCTCCTCGCGCGCGCTCCGGCGGGCCAATACAGGCAGGGCCAGGCGGTTGACGCGCGGCCCCAGCAGAGCGAGCAGGGCGGGCAGCAGAAGTACCGAGGTGAGCATCGCCGAACCCACCGAAATGGCGCCGGCCAGGCCCATGTTCTGGAAGAACCGCTGCGGCATCAGGAGCAGGCAGAACAGGCTGGCCGCCACCGTGAGGCCGCTGTAGGCGACGGTGCGGCCGGCGGTGGACAGGGTGGCGAACAGGATCAGTTCCGGGCTGCCGCCGCGCGCCAGTTCCTCGCGATAACGCGAGACGATGAACAGGCCATAGTCGATGGCCAGCCCCAGGCCGAGCATGGACACCACATTGGCGGCATAGACGCTGATGTCGGTGAACAGGGTGAAGAACTTGAGCAGGGCGGCCGAGAGGACGATGGTGACGCCGCCGATGACCAGCGGCAGCGCCGCCGCCACCGCCGAGCCGAACACCCAGACCAGCAGGATAGCCAGCAGCGCGAAGCTGGCCATCTCGGCGTTCCAGATGTCCTTCGCCAGTTGCTCGCGCACATCGACATAAGTGGCCAGTTCGCCGCCCAGTTCGATCTCCACCCGCTCGCTGTGCAGTTGCGCGCGCAGGCGCTGATAGGCGCCCATGCCTTCGTCGGCGGCGAGTTTGAGGTTGATCAGGGCATAGGTCATGTCGCCCTTGGCGGAGCGCAGGCGGGTATCCGCGTTGCCGTAATAGCTCTGCACACCGGAAACATCGGGGTTCTGGCCAATGCCGGCCAGTGCCGCCTCCACCGCGTCGCGGAAGGCCGGATTGTCGACATTCGCCGGCCCGCCCGGCCTGGCGCGGAATAACACGATAACCGGCGTTTCGTCCTTGCCCAGGCGGTCGCGCAGTTGCTTCAAGGCCAGCTCGGAGCCGCTGTTGGGCACATCCCAGCCCGGTGCCAGGGTCAGATGTTTCACCACATCGGCGCCGAACCCCGCCGCCATCCCCACCACGACAGTGGCGACCGCGACGAACAACCAGGGGAATCGGCAAATCAGGCGACCCAGCAGCGCGAACATGGACCCGTTTTCTTATCAAAGAGCGCGGCAGGATAACACCGGGAGGCATCTGCCGGCGCCACATCAAGCGCGCCGCCTACTGATTCACATCCACCAGATAGCGCCCGACCACCTGCCCGGCGAGGAGGGCTTGGGCGGCAGGAATGCAGTCCTGTAGCGCGATCTCATGGGCGATGCCGCCCAGCAGGGCCGGGTCAAGATCGTCGCCGAGCCGGCTCCAGGCGGCCTGGCGGCGCGCCCGGCTGGCATAGACCGAGTCGATGCCATATAGCGCGATGCCGCGCAGGATGAAGGGCGCCACGCTGGCCGGGAAATCCATGCCCATCGCCAGGCCGCAGGCGGCCACCGCGCCGTCGCGCCTCACCCGCGCGCAGGCATTGGCCAGGGCCTGGCTACCCAGGGTATCGACTACCCCGGCATAGCGTTCCTTTTGCAGTGGCTTGGCGGACGCGGTGAAGGCGGCGCGTTCCAGTACCTCGGATGCGCCCAGGCGTTGCAGGTATTCCGCCGCGGTCGCCTTGCCGGTAACCGCCACCACTTCGAAGCCGGCGCGCGCCAGCAAGGCCACAGCGATGGAGCCGACGCCGCCGGTGGCCCCGGTGACCAGCACCGGCCCGTCGCCGGGCGTGAGGCCATGCCGTTCCAGCGCCTGCACGCACAGCGCCGCCGTGTAGCCGGCGGTACCGATGGCGGCGGCATCGCGCGGGGTGAGCGGCGCCGGCAGTTTCACCAGCCAGTCGCCGGGCACACGAGTCTTCTGCGCGAGGCCGCCCCAGCGGGTTTCACCCAGGCCCCAGCCATTCACCACCACCGGGTCGCCGGGCCGGAAATCCGGATGCGACGAGCTTTCCACCACTCCCGCCGCGTCGATGCCGGCCACCATGGGCCAGATCCGCACGACGGGGCTCCTGTTGCGGATGGCCAGAGCATCCTTGTAGTTCAAGGTGGAATAGCTGACCCGGATCAGCACATCGCCCTCGGGAAGGCTCGCGACATCGATATCGGCCACTTGAACGGAAAAATCGGGTTGCTTGTCGAGTAACAGCGCCCTGCAGCTCATGCTGGCTCCTATCCGTCAATCAGAGTAGCGCATGGTGCGGGGGGCTGCGGGTGGGCGCAAGCCACCCGTCTGGCGCCTCAAAGATCGAAGCCGACGCCGAGGGTAGTGCTCCAACGGGGCGTGAGCTGTTCGCCGTTGACGTACTGCCGAATCGGCAACTGGACGAAACCATAGACATGAGTGCCCGGTACCACGGTCACGCTCAGCCCCGGGCTGAGGAACACGGCATGTCCGCCGGAATTGCCCAGTGGGTCGGCGTTGCCGCCGTGGTCGCGGGCGCGCTGCAGGATACCAGGGCCAGCAGGTTCAGAATCCTCTTCATGGTCTCCTCCTCAAAAATGGGAGGCAGTGTAGAAGGCGGCGTAGACCAGGGCATGCGACGAATTGCTGCAGCCTCAGCGGGAGACGGCACCGAGTAGTGCGCGGATCACCTCGCGCATGCGCCAGACCATGTAAATGCCCGGCACACCCAGCAGCACGGCGATCAGGAAGAACGCTGGCCAGCCGATGCTCTCCGCCATGACCCCGGCCAACGGGCTGACATAGATGCGGCCGACCGCGGCCAGCGCCGAGAGCAGGGCGTAGTGGGTGGCGCTGAAGCGGTGGCTGCACAGGCTCATCAGCAGCGCGACGAAAGCCGCCGTGCCCATGCCGCTGGTGACGTTCTCGGCGGCGATGGCGGCCATCAGCAGGCTGTCAATTTGCGCCGGCTGGGTAATCGCCACGAAACCCCAGTCGAAAGGTTGCAGGGTGAAGCCGCCCCAGGCGCCACGGCCCAGCACCGCCAGGGCGTAAAAACCGAAGTTGGCGAGCATTTGCAAGACGCCGAACAGCAGCAGCGAACGGTACAAGTTGAGGCGCAGCATCAAGGCTCCGGCCAACAAGGCGCCGAAGATGGTCAGCCAGATGCCGATGATCTTGTTGACGATGCCCACTTCCGCCTGGCTGAAGGCCATGCCCTTGATCAGAAACGGCGTGGTCAGGCTGCCGGCGAAAGCATCCGACAGTTTGTAGAGCACGATCAGCAACAGGAAGGACCAGGCCGCCGGCTGGCTGAAATAGCTGGAAAGCGACTGGGTCAGCGTCTCGAACCCCGCTTTTCTGGCCGCCCAGTAGCCCAGCGGCAACGCGCAGGCCAGGCCGGCCAGCACGAACAACAGGCGCACCCACTTGTTCGGGTCATCCGGATCGAGGCCCAGGCCCAGCAACCCCCAGCGGCTGGCGAAGGCGCCGACCAGCACCCCGGCGAGCAGCGCGAGAAAACCCAGCAACTCGCGTTTCGGGTCGGAATCCAGCGGCTTCGAGGCGCCGCCCACCTTCGGAATGGCGAGCAGGGAAAATCCGGCGGCGGCGACCATGATCCAGGCCATCACCTCATACACCCGCCCCCAGCTTTGCCACTGATCCGCCCAGATCAAGGCGATGCCACCGGAGAGAATCATCGCCAGACGATAGCCGAACACCGCCAGCGACCCCCCCAGGCCGCGCTCGTTGGGCGCCAGCACATCGGTGCGATAGGCGTCTATCACCACATCCTGGGAGGCGGAAAGGAAGGCCACCAGCACCGCCACCCCGGCGAAGGCCAGCGGCGCCTCCTTCGGGCTCGCCCCCGCCATCCACCACAACACCGCCGCCAAGAGCAGTTGGGTCAGCACCAGCCAGCCCCGACGTCGCCCGAGGAAGGGCGGCTCGAACCGGTCCATCAGCGGCGCCCAGAGAAACTTGAAGGTGTACGGCACCCCGACCAGGCCGAGGAAACCGATGGTGGCGATGTCCACCCCCTCGATGGTCAGCCACGCCTGCATGGCCTGGCCGGTGAGCGCGAGCGGCAGGCCGGAGGCGAAGCCGAGGAAGAGGACGGCGAAGAGGCGGTGGAAGGCGGCGAGGGATGAGGGCACGGTTATCTCAAATGGTATTGGCACCGAGGGGGCCAAGAAAAAAGCCACCCGGACAGGTGGCCGTTTGATCTTTTCGTGTCTGAGAAAGGTCAGTGTTTCTTGAACTCGGAGGCGATTTCACGCTTGCTCTGCCGCAGCAAGGCGATTTCGGATGGTGTCAGCATCCGGGGTGCGAGCGAGGTACCGAGCTTCCGATTGAGTAAGGCAGTCGAAACGTTGGCCAAACTTGGCTTCCCACCAGGGTTCGATTGATCCATGGTTTTCTCTTAATTCAACAAGTTGAGAATGTCGCAGGGCATGTTTCACAAAATAAGGTTTACCGGTCAACGAGATGTCCAATCGACATTACGCCGCCAGCAGTTCCCGCACATGTGGCATATCACGTCGAGACGCCGCCCGGATTTGTCCGGCGGAGAGCGTTTTGATGCCGACGGTTTCGCCTTCCAGGGTCAGAAATTCAACCTCGTAAGCCTCGCCTTCGCGATGCACATGCACCACCACGCCGACATCGCCCACCTCCAGTCCGGACCGGGGCAGAGATTCCAGCAATACCACTGAGGCATGTTCCTGAATCAGGGTTTTCTCCTAAATCGGGTGAGCGGTTATCAGGCGGAGGTGGGTGGAACCCGTTTACCATATCCAGACCGTTCGCACACGTGGAAGCGGTTCCCGCCGACTTGGTGTATCGATGGCGCCGTCCACACTGTAGCGCGTGCCATAGGCCGAATCCATCGCCGAGACCACAGGGAAACACCGCGCCTGCGTTATCAACGCCTCGGCCAGCGCCTCCCATGCTTCGGGTGCGAAACCATAGCGCATGAAGAATTGGGCTTTGCCGCGCCCATTACTTGAATGCAAAAGATAGTCGATGATTTTGGCGCGATCCACGCGCAAATCGTCCGGAAATGGCAACGCACTTATGCCGTCACCCGCTTCCGCTCGTCTCGTGTTGCAGGATGGCGGGCAGGTCGCGTGCGGCGTGCAGCACACGAATCACTTCGATGGCCTCGGCGCGATACAGATAGAAAATCAGGTGGGGAAAGCCTTTGACCGGCCACATCCGCAAATTCACACCGGGCAGCAGATGGGCGTATCGCGGTGAGCCGATACCTGGCTGTTCACACAACAGTTCGAAGGCGGGCTTGATGGCTTCGAGAAACGCGCCGGCGGCGGCAGGATTTTCGTCGAAAAGGAATGCGGCGGCATGGTCAATGTCCGCCGTCGCCAGCGGCCGGACGCAGAGTGGGAACTTCACCGCCCCAGCCTGGCGCGGCGTTCGGCCCAATAATCGGCGTCCACCGGCGCGGCAACGCCTGATTCCAGCCCCTGGCGCAGTAGATCGGTCAACCGCTGTTCGGCGCGGCGCACCTGATCCTGGCGGATCAACTCACGCACATATTCGCTGGAGGAGCCATAGCCGCCATTCTCGACGCACTGGTCGACGAAGCGCTTGAGGCTATCCGGGAGAGAAACATTCATCGTGGTCATGGCCGAACTGTAGTGGGATTTGGCAAAGATTGCCATCGAGGATGGCTCGTTGTCGCGGCGCCAAGTGGTGTCTTGCAACAGCCCAGGCTTGAGGCCTTCGATGCCACGCGTGCTGGCTGGCATGACCCGTACGGAGCTTCGTTGGTGCCAACCTGACCGGCTGGTGTTCGGCCTTATGTGGAGCTCCACATAAGGCCGAAGACCAGCCATTCCGGCAGCGTCCCCGCCGAACGGCTTCTATCCACTTCCCGTCTATAGCGTGTAGTCGTAATCGACGATCAGCGGCGCGTGATCGGAAAACCGCTGTTCCTTGTACACGCTGGCGGCGCGCGCCTGGGCGGCGATGCCGGGGGTGGCGATCTGGTAGTCGATGCGCCAGCCGACGTTCTTCGCCCAAGCCTGGCCGCGATTGCTCCACCACGTATAGGCCTCGCCTGCGTGCTCCGGATAGAGGCGGCGGTAGACGTCGACCAGGCCGATGCGCTCGAACAGGTGGCTCATCCAGGCGCGTTCTTCCGGCAGGAAGCCGGAGTTCTTCCGGTTTCCTTTCCAGTTTTTCAGATCAATTTCGCGGTGGGCGATGTTCCAGTCGCCGCACAGGATGAACTCGCGCCCGCTCTTCGCCAGCGCCTCCAGGCGCGGCAGAAAGCGTTCCATGAAGGCGAATTTGGCGGCCTGGCGTTCCTCCCCCGAGGAGCCGGAGGGCAGATAAAGCGAGACCACGGAAAGATTGCCGAAGACGGCTTCGATATAGCGGCCTTCCGCGTCGATATCGGGTATGCCGAGGCCTTCGATGATCTGCCCAGGCTGTTGTTTCGAGTACAGGCCGACGCCGCTGTAGCCCTTTTTTTCCGCGTAATGGAAATAGCCGTGGAGCCCGGGCGGGTTGAGCATTTCCAGGGACAGGTCCGGCACTTGCGCCTTGAGTTCCTGGAGACAGATGACATCGGCATCCTGGCTGGCCAGCCAGGCGTACACGCCCTTCTTGGCGGCGGAGCGAATTCCGTTAAGATTCAGGCTGATAACGCGCATGGAACGAAGGCTATAGGGATGCAGGATTTCAAACGGGCGTTTCTCGAATTCGCGATTCGCCAACAGGTATTGCTGTTCGGGGAGTTCAAGACCAAGGCGGGGCGGATGAGTCCGTATTTCTTCAACGCCGGCTTGTTCAATGATGGGGCGTCGCTGAAACAGCTTGGCGAATTTTACGCGCAGGCGATTCAGCACTCCGGCCTCGCCTTCGATGGCTTGTTCGGGCCGGCCTACAAGGGCATTCCGCTGGCGTCCGCGGTGGCCATCGCCTTTGCCGGCGCGGGGCGCAACCTGCCTTACAGCTACAACCGCAAGGAAGCGAAGGACCACGGCGAGGGCGGCAATATTGTTGGCGCCCCGCTGTCCGGACGCATCCTGATCGTCGACGATGTGATTTCCGCCGGCACTTCGGTGCGTGAATCGGTGCAACTGATCCGCGCGGCGGGGGCCACGCCGTGCGCCGTGGCGATCGCCCTGGATCGCATGGAACGCGGCCAGGGTAGCCTGTCGGCGGTGCAGGAGGTGAGCCGCGATTACAGTCTGCCGGTGGTGGCCATCGTCAACCTGAATGACCTGGCCCACTACCTGGCCGACACGCCGAAGTGGGGCGATACTCTCGCGGCCATCGTACGTTATCGCGGCCAGTATGGCGCCGATGAGTGACGGAATGCCTATACAGGATGCCGGGATTCCAACGGACGCAACCGCGAGAGGGTTGTACAACATGTTGAAAATAAAAGAATTATTGCTGGCCTGCCGCTTGCTGGAGAGGGGAGCCCCCTCATTTGCCAGCCGCATGCGCATCGTTACCACCCTCCTTCTGATTTTCGCCGCCGGCCCAGCCCTGGCCACCACCTACCGTTGGGTGGATGCCAACGGCAAGGTGCATTATGGTGATGTCATGCCCAGCCAGCAGTCCGGCCTGGGTCACCAGGAACTGGACAAGCAGGGAAGGGTGGTCAAGAGCACGCCGCGCACCCTGCTCACCCAAGAGGAGCGGCGTCGCCGAGCCGAGGAAACCGCCGCCCACGACGAACATATGCGCCGGGTGGAAGATCAGCAGCGCCGCGACCGCGCCTTGTTGTCCACCTTCGCCAATGAGAGTGAGATCGACCTGGCGCGGGATCGCGCCCTGATTTTGGAAAGGTCGAACCTGAACGGCTTGCAGTCACGCCTGGACAGCACCGCGGCCAAGCTTTCCTTCGCCAACAAGCAATTGGCCCGCTTGCGTGCGGCGCGCATGGTGGAGCCAGCCAATCTCGCGCAGATGCGCGACGAGGCGCAGGCGGAGCTGGAGCAAATCGGCGCGGCCATGCGGCAGCGGGAAAAGACCATGAATGGCCTGAAACAACGGTTCGAGGCCGACAAGGCGCGCTTTCAGGAACTGCTGGAGTTGAAGGCGATAGCGCGGTAGCAGGAAGTAGGCCGGGTTAACGTGAAACAACCGCCATGCCGTCGGAGCTTCATCACACGGTCCGCTCCTACGGTGGGTTGCATTTTCACGAGCGGCCGTCCGGTCATGCGCGTTAGGCGCGGGGGGTTGCGCCGTAGCCCGATCTACGTTGATCAGCCCGCGCCGAGTTTCCGCTTCAACAGTTCGTTGACCTGGGCCGGATTGGCGCGGCCCTTGCTGGCCTTCATTACCTGGCCGACCAGGGCATTGAAGGCCTTCTCCTTGCCGGAACGGAATTCCTCGACCGACTTGGCATTCGCGGCCAGCACTTCGTCGATGATCGCCGAGAGGGCGCCGGAGTCGGAAACCTGTTTCAGGCCACGGGCTTCGATGATGGCGTCGGCTTCGCCTTCGCCGGCCCACATCGCCTCGAACACCTGTTTCGCGAGCTTGCCAGACAGCGTGCCGTCCTGAATCCGCGCCAGCAGGCCGGCGAGTTGTCGCGCCGAGATGCGGCTGGCGGCAACGTCCAGGCCTTCCCGGTTGAGGGTGGCTGAGAGGTCGCCCATGATCCAGTTGGCGGCCAGCTTGGCGTCCGGCTGCATCAGTCCGGCCACGACGGACTCGAAATAGTCCGCCATCGCCCGCGAGGAGGTCAGGGTGTTGGCGTCATATGCGGATAACCCCAGATCATCGCGATAGCGCGCCTGCTTCTGTTGCGGCAATTCCGGCAGCGTGGCGCGCACTTGTTCGATCCAGTCTTCGTCCAGCTTGACCGGCAGCAGGTCGGGGTCGGGGAAATAGCGGTAATCGTGGGCGTCTTCCTTGGTCCGCATGACGCGGGTTTCGCCACTGTCCGGGTCGAACAGCACGGTGGCTTGCTGGATGGTGTGGCCGTCTTCGATCTGCTCGATCTGCCAGCGCGCTTCGTAATTGATCGCCTGTTCCAGAAACTTGAACGAGTTGAGGTTCTTGATCTCGCGCCGGGTGCCATATTCGGCTTGTCCCATGGGCCGCACCGAGACGTTGGCGTCCACCCGGAAGCTGCCTTCCTGCATGTTGCCGTCGCAGATGCCGATCCAGGCCACCAGGGTATGCAGCGCCTTGGCATAGGCCACCGCCTCTTTGGCCGAACGCATGTCCGGCTCCGAGACGATTTCCAGCAGCGGCGTGCCGGCGCGGTTGAGGTCGATGCCGCTCAGTGGACGACCATCCTCGCCGTGGAAGTCTTCGTGCAGCGACTTGCCGGCGTCTTCTTCCAGGTGCGCGCGGGTGATGCGGACGGTCTTTTCCACGGCCTTGCCCCCCTCGCCGACTTGGACGGTCAACTCGCCGGCTTCGACGATGGGCAGCGTGAACTGGCTGATCTGGTAGCCCTTGGGCAGGTCCGGATAGAAGTAATTCTTGCGGTCGAAAATATTGGTGCGATTCAGTTTGGCGCCAATAGCCAGGCCAAACTTGATCGCCCGCTCCACCGCGCCCTTGTTGAGCACCGGCAGCACGCCGGGCAGGGCGATATCGACCTGGCAGGCCTGGCTATTGGGCGCGGCGCCGAAAGCAGTGCTGGCGCCGGAGAAGATTTTGGTCTGGGTGGAGAGCTGGGAATGCACTTCCAGCCCGATGACGGTTTCCCATTGCATGGCTTTTATCCGTAACTGGGGATGTCCTGGCGGGCCTCGATCTGCAATGGCCAGCCGAACAAATCGTGAAAGGCGAGGCTGAAACCGGGGGCGACACGCAGGGTGAGCGTGTTTTCCGCCAGCAGCACCTCGGATTCGGGATAGCGCCCGTCCGCGCCCAGGCTGTACAACTCGGCAAAACGGTAGGCCGGGTCGATCAGCAGATATTGCGGCACGCCGGCGGCCTCATACAGACGGCGCTTGTGTTTGCGATCCTTGGCGGCGGTGCTCGGTGAGAGCACTTCCACCACCAGATCCGGCGCGCCGCGCACCCGGCCGTTCACCACGATGGTGGGGTCGCACACCACGATCAGGTCGGGCTGCACCACGGTGAGGTCGGAGAGGATGACGTCGATGGGGGATTCGAGAATGTCGCAGGGCGGCTCGCCGCCACCGGATTTCAGGCGTTCGCGTTGATGCAGCGCCAGTTCGACATGCAGCGCCGCCACCACCTTCTGGTGGTCGTAGCCCGGGGCGTTCATCTCATACGGAATGCCGTCGATCAGTTCATATCGCGTGCCGTCCTCCGGCCAGGTCAGGTACTCCTCGACGGTGTAACGCTCGTCCTTATGTAATGCGAAGCCCATGATCGTCTCCTATCAAAGTGTCGGCGCCCGTGTGTGCCAGTCGCTCGCCAGTTGGTACTGGTGCGCCACGTTCAGCATCCGCGCCTCGGCGAAATAATCGCCGATGAGTTGCAGGCCGATCGGCAGGCCCTGGGCGTCGAAGCCGCAGGGCAGGCTCAAACCCGGCAGGCCGGCGAGGTTGACGGCGATGGTGTAGATGTCGGAGAGGTACATCTCGACCGGGTCGGCGGTTTTTTCATTCAGCTTGAACGCGGTGGTGGGCGCGGTGGGGCCGAGGATGACGTCGCACTGCTTGAAGGCCTCGACGAAATCCTGGGCGATCAGGCGGCGGAGCTTCTGCGCTTGCAAGTAATAGGCGTCGTAGTAGCCGTGCGAGAGGACGTAGGCGCCGATCATGATGCGCCGCTTGACCTCAGGCCCGAAGCCTTCGGCGCGGGTCTTCTCGTACATCTCGGTGAGATCGCCATACTCGGGGGTGCGGTAGCCGTAGCGCACGCCGTCGAAGCGCGACAGGTTGCTGGATGCTTCCGCCGGCGCCAGGACGTAATAGGCAGCGACCGATAGCCTGGAATTGGGCAGGGCCACTGCCACGGCTTGCGCGCCCAGCTTCTTCAACGCATCGATGGCTTGCTCGACCGCGCGGGCAGTTTCGCCGGAAAGTCCCTCGCTGAAGAATTCGCGCGGCAGGCCGATTTTCAGGCCGGCCAGGGGACGGGAGAGGTCGCGGGTGTAATCCTCTTTCTCGCGTTCCAGGCTGGTGGAGTCACGCGCATCGAAGCCGGCCATGACGTTGAGCAGCAGGGCGCAATCCTCGGCGGTCCGCGCCATCGGCCCGGCCTGATCGAGGCTGGAGGCGAAGGCGATCATGCCGTAGCGCGACACCACGCCATAGGTGGGCTTCAGGCCGGTGATGCCGCACAGCGCCGCCGGCTGGCGGATGGAGCCGCCGGTATCGGTGCCGGTCGCCGCCGGGGCGATCCGCGCCGCTACCGCCGCCGCGCTGCCGCCGGAGGAACCGCCGGGCACGCGCGTGGTATCCCAGGGGTTCTTCACCGGGCCGTAGAAACTGGTCTCATTGGAGGAGCCCATCGCGAACTCGTCCATATTGGTCTTGCCGAGCGTGGGCATCCCGGCCGCCTTGAATTGCTCGATGACGTGGGCGTCATAGGGCGAGACGAAGTTGGACAGCATCTTCGAGCCGCAGGTGGTCAACCAGCCTTCGGCGCAAAAGATGTCTTTATGGGCGATCGGTACCCCGATGAGCGGCCCGGCGGGGTTGCCAACACTCCCGGCGGCGCGGCGCGCATCGGCGGCGGCAGCCTCGGCCAGAGTCTTGTCAGCAGCGACGGTGATGAAGGCGTTGAGCGTGGGGTTCAGCCGCTCGATGCGGCCCAGGGTGTCCTGGCACAGTTCGACGCTGGAGATTTTGCCCGCGGCGAGGAGGGCGGAGAGGGATTTGATCGTGTCGGTCATGGCTCAATGACAGTTGGCAGCGTGCAGTCGGTAGTGACTGCCAACTGACTACTCGATAACTTTGGGTACCAGATACAGCCCATTTTCGACCTGCGGCGCCACGGCCTGGAAGGCGGTGCGGCGGTCGGGTTCGGAAACGGTGTCGGTGCGCAGGCGCTGCGACAGATCCTGGGCATGGGACATGGGGGCGACGCCGCGGGTATCGACGGCCTGCATTTCCGCGATCAGGCCGAAAATGCCGTTGAGTTGCGCTTGATACCCGGCGGCCTCGGCTTCATCCACCCGAATGCGTGCCAGATGGGCGATGCGTTGCACGTCTTGCAGGGAAAGAGACATGTTCTCAAAGCCTTATTCCATAAGGCATCGTAGGTTATCATACGGCGCTATTTTTCCGCCCAATTGGACCACGCATGTTCGGATTCCTTCGCGGTTACTTCTCCACCGATCTCGCGATCGACCTGGGAACCGCCAATACCCTCATTTATGTACGCGGCCGCGGCATCGTTCTCAACGAGCCGTCAGTCGTCGCCATCCGCCAGGAAGGCCTTACCGGCAAGAAGACCATTCAGGCCGTCGGCCTGGAGGCCAAGCAGATGCTGGGGCGCACCCCTGGCAACATCCAGGCCATCCGGCCGATGAAGGACGGCGTCATCGCCGACTTCAACGTCACCGAGCAGATGCTCAAGTTCTTCATCAAGAAGGTGCATGACAGCCGCATGTTCCACCCCAGCCCACGCATCATCATCTGCGTGCCGTCGGGGGCGACCCAGGTGGAACGCCGCGCCATCCGCGAATCCGCGATCGGCGCCGGCGCCCGCCAGGTGTATCTGATCGAGGAGCCGATGGCGGCGGCGATCGGCGCCGGGATGCCGGTGGCGGAAGCGACCGGCTCGATGGTGGTGGACATCGGCGGCGGCACCACGGAAGTGGGCGTCATCTCCCTGGGCGGCCTGGTCTACTCGGCCTCGGTGCGGGTTGGCGGCGACAAGTTCGACGAGGCCATCACCAACTACATCCGGCGCAACTACGGCATGTTGATCGGCGAGGCCACCGCCGAGAACATCAAGAAGCAGATGGGCTCGGCCTTCCCCGGCTCCGAAGTGCGCGAAATGGAAGTCAAGGGCCGCAACATGGCCGAGGGCATCCCGCGCAGCTTCACCATCACCAGCAACGAAATTCTGGAAGCGCTCACCGACCCGCTCAACACCATTGTCTCGGCGGTGAAGTCGGCGCTGGAGCAGACCCCGCCGGAACTGGGCGCGGACATCGCCGACAAGGGCATGGTGCTGACCGGGGGTGGCGCCCTGCTGCGCGACATCGACCGTCTGCTCATGGAAGAAACCGGCTTGCCGGTGATTGTTGCGGAAGACCCCCTCTCCTGCGTGGTCAGCGGCTCCGGCCGCGCCCTGGAAGAGATGGACCGGCTGTCCACGGTGTTCACGAACGACTGATACCTCAGGGGCAAGGAACAAGGGGCAAGGAAAGCCGGCGCCCTACTTGTCCCTTTCCTGACCACCCATGCCCCACACCCCTCAGGCTCCCCTGTTCGTCCGGGAAATGGGGTTGCCCACCCGGTTCGCGCTCTACCTGCTGTTCTGCTTGCTCTTGCTCGCGCTGGATGCGCGTTATTCCACCCTGGCCTGGTTGCGCGGCGGGCTCAATACGCTGCTCTATCCGATCCAGCGGGTGCTTGCCGCGCCCTGGGAGTGGAGCCAGGATGTGGCCGGCTTCTTCATTACCCACGGCGAACTCAAGCGCGATAACGATCGCTTGCGCGAGGAGCGCGACCGCATGCGCATCGCCCAGCAGGATCGCCAGACACTGCTGGCGGAGAACAACAATTTGCGCCAGTTGCTGGCCTTGCCAGCACGGCCCGATGCGGCGCCGCGCGTGGTGGAGATCGTGCAGACCGTGCCCAGCCCTTTTTCGCGCAAGGTGATCATCAACCGTGGCCAGGCGCATGGCCTGGAGGCCGGCTCGCCGGTGGTCGACGCGGTCGGCCTGGTGGGGCAGGTGACGCGCAGTTATCCCCTGACCGCCGAGGTGACGCTGCTGACCGACCGCGATCAGGGCGCGCCGGTGCAGATTCTGCGTAACGGCCTGCGCCTGATCGTTTCCGGTACCGGCTCGGACCGCTTGCTGGAAGTCCGTTTTCTCGACATGCACGCCGACATCAAGGAGGGCGATCTGCTGTACACCTCGGGCATCGACGGCACCTATCCGGCCGGCATACCGGTGGCGCAGGTGGTCAAGACCGAACCGCCGCGCAATACCCCTTTCGCGCGGGCTTATTGCCGTCCGCTCGGCGGCGTCGGCCGTTACCGGCATGTGGCGGTGTTGCAGCCCGCGCTGAAATCCGCGCCGGATAAACCATGAGCCTCGCCAAACCCCTGCTGCCACAAGGCGCCGCGCTGGCCGCGCCGGCCACCCGCGCCAAGGTCATGTCCACCCTGTTCGCGGCGCTTTGCCTCACCCTGTTGCCGTGGGCGGATGGGTTGCGCTGGCTGCTGCCCGATCTCACGCTGATGGTGCTGCTCTATTGGTGTATCCATGCGCCGCGCCTGGCCGGGCTTGGCATTGCTTTCGCGCTCGGCCTGCTCACCGATGTGACGCACGGCCTGCTGCTGGGGCTGGATGCGCTGGCCTATTGCGGCGCCGCCTTTGTAGCCTTGATGGTGCAAAAGCGTCTGGAAGGGTTCGATGTACCGCGCCAGACCCTGCAACTGGCGCCGCTGCTGCTCGGCAAGGAGGCTCTGGTGCTGACTCTCGGGCTGGCTTTTGGCCGTGGCGAGGCGGATTGGCGCTATCTGGCCGCCGGCCTGTTGGCCGCGTTGCTCTGGTTGCCGCTGGCCATGCTGCTGGACCGTGTGGCCGGACGGCCCGTGCCCGAATCTGAACACTCGTGAGCAGCCTGCGCCTGATCAACCCGGAGGTGGAGTTCTTGCGCTATCGGCGGCGCATGGAAATCGCCGGGGGGGTCGCGGCCTTGTTGTTTCTGGCCCTGTTTTCGCGTTTCGTCTGGCTACAAATCATCCAGTACGACCATTACCATGCGTTGGCCGAGAGCAACCGCATTTCTCTGGTGCCGGCGCCGCCCTCGCGCGGGGTGGTCTACGACCGGCAAGGCCTGGTGCTGGCGCAGAATTTTTCCGCCTATACCCTGGAGATCACGCCCGACAAAGCCGGCAAGCTGGCGGATACCATCGATCAGCTTGCTCGGGTGGTGAACATCGACGCCGAGGACCGCAAGCGCTTCAGGCGGTTGCTGGCGGAGAGCAAGAATTTCGAGAGCGTTCCCATCCGCAATCGGCTGACGGAAGAGGAAGTTGCGCGCTTCACCGTCAACCGCTACCGCTTTTCCGGTGTCGAAGTGAAGGCGCGCCTGTTCCGGCAATATCCGTTCGCTGATATTTTTTCGCATGTGGTGGGCTACATCGGCCGCATCGGCCAGCGCGATCTGGATCGTCTGGAAGCCAACGAGCAACTGGCCAACTACCGTGGCAGCGACTACATCGGCAAGCTTGGTATCGAAGCCAGCTATGAAGCCTGGCTGCATGGCAACACCGGCATCGAAAAAGTGGAAACCGATTCCAGCGGCCGCGCCGTGCGCGTGCTCTCGCGCACGGCGCCGGTATCGGGCCATAACCTCTACCTGCATCTGGACGCCAAATTGCAGCAGGTGGCGGAAAAGGTATTTGGCGACTATCGCGGCGCCCTGGTGGCGCTGGACCCGCGCAATGGCGGCGTGTTGGCGCTGGTCTCCAAGCCCGGCTTCGACCCCAATCTGTTTGTCGACGGCATCGACAGCGCCTCCTGGCGCGAGTTGAACGATTCGCCCGATCGCCCCCTGGTGAACCGGGCGCTGCGCGGGGTTTACCCGCCCGGCTCGACGATCAAACCTTTCATGGCCCTGGCCGGCCTGGAAATCGGCGTGCGCAAGCCGGCTGACACGATCTCGGACCCCGGCTATTTCGTCCTGCCCGGCAGTAGCCACCGCTACCGCGACTGGAAAAAAGGCGGCCACGGCATGGTCGATCTGAAGCGCTCCCTGGTCATCTCCTGTGACACTTATTACTACGGCCTGGCCCATCTGATGGGTATCGAACGGATGTCCGGCTTCCTCGCTCAATTCGGTTTCGGCAAAAAGAGTGGGGTCGATCTCGACGGCGAACTGGCCGGACTGATGCCAACGCCGGCGTGGAAACAGAAACGCCTCAAGCAGCCCTGGTGGCCGGGCGAGACGGTCATCGCCGGCATCGGCCAGGGTTTTGTCCTGACCACCCCCATGCAACTGGCGGTCGCCACCATGGCCATCGCCAACAACGGTGTAGTCTACAAACCGCAACTGATCCGCGCCTGGCGCGATCCCGTAAGCGGCCAGGTTAGTTATGCGGCACCGCGCCCGCTCGGGAAGATCGCCATGAGCCCGGAACATCTGCGCCTGGTGAAAGAGGCGATGGTCGAAGTCACCCAGCCCGGCGGCACCGCCTCGGCCGCCGGCGCCAATGCGCCCTACCTGCTCGCCGGCAAGACGGGCACCGCTCAGGTAATCGGCATCCGCCAGGGCGAGAAATACGACGCCAGCCGGGTTGCCGCGCGCAACCGCGACCATGCCCTGTTCATCGCCTTCGCGCCGGCCGACGATCCCAAGATCGTGGTGGCGGTGCTGGTGGAAAACGGCGGCCACGGTGGCTCCACCGCCGCCCCGGTGGCGCGCAAGGTGATCGACTACTGGCTGCTCGGCAAGCTGCCCACGGTGTATGCGCCGGTGGAACCGATGGCCGCCCCACCGGAAGAAGAAGTGGAAGATGCCGGCCCGACGGAAGAAATCGCACCGCCTGTCGTGGAAGAAGGAGCCACACAATGAACCTACGCGCCGTGTTTACCCGCCTGTTCGCCCATCTCGATGGCCCCCTGGTCGGTTTGCTTGGCCTGCTGCTGCTGCTCGGTAGCCTGGTGGTATTAAGTGCGACCGGCGAGAACACGGCCAAAATTGCCAGCCACTTCCTCAATATGTCGTTGGCGCTGGGCGCCATGTTGCTGGTGTCGCACATCCCGCCACAGCGCCTCATGCAGTTCGCCCTGCCGGCCTACGCGCTAGGCTTGGTACTGCTGCTTGGCGTGGCGCTGTTCGGCATCGTCGTCAATGGCTCGCGGCGCTGGCTGGAACTGGGCGTGACCCGCATCCAGCCGTCGGAACTGATGCGCCTGGCGGTGCCCATGATGTTGGCCTGGTATCTGCACTACAAGCAGGAAACCCTGCGCGGCCGCGACTTCGCCATTGCTGGCCTGTTGCTGATGCTGCCAGTTGGTTTCATCGCCAAACAGCCGGACCTGGGCACCTCCTTGCTGATCACCGCTTCCGGCTTCTATGTTCTGTTCCTCGGCGGGCTGTCCTGGAAAGTCATCGTCGGCGCGGCGGCCGCCGCTGGCGCGGCCTTGCCGCTGGCCTGGAACACCCTGCTGCACGACTACCAGCGCAATCGCGTGCTGACCCTGATCGACCCGTCTTCCGATCCCCTCGGGGCCGGCTACCACATCATCCAGTCCACCATCGCCGTCGGCTCCGGCGGCGTCTCCGGCAAGGGCTGGATGGCCGGCACCCAGACCCACCTGGATTTCCTGCCGGAACGCAGCACTGACTTCATCTTTGCCGTTTATTCGGAAGAATTCGGCCTGATCGGCAACCTGTTCCTGCTTCTGCTCTACGCCGCCATCATCTGGCGCGGCCTGGTCCTCGCCGCCGCGGCCCCCTCCCTGTTCGGCCGCCTGTTCGCCGGCGCCATCGTGCTGACCTTCGCCACTTACGCCTTCGTCAATATGGGCATGGTCTCCGGCATCCTGCCGGTGGTGGGCGTGCCGCTGCCCCTGGTCAGCTATGGCGGCACCTCGATGCTCACCGTGCTGGTGGGCTTCGGCATCGTCATGAGCTTGGTGACACACAAAAGACTTGTAAAAACATAAAGATGGGCGATATTCTTGCGGAACTTTCTCACGACATCTGTCGTAGCGGGGCCGCCATGAATCAACC
Organism: Hydrogenophilales bacterium CG_4_10_14_3_um_filter_63_21; assembly: GCA_002784045.1. Classification (GTDB taxonomy): domain Bacteria; phylum Pseudomonadota; class Gammaproteobacteria; order Burkholderiales; family Thiobacillaceae; genus PFJX01. The sequence continues at coordinate 20,986 of PFJX01000034.1, forward strand.
CACGTGCCGACATTCCTTGCCTCACCCCCTTCGCACCCCCTTGATCGCACTCGCTGTCGCCGCCTATCTGGCCGGTTGCGCGAGTGTGGCCGACAAGCGTGCCGAGAAGACCCAGCCGGCACAGACCGCGCGTGGCGAAACGACCGCCCCACCCTACAAGGGGGGCGGTTACTACAAGGACGATGGCCCCGGCCGCAATGTCCCGACCAATCTGGACCAGGTGCCGGACGCCGTGCCCAAGGTGGAACCCCCGCACCGCTACGCCAACGAGGCCTACAAGGTGATGGGCAAGACCTATCAGCCCATTGCGGCAGATAAGCCTTACAAGGAAAAAGGCCTCGCCTCCTGGTACGGGCGCAAATTCCACGGCAAGAACACCTCCTCGGGCGAGCCGTATGACATGTATGCCATGTCGGCGGCCCATGCCACCCTGCCGATTCCCAGCTATGCCCGCGTCACCAACCTGAATAACGGCCAGAGCGTGCTGGTGCGGGTCAACGACCGCGGCCCGTTCCACGACGGCCGCATCATCGACCTGTCCTACACCGCCGCCTACAAACTCGATGTGCTCAAGGGGGTGGCGCCGGTGGAAGTTGAACTGGTCTCTGCCGCCGCCGCGCCGGATTCCTTCATCGCCCAGGCCAATGAGGTTCAGGCGGTTTCGCCGATCCGCGAGGCTTCGACGCCGGCGCCCAGCGCTCAACCCGCGCCAGCCGGGGAAGCGATCTACCTGCAACTGGGCGCCTATGCCAATCCAATTTCCGCCGACGCCTTGCTCGCCCGAGCCAGCGCCAAGCTGTCGCGCGACTTTCCCGGCGTGATGCGCCTGGAGGTGGGCGGTCTGCACAAGGTCCAGGCCGGGCCGTTTCTGACCGCTGACGCCGCCCGCCAGGCCGCCGCGCGGATTCGCGCGGAACTGGATGTGGCGCCGGTCAAGGTGATGAGCAAGCTGGCGGTCGCCGCCGCCCCAGGCCTCTATCTACAACTTGCCGCCCTTTCCAGCCGCGCCGCCGCCGAAGCCCTCGCCACCCGGGTCAAGGCCCGCTTCGGCGGTGAACTGCCCGGCATCGACCACCAAGCGGTGGGCAATTGGGTCAAGGTCCAGGCCGGCCCCTTCGCCACCGCCGCCGCCGCCGAACAACTGGCCCTCGCCTACCAGCAGGATTTCGGCGTCAAGCCCTACAAAGTGCAGCGTTAACGGGCATGGAGTGCGGTCACCCTGAAGCATGAAACCGGGCGCACTGGTAGCGCCGGCGTCTTTTTGATCAGGCCCACGAAGCCGGCGAGACGCCGGCGCTACAGTGGAGACGCGCGGTTGTTTCACGCTAATGGACAGAGCGAGCAGTGCCGCCGCGGATGAGGAGTGTCTCTCGTGATGCCCGTTCTCCGGCAATTGCCGCTATGCCGCCACTATAATGTGCCGCTTTTTTCACCCTAAAACCGGACTCCACCATGACCGACCAGCAAGCCCAACAACCCGCCGCGCCCTTGTTCAACATCGAGAAGATCTACGTCAAAGATCTTTCCGTGGAAGTGCCCAACGCGCCGGCCATCTTTCTGGAGCGCGACGCGCCGCAGATGGAAATGCAGATCAACAGCCAGAGCGCCGCGGTCGAGGATGGCATCTATCAAACCATTCTCTCGATCACCATCAGCGCCAAGATCAAGGACAAGACCGCGTTTCTGGTGGAACTGCAACAGGGCGGCATTTTCCGTATCCAGAACCTGCCACCGGAAGCGCTGGAGCCGGCACTCGCCATCGGCTGCCCCAACATCATCTTTCCCTACGCCCGCGAAGCCATTTCCGAAGCCGTGCTCAAAGCTGGATTCCCGCCCCTGGTGTTGCAGCCGGTGAACTTTGAAGCCCTCTACCTGCAGCAGCAACAGCAGCAAGCCAAGGCGGCCGGCCAGCCCAACTGAGCCTTTCCATTTCGCCATGAGCATCTCTGTACTGGGGGCCGGCGCCTGGGGCACGGCCGTGGCTATCCGCCTGGCCGGGGCTCACTCGCTGCGGCTATGGACGCGCTCGCCGGAACAGGCCGCCGCGATGGCCGCTCAGCGGGTCAACTCGCGCTACCTGCCGGGCCAGGCCCTGCCAGCCAACCTGCTGCCGACCGCCGACCTGGACGCCGCGCTCGCCGGCGCGGACTGGCTGATTTCGGCGGTCCCCAGCAGCGGCTTCCGGCCGCTGTTGCAAACCCTGTGTGAGCGGGGCACCCAAACCCCCCTGATCTGGTTGTGCAAAGGCTTCGAAGCTGGCTCGCGTCGCCTGCCGCATGAGGTGCTGGAAGAAGCCTGGCCGGAACATCCACCAGCCGCCGTGCTGTCCGGGCCGAGCTTCGCGCTGGAAGTTGCGCGCGGCTTGCCCGCCGCGCTCACGGTCGCCTCCCGAGACGCCGAATTCGCGCGCCGCGCCGCCCAGGCGCTGCACGATCCCCGCCTGCGCCTCTACGCCAGCACCGATGTGGTCGGAGTGGAGCTGGGCGGCGCGGTGAAGAACGTCATCGCCATCGCCGCCGGCATCTCCGATGGCCTTGGCTTCGGCCTCAATGCGCGCGCCGCCCTGGTGACCCGTGGCCTGGCCGAGCTCACCCGCCTCGGCCTGCATCTAGGCGGCCATCCGGAAACTTTCATGGGCCTGTCCGGCATGGGCGACCTGATTCTGACCTGCACCGGCGATCTCTCCCGCAACCGCCAGGTCGGGATGCGCCTGGCCGCCGGAGAGAGCCTGGAAGGCGCCCTGCGCCAACTCGGCCACGTCGCCGAAGGCGTCACCACCGCCCTGGAACTCGATGTCCTGGCCGACTCGTTGCAAGTTGACATGCCCATCACCCGCGCGGTGGCCGGCATCCTGCGCGGCGAAATGCCGCCGCGCGAAGCTGTCACAGCCCTGCTGGCGCGGGAGTTGAAGGACGAGGCGATTTAACCTAGAAAGCTCGGTTGGACGCCCGATTGCACGGTTTTCGAGCCATCTAGCTGCGTTGCTCCTCCTTGCGGGGCCAGCCCCGCTGCGCGCATTGGCAACTGAGCGCGCCTTGCCAGACGACTCGAAAACCGCACACTCGGGCGCGTTCAACTGAGGAATCTAGGCTAAAAGGTTCAGTCGAAACCACGAAGGTTTTCAGGATCAATCCCCGCCAGCGCGGCTTGAACCCAGGCAAAACCGATCCGCTCTTGCTCCAGCCGCACAGCCGGCCCGATCCGGTCGTGGCGCAAATCGTCGTACAAACCGGCTTCATCGGCCTGGAGCCGGCTCAATGCCCGCTGCGTGGGCGTGGCTTCCCGCCCCCACAACGGCCTATGGGCCAGCAAGGTGGCGCGATCCATCAGGAGTGAACGGGCGTGCGGAAAGTGGCTGCGCAACTGGTCGAGGATGGCGAAGCCGTGGCTGTCGATGTCGCCCCAGTAGAAGATTTCCCGCGCCTGAAGCCAGCTTGCCTCGGCCAGTGGGTCGAAGCCGTAGCCGGCGCCGAAGATCACCAGGCTGTCGGGTACGCGGGGGAAGGCCAGGAAGTTGATCTCGTTTTCCGTGATGAAGACCCGCCGGGCGGGGAGCGACAAGCGGGCGAACTCGCCGCAGGGCACGGAGAGGTCGGTCAATCCGTGGAACGGCGCGTCGAGCAGGCGGAAACGGATCGCCAGCGGCTTGGCGCGAAAGCCGTAGCGCCGCTCAAAGCCGGCCGCGCCGCTGGCTGAAGCGGCGGCGATGGCCGCCGCCGGCAGCACCAGATCGAGCAGTTCGGACAGCAGGGCGCGGTGGCGCTCGATGAATTTGGAATGCACGCCGGGCACGTCGATCTGGCGCAAATAGACCTTGGGGCGCGGGTGCTTGGCGATCCAGCGCAACACCCCCAGCAGCCCCGGCCAGTCTTCCGCCTGTTCCAGGACGCGCAAGGGGCGTTTGGCGAGCCAGGTTTGCAGTTGCGGAAAGGCCTGGGAAATTGTGCCGGCAATCTCGTGAAACCGGGCCGCTTCGCGCCGCTTGCCGATCAGGGCCAGGGCATCGCCCTCGGTGTCGAGCCAGGCCGCCACCGGCACCTGGTTGCGGCCGAGTTGGCGATGGTTGATTTCCTGGAATTCCAGGCGGTAGCCGGCGCTGCTTCCGCTCTTCCCAGCCTCGGCCTTGGCGCCCTCGGCGAGGGCGTGTATCCACTGCCGCACGGCGTCGAATTGGTCCGCCAGCAGCGCGGTGGTAGGGCCTTTCAGGGGAATCCGCCAGGGATACAGCGCCTCGCCGGTCAGGGAAAGCGAGAGCAGACGGCCGCGTTCCCAATCGCGCAATACGCGGCGACGGAGGTCGGCGGCGGAGGTCCAGTCGGTCATTTTCCGTGCGCCGCTTTCTCCGCCCGGTACTCCGCAATGGTGAGATTGCGCAGCAGCGATTCCCGCCCATCCGCGTTGTGCACGAAGCCGACGTTGGCCACATAGGGTTCGATGATGTGGATTTTCTGGAGCGGGGTGACGATCAGCAATTGCAGGTTGAGGCGCTGAAACAGTTCCAGGCCGAAGCGCGCGGATTCGTCCGAGCCGCGCCCGAAGGCCTCGTCGATGACCACGAAACGGAAGGTGCGGGAGTTCACCGCGCCCGCTTTTTCGTGCAACTCAAGCCCAAATTGGTAGGCCAGGCTGGCCGCCAGCACGGTGTAGGCCAGTTTCTCCTTCTGGCCGCCGGATTTGCCGCCCGAGTCGGTGTAGTGCTCGTATTCCTTGCCGTCTTCGCGCCAGCGCTCGGCGGCCGCGAACACGAAGCCGTTGCGCACGTCGGCCACCTTGCGGGTCCAGCGCCGGTCCAGGTCGGTCTGCCCCTCGCGGCCCCGGAAGCGCTCGATGATGGCTTTCACCTGGAGGAATTTCACCTCGGAATATTGGGCGTCCTCCGAGCCGGTCAGGCTGCCCTCGGTGCAGGCCCGCAGTTCGCTCTGGAAGTCGCGGATCTCCGGGTCCGGGCTAGTCTGCGCTTCCAGTTCGATATAGCGGCCGGGGTTGTAGTCGATCTGGCGCAAGGACTGGTTGATGCGCTCGATGCGTTCCTTGATGGTCTGCCGTTCGCGGGCCAGTTGCGACTGGAAATTGGCCACCTCGCGGATGGTGTTCTCGTTGAAAGGCGGAGTTTTGTCCGTCGTGACTCCTTAAACCACTTGATCCAGCATCTGCTTCAGAGCCGAGAAGTCCTGCGGCATCGTGTCTTGGTGGGATCGGAGGAGGTCCACAGCAACTGCTCGCTGAGCGCTGCGTCCGCTCAGCCGTGCGTTGCCTCCTTTCGAATTGTCTGGGACAACAAACCATTCGCTCACCATGGAATGGAAGAATGCCTTGCTAGACATCAAATCCCTCCAACGGCCATGCCCCCAAGTCAAAGGGGTGTTGCCGCCCGACAAGACTTCAACCTCTTTATCAAAATCCAGTCGCACCCGCTGTTTTGCCAGTTCCTTCTTGGCGGTGGTGGCAAGGTCTTGCAGCAACGGCGACGAAACCAGCTTTTCAACCACTTGATCCCTGCTACACCCATACAGGTCTCCTTGCTTTAACAGACTTCCGGGGCTTCGTTTGACGCGGTTGCGTTTCGCAATAAGTACACGGTTTGCCGCCTCCAGCCACAATACTTTGCTGGCCTCTACTGCCAACCACAGACCAAGATCAACAGATGTTTTGCCGGGTTTGAAGTACTTGCTGTTGCATACCCAGGCGGGCTCAAGGAAATGGTTTTCCAACTCTTTACGACGCCAGATCAGGAGGTTGTCCTTAGCTGGGTCTGGAAAGCCACCCCAGGATGCGTCCACTGTCGCATCGTCCCAATCGTCTCGGTCGATGACGAACCAGTATTCGGGATGGAACTCGTGCAGTGCTGTGGCCACAGACCGAACCGAAAAGCTGGCGCCCAAGGGCTCTACGCGCAGCTTTGGCGTGAGAAGTTCATGCAGAACTGTCACGTCGAGACCGTCCTTCGTACCCTCCACGAACAAGATGTGTTGTGCTCCTTGCAGCACTTCCTGGGAGGTGGCACCCGTGCGAACAGTGAGCATGGGCGGTTACCCTCTCTGGAGCATTACGCGACGATCTTCGGTGACAGAACCAAAGATTTCCTCTGAATGTGTCGCGAGGATGTACTGATTTTTCGGTGCCATCTCGGCGAGCTTGCGCACGAAAATGCGCTGCCACTCCGCGTTCAGGTGAAGCTCCGGTTCGTCAATTAGCACGATGCTCGGGCGCTCCTGCGTCATGTACCAGACGAGGAATAGCGTTGCGATGATTTCCTTCTGACCAGAGCTGAGCCCGTCGAAACTGAAAGAGGCGCCACCGCCGACGGGGGTCACGCGCAACTCCAGCGTTCCATCGGGGCCGGGCCGAAGCTTGTCCACCGTTCCACCGGCAAAGTCGCGGATGAGCCCATTGAGCCGGTCGAGGATCGCTTGGTTGTCGCTCTTGGAGTCCATTCCTTCGAACAATCCACTCTTGGTCATGAGCGCCTGAACCAGGACGACTTTGAAGGTGCTGAGCGGACCGGGTCCGCCGAAACGGCGCGGCGGGTATCCACGGCGGGCGAAGGTAGGGTCAACCATCGCGCCAAGAGCAGAACTTCCTTCCAGTACTTTTCGATAGGAGTGGAAGAGCAAAACGGGGGGAACAATCAACGGCTCACTGTTCATTCCCAGCAAAGAATCCAGCAGCTCTCCTTCCTCGAACAGTTCGTTATGTCGCCAAGCGCTATCGAATTTCTTTCGAAGACTGGTTTCTTCATGTGGTTTAAAACCCGAGGGGCCAAGTTCCAAACCAACCTCATGGGCGCTTCTGTCGACGCTGATCTGGGCGTGGATCGTCGCCTTGTCAGCTCCGGAGCGGATCAAGAGGTTGTGCAGAGCAAGCGGTGCCCGTGGACGGTGATCCCGCTGGAGAAGCTCGGGGAAGACCGCACCAATCAATGCGAGTGCGCAACACTCCAGCAATGAGCTCTTGCCAACCCCATTCTTGCTGCCGAGTACGAACGCATCGAGCTGGTCGGCAGTGGACGGAGCTGGAAGTTCTAGTTCCAGTTTGTCGAGCGATTTGTAGTTTTCGACTGTGATCTTGGCGAGGCGCAGAGATGGCCAAGGTTTTTCTGGTGTGGTCCGGGATTTGCGGAGAGCCATCAGGCGATCCTTTTACGGTACGTGATTCGAATGACAGGGGCGGAGCATAAAGGATTGGAAAGTCAAACACCTATCATGGAAATCTGCGTGAACACCGCTTGAACCAGACGTATGACTGGTTTTGCTGCGTGTGGCGCCATAAGGCGGGAAACTGTCGAACAGGTCGATGCCACGGCGGCCGCGCAGGCGGCGGCGCAAATCGTTGATGTCGCTGCCGAAGCCGGCGAAGTCCAGGGCGATGGACAGGTCTTTCTCCGCCGCCACGAAGAAGCGCGCCGGCTGGCTCTGGGCATCTTTCAGCCAGAACACCTGGGCCAGGGTCACGCTCTGGTCGAAGCCGGTGTTGCGGAACACCCCCAGCACCACCGAATAGGCGTTGTGGTCGCGCAGGGCCACCGGCTTCGCCGCCAGGCCGGCGTCGGCCCGCTCCGACTTGTAATGGCCCAGAACATAGGAGCGCAAGGTGCGCTCCCGCGCCTCCGCCCCGGCCGCCTTGTTGTAGGCGATGCGCTGCGCCGGCACCAACAGGGTCGTGACCGCATCCACCAGGGTGGACTTGCCGGAACCGATGTCGCCGGTCAGCAGCGCGTTGTCGCCGTTCAGCGTGAGCGTCCACACCCGCTTGTCGAAAGTGCCCCAGTTGTAGACCTCCAGCCGATGCAGGCGGAAACCGGCTTGTGCGTCGCCGGCGGAGAAGTCGAGGGCGGCAGTGGCGGGTTCAGTCATGGCAGGTAGCGATCCATATCGAGAGCACCGTGGAACACGCCAAGAATCTCGATGGCCTTCGTATCGGTCCGATGCAGGTAGACGATGCGGTAGTGGCCATACAGGATCATTCGCACCTCGCCTTCGGGCACGATGCGCAAACGTGTGCCGAGGTCGGGGAAGCTGGTCAGCAGTTCCGCCTTCCCGACTATCCCGTCGATGACCTTGGCGGCTGCGGTCGGGTTGTCATGGGCGATATAGCGATGGATGTTCCCCAACCAATCCAGCGCCTCATCGGTCCATCTCAATTCCGCCATGAATGGATTCTCCGAACAGCCTCTTCATGGCTCACCGTGCGTCCAGCGCGGGCATCAGCCAAGCCCCGTTCGACCATGCGCTCGAAGGCCAGCTCACGCATGATTTCCTCATAGCTGGCATCTTCGGGCTGCGCTTCGATCACCTCGCGCAGCAAGGCCTTGGCACTGGGTTTTTCTTCCACTTGGGCAGCCATTTCCACTCTCCTTTGTCGGCCGCGATATTTGCCGACGATGTTTTCCGGTCACCGGCGACACCCGGGGACGATGCGTTCCGTTCCTCACCCCATCCTACCGCCCCTCCGGTCACACTGGGCGGAGTAGGCAAGGGGAGAAAAGACCTTCCAGGGGGGCATATCGTGCTGGCCAATAAAGCAGTCCTGCCATGTCCACGCCACTGTCGGCCTGGATTTCAAGCACTCCACTGCACACGCCCGCTCACAACCAGCCCAGCAGCCAGGGCCAGACCAGGCGTTCCACGAGTTGCGGGTCTTTGCCGTGGGCGAAGGCCAGGGCGATGGATTCGTCGCTGCAATGCCAGACCCAGGGGTGGGGCGCTATCGGTGTCCATGAGGTGTCGACGAGGTGTCGACGAGGTGAGTCCTGCCTGTGGTTTGTTTTCCTGGCCCGGCGCGGTCGGGCTGCCGTGGCTGCGGAATTCTAGCCGCTTTGGCCGAATCACCTTGCGGACCCAACCGTAGGGTGGATGCACTGTGCTTATCCACCCTACCGCAGCTTCATGGTGCGCACGGCGCACCCTACTTGCTTGCCGGACCTGAAGCGTAGGTTGGGAATGTTGGGCTTCCTGGCGTCAGCCCAACCTACGATTTGCATCACTCTGACACCTCCAACCCCGCTAACTGCGCCCGATACCCCCCCAGCCGTTGGTCGAACTCGGCCAGCCATTGGGCATCGACGAAGGCTTTGAGGAGGCGGCGCACCTCGAAGGCCGGCTCGCCGCCGGGCGCTTTCAGGCGGCGCACGAAACCCAGTTCGATGATCTTGTTGATATGGGTGTCCACCTGGTCGATCAATTTCGCCTCATTGCTGCCCGAAGGCAGAAATACCCGGATCAGTTCGACGATCTCGTCACGGGTCAGGATCAGCCTCGTATCGCCACCCCCGGCATCGAACTCGGCCAGTTTCTTGCGCAGCAGGGCCAGGAGCAGGCTGACCGGGAAGGACAGGGCGCGGCGCTGCACCAGGCGCGGCAATTCGGTTTCGCCTTCATGGAGGGGGCGGGTGCGCAGGAAGGCATAGCCCTCGGCCTCATCGAGCAGCAGCTCCAGGCCCAAGACCGCGACGTGGTCGCGCACGCGGGCTTGCAAAGCGAGCAGGTCCTGCCACAGCGGCGCGTCGCCCTCGCGGTAGACGACGCCTTTCATCAGCCCGACCAGGACCCGCGATAACGCAACACCCTGCTCAACACCGTGCGTCGATTCCATCGTTTCCATGATGCTCATCTCGTGAAAATCACTCTCGGCAAGGTTGCCCGCCTTGGCTTCCCGGTCGCATCCAGCCAGGCCACCGATGCTCGCGTGTCTTCGTCGAACAGCGATTTGCGATCCTCGCTGGCCAGCGTCAGCCAGGCGACCAGTTCGGCCAGGCCGTGCTCCAGCGGATGCCGTTCCAGCAGTTCGCTCAAGCTGACCTGCGACTGCTCTTGCAGGGACTGGCGGACCCAGCCGGCCAGCCGCGCCTTGTCCACCACGATGTGGCCAAACAGGGCATCCGTTTCGACTTCCGCCTCGCCCTCCAGCAACACCTGATCGGCGATCACCGGGCGGATTGGCGGCGTATACAAGGGGCGCTCCATGGGCAACTCGATGCGGGGTGACGCTTCGTCCAATTCCATGAAGGCGTCCATGGGCGGCGCCTCGCGCAGCGCCAGCGCCTGGGCCTCGATGCCGTGCAGCACTTCCATGATGCGGCGGTTTTCCAGCCAGGCCTTGTCGTCGAGAAAGCGGCGCAACTGCATGGATAGCAGCGCCACCGTGCGCTGGGTGTGCTCACCGGCTTCCAGCCAGTCGTAGTGGACGCGCTTCAGGCGCCCATCCGGCGCCAGGGACTGCACCGCCGCGAGGCCGAACACCGACTCCAGCAACGCCGTTAGCTCCTCCTGCCGGGCCGGCGACATCAAAAAATCCCAAAAGGCGCGAAAACTGCGGCCCTGGTCGGAATCGGCGATGGCATCGCGCTCGCCGAAGATGCTTTCCAGCGGGGCGCCCTTGCCGCCCTCCCACAAGGCGATGCGCTCGCGCACGCTGCGGTCGAGGTTGCGGAAGTTCTGTTCCACCTCGCGGAAGTCCGAGAGCAGTTCGCGCGCCGTCGCCGCCACCTGCTGAAACCGATCTTTCACCGCCGTATCGTCGAGCAGCGCCATTTCCCCCTCGCGCACGCGGGCAATCTCGGCGTCGATCTCTGCCCGGCGCTTCTCCAACTCACGGATGCGCGCCTCGGGGTCGGTTTCCGAACCTTCCACCATCTGCCGCAACAGCTCGAACACCGTCATCAAGCGCGACTCGGTGCCGACGAAGGCGCGCTGGGCCAGGCCCTCCAGCCAGGCCAGGGCCTTTTCCGTCGATGGGGTGAGGTCGAAATGCGCCTCATCGGAACCGGGCGGATAGAACTTGCGCAACCAGCCCTTCTCGTTGGTCGCCCAATCGTCCAGATAGTACGCGGCGGAACGTGGGAAAACGCCCTCGCCCAGCGTCTGGCGCAGGCCGAACAGGACATCCTCCAGCTTTTCCACCAGATCGGCCTGGGCCATCACCCGCACATTGGGCAGCACGAAAACCTGATGGAGAAAGCTCGCCACCAGCGGCGCATGCGGCGAATCGAGCAGGCGCCAGGCCGGGTGGTTGCGGCGCAGGGTGTCGAGGGTGGCGTAGTCGAGGGGCACGGCTACAGGATGCTGGCCTTATTGAGGTGATTCACCGCCACGAATGCGGGGTACGGGATTCGCTCATGGGAAATCAGGAACGCGGGGCGTGCGAATGGTGGCGTTGCCATTATCCTAGATTCCTCAGTTGACCGCTCCCCAGAGTCTTTTCCAACATGGTATGAGTCTGAACGGTAGAGCGTATTTCCATCGAGGAATGAGTCTGAACGGTACAAATGGGATCG
>PFJX01000141.1 GCA_002784045.1 Hydrogenophilales bacterium CG_4_10_14_3_um_filter_63_21
ATCGGGCTCGTGGTGCTGGACGAACTCACCTATCTGCTCAAGTACGGCTGGCTCGATGTAGCCAGTGTAATCAATGACCTCGTCGCCCGCCCGCCCATGCAACACGTCGTCGTCACCGGCCGCGCCGCGCCGCAGGCGCTGTGCGATGCGGCCGATACGGTGAGCGAGATCGCCGACGTGAAACACGCTTACCGCGCCGGAGTGAAGGCGCAGGCGGGGGTCGACCTTTGAGCCGGTACTGTCCCGCCCTGCTGATTTCCGCCCCCGCTTCCGGCCAGGGCAAGACCAGCGTCACGGCGGCGCTGGCGCGCAAACATCGTGACGCGGGCCGCCGCGTGCGGGTGTTCAAGACCGGGCCGGATTTCCTCGACCCGATGATCCTGCAACGCGCCGGCGGCAACCCGGTGTATCAGCTCGACCTGTTCATGGTCGGCGAAGCGGATTGCCGCCGGCTCCTGCATGACGCAGCACTTGAGGCCGATCTGATCCTGATCGAAGGCGTCATGGGCCTGTTCGACGGCGCGCCGTCCAGCGCCGATCTCGCCACCCTGTTCGGCATTCCCGTGCTGGCGGTGATCGACGCGCGGGCGATGGCGCAGACCTTCGGCGCCGTCGCGCATGGGCTGGCCACTTGGCGGGCGGATATCCGGCTCGCCGGCGTCCTCGCCAACCGGGTCGGCAGCGCGCGCCATGCCGACATGCTGAAAACCAGCCTGCCGCCGGAGTTGGATTGGTACGGTGCGCTGCCGCCCGAAGCCGCCCACGCCCTGCCGGAACGCCATCTGGGCCTGGTGCAGGCCGACGAAGTGGCCGACCTGGAAGCGCGCATCCAACATGCCGCCGACGCTTTGCCGCCGGAAGCCTGCCGCCTGCCCGCGCCGGTCGCCTTCGAGGCCGGGACGGCGCCCCCCGTGCCCCCCCTCCTGCAAGGGCAGCGCATCGCCATCGCTCGCGATGCCGCATTTTCCTTCCTCTACCCCGCCAATCTCGACCTGCTCGCCGCGCTGGGCGCGGAACTCGTGTTTTTCTCGCCGCTGGCGGGAGAGGCGCCGCCAATCTGCGACGCCGTCTGGCTGCCGGGCGGCTACCCGGAACTGCACCTGCAAGCCCTGGCCGCCAACACCGCCTTGCCCGCCGCGCTACGCGAACACCACTTGGCGGGCAAACCCGTCCTGGCCGAATGCGGCGGCATGTTGTATCTGGCCGAATCGTTGACCGACGCAGACGGCACACGGGCCAACCTGGCCGGCCTGCTGCCCGCCCGCGCCGTCATGCAAAAACGCCTGGCCGGGCTGGGGCTGCAAGGCATCACACTCCCGGAAGGCCCATTGCGCGGCCACACCTTCCACCATTCCCGCCTGGAAACCGACCTGCCGCCGCTGGCGCGCGCCGACAACCCCAATGGCGGCGCGGGCGAGGCGGTGTATCGCCTGGGCCGGCTCACCGCCAGTTACATGCATTTCTATTTCCCGTCCAACCCGGAAGCCGCCGCCGCGTTGTTTTTGCCATGACTTTCGCCGCCACCCGCCGCCGTGCCTTGTTCGTACTTGCGCTGCTTGCTGTTGCCGCTGCGGCCAGCCTGTTGCTGTCGCTGGCCGTCGGCAGCCTGGCGTTGACGCCGGGCGAGGTGTGGGCGGCCTTGTTCGGCGCGGACGAAAACATGGCGCGGGAAGTGGTGCGCGGCCTGCGCTTGCCGCGCGCGCTGGCGGCCTTCGCCTGCGGCGGCCTGCTCGCCCTGGCCGGCGCCTTGATGCAGGTGTTGCTGCGCAATCCGCTGGCCGACCCCTATGTGCTGGGGATTTCCGGGGGTGCTTCGGTGGGGGTGCTGGCGGCGATGTTGCTGGGGGCCAGCGCCGGCTTCGGCCTGGAGGCCGCCGCGTTCGTCGGCGCGCTGGCGGCGATGTGGCTGGTGTTCGGCCTGGCGCGCGGAGACGGTTCATGGACGCAGACCCGGCTGTTGCTCACCGGCGTCATCGTCTCCGCAGGCTGCGGCGCGGCGGTGGCGTTGATGCTCTCGCTCGCCCCGGATCAGCAGTTGCGCGGCATGTTGTTCTGGCTGATGGGCGATGCCTCCCAGGCCGGCGAACCGTTGCCGGCGCTGTTCATCCTGGCGGCGGGGCTGCTGGTTGCGATGTTCTACGCGCGCGAACTCAACCTGCTCACGCGCGGCCCGCTGCTCGCCGCCACCCTGGGCGCGAACGTCGGCCGGCTGCGCCTGGTGCTGTATTTCCTCGCCTCGCTGCTCACCGCCGCCGCCGTCACCAGTGTCGGCAGCGTCGGCTTCGTCGGCCTGGTGGTGCCGCATCTGGTGCGTCTCGCCTTGGGCAACGATCAGCGCCTGCTGCTGCCAGCGGCGACGCTTGCCGGCGGCGCGCTGCTGACCCTGGCCGACACCCTGGCGCGCAGCGTCATCGCCCCGCAGCAACTGCCGGTCGGCGTGCTCACCGCGCTCATTGGCGTGCCGGTGTTCCTGTTTTTGCTGGCGCGCTCCCCGCGCCTGGAACACGCATGAACGCTGGCGAGTGGGCAAAACGTAGGGTGCGCCATGCGCACCATTAAACGTAAATCGGTGCGCACGGCGCACCCTGCGGAAACAGCGCTGCTGAACGCGCGCAACCTGGCCGTTTCCATCGGCGGAAAACAGGTCGTGCGTGGCTTGAACCTCGCCCTCCAGCCCGGCGACCGCCTCGTCCTCCTCGGCCGCAACGGCGTCGGCAAGACCACGCTGCTGCACACACTGGCCGGCCTGCGCGCGCCGGATTCGGGCGAAATCGAACTCAGTGGCCAGACCTACGCCGCCCTCGGCCCGCGCCGCGCCGCGCAGCTTCGCGGCCTGTTGCCGCAACACCAGGGCGATGCCTTTGCCGCCAGCGTGCTGGAAACCGTGCTGATCGGCCGCCACCCGCATCTCTCGCGCTGGGACTGGGAAAGTACTGCGGATGAACACCTGGCGCGCGAGGCGCTGGCGGCGGTGGGCCTGGCCGAACTGGCGGCGCGGTCGATCCACACCCTTTCCGGTGGCGAGCGTCAGCGGGTGGCGCTGGCCACCCTGCTGGTACAGGCGCCCAAGCTGTACCTGCTGGACGAACCGCTGGCGCATCTCGATCTCAACCACCAGATCGCCGTGCTGGAACTGGCCAGCCGCCGCGCCCGCGAGGGTAATGCCGCGCTAGCCATGGTGCTGCATGACGTCAATCTGGCCGCGCATTTCAGCGACCAGGCGCTGTTGCTGCATGGCGAGGGCGAACATGAATTGGGTGCCAGTGCGGCGGTGCTGGACGCGGCCAGGCTATCCCGGCTTTACGGCCATCCGTTGCGTGAAATCCGCGATGAAACCAGGCGCTGGTTTGTGCCGGTGATGCCGAAGTGACTTGCTTTGATGTTGGCGCATCTACAATGCGCATATTGATGCTTGAGAGGTAAACCGCCATGAGAACGACGATACAACTGGATGACAACCTGCACGAAATGGCACGCCGTTACGCACAGGCGAATGGAAAAACCCTGACCGCCTTACTGGAAGAGTTGTTACGCGAAAAGCTGTTGGCCCGCCCCAAACGCCTGCCCGCAGAACAGGTCAAGCTGAAAACCGTGAATGGGCGCGGCATGCTGCGCGGCGTCGATCTGGACGATAACGCCGCCCTGCTGGACTTGATGGAGACCCGCTAATGCTGATGTGTGATGTAAACGTCCTGGTGTATGCCCACCGCGAGGACTCGCCAAACCACAGCAGGTATCGGCAATGGTTGGAAGACCAGATCAACTCGGATGCCTCTTTTGCCGTTTCGGAGTTGGTGCTCAGCGGTTTCTTGCGGATTGTCACGCACCCCAAGATTTTCGACCCTCCCAGCGCGCGGGAAGATGCCCTGGAATTTGTCGGGGCCATTCGTTCTCAAGCCAATTGCGTGGTGGTGTCTCCACAAGCACGACATTGGGATATTTTTCTGAAGCTGTGCCAGGTGGCAAACGCCAAAGGCAACCTGATTCCCGATGCTTACCATGCCGCATTGGCGATTGAAGCGGGTTGCGAGTGGATAACGACAGATCGGGGATTCAGTCGTTATCCGGGGCTGCGCTGGCGCACGCCGTGAATCGGGGCGACGCCCCTACAATGGCAAAGTCTGACATTCACTGGAACTCATCATGTCCCTCAACGTTTCTCTCCCCCCTGAACTCGAAAACCGGGTGCGCCAGCATGTCGAATCCGGCCTTTATGGGTCGGCCAGCGAGGTCATACGCGAAGCGCTGCGCTTGTTCGAGGCCTACCAGGCGATGCGCGAGGCCTCCCTGGCTGCGCTCAAGGCGGACATCGGCCAGGGTGTCGCCGATATCGAAGCGGGAAAGGCCAGGGAAATCGACATCGAATCCCTCAAGCAACGCGGCCGGGTAGCGCTCGCCAAGCGGGCGGATGCAAGCTGATGAGTACCCTGCGCTATGCCGACAGCGCCGAAAACGATCTCCTCGATACCTGGCTCTATATCGCTACCGACAACCCCGAAGCAGCAGACCGAATCATCGAAGCCATAGACCGCGAAGCACGTCTTCTGCTGACCCATCCGGGCATGGGACGGAAGCGGCCCGAACTTGCGGCTGGCCTGCGTAGTTGGCCTACCCGCACCCGCTATATCCTGTTTTATTTCGCTGACGCGGCGGGAATCGCCATTGCGCGGATACTGCACCACGCGCGGGATGCCGGTGCCGTGGAAAACTGGCCGGAAGCGTGAGAGAGCAAGGAGGCGTGAGGTGACAGGCGAAAAAACAACGCGGCGCAGCCACGCCTCAGCGTCGCCCGCGCGCCGTCTCCAGATGCCGGCAAAGCTGTTCGGCGCCGTCGAGCAGGCGCGGGGTGGGGCGCTGCATGAGGTCGGACGGCACGAAGAACAGATTGCCGCGCGTGACGGCTTTCAGGCGCGCCCACTTGCGCCAGTCGTCCAGGCCCACCACGGCATTGCGGCCCATGCCGCTGGCGACGATGGCCTCGGGGTCGGCGGCCAGCACGGCTTCGACGCTGACGCCGGGCGCCTTGGACGGAAGCGCGGCAAAGACGTTTTCGCCGCCGCACAGGCGAATCACATCGCTGATGATCTGGCCGCCGCCCACGGTCAGGAGCGGCCGGTGCCAGACCTGATAGAACAGCGGCACGGCGGGCCGGCCGGCGTATTGCCTGCGCAAGTCCGCCAGGCGCTGGCGGAAATGCGCCGCCGCCTTGGCAGCGGGCGCTTCAGTGCCGGCCAGCCGCCCGAGCTTCTCGATGCCGGCCGGAATGTCTTCCAGGCGGTCGGGTTGCGCTTGATAGACGGTGAGGCCGAGCGCTTTCAGTTTGGCGACGACGGAATCGGCATTGCCGCTCTGCCAGGTCAGCACCAGGTCGGGCTTGAGTGCCACGATGGCCTCCAGATCCGGCCGCGAGTAGCCGCCGACGCGCGGAATGCGATTCGCCGCCTCGGGAAAATCGCTGTAGTCCACCGCCCCGACCAGGCGTTCGCCCGCCCCGGCGGCATACAGGTTTTCCGTGAGGTGCGGCGCCAGGCTGACGATGCGGCGGGCGGCGGCGGGCAGGCGCACCGTCGCGCCGGTGTCGTCGCGGATCACGATTTCGGCCTGGGCGGCGGCGGCGATGCAGCTCAACATCGTTGCAAGCAGGAAGCGGTGTGGGAAGGCCATGAAGAATTTGCGGTGTGTGTCGGGTCAAGGGTGCGCAGCATTTTAGGCGTCGCCGCCCCCCTTGTTTGTTTCACCCATCAATGCCTGTAGCGCCGGCGTCTCGCCGGCATCGTTTCATCCATGAAGGAGAGTTGACCATGTTGATCGCCGTCGTTTCCACCGTTGTTGCCACCGCTGTTGCCACCGCTGTTGCCACCGCTGTTGCCACCCTGGGCCTGGCCCTTTACCAGCGCGCACGCCGTGCCCGCCTCCAGGCCGACCCGGACGGCCCGCGCACCCTGATGCCGGGCATGAAGAGGTAAACGGCGGGCCATGGCCGCACTGCTGATGGCCGGCGCCCTGGCTCTCGACTGGCTATTGGGCGAGCCGCGCCGCTGGCATCCGCTGGTGGGCTTCGGCCGGCTTGCGGCCTGGCTGGAACGGCGCATTTACGCGCCGGATCGCTGGCGCGGGGTCTTGGCCGTGGCGCTGCTGACACTGCCGCCGACCTGGCTGGCGGCGGAGTTGGCGGCGAGGTTGGCGGCACTGCCGGGCTACTGGGGCATGGCGTTTTCCACGGGGTTTTCTGTCTGGGCCTTGTATTTCGCCCTCGGCCACAAAAGCCTGCACGACCATGTCCGCCCCATCGCCGCCGCCCTCGCGCGTGGCGACGAAGCGGCTGCGCGGGTGGCCGCCGCGCGGATCGTCAGCCGCGACGCGGAAACCCTGGAAATCGCCCCTTCCGCCATTGAGTCCACCCTGGAAAACGGCAGTGACGGTGTCTTCGGCGCCCTGTTCTGGTTTCTCGTGGCGGGCGCGCCGGGCGCCATCCTCTACCGCCTCGCCAACACGCTGGATGCCACCTGGGGCTACAAGACCCCGCGCTATCTGGAATTCGGCTGGGCGGCGGCGAACCTGGACGACATGCTGGGCATCGTCCCGGCGCGGCTCACCGCCCTCACCTATGCCCTGCTCGGCCATACCCGCCAATCGCTGGCGTGCTGGCGCGAGCAGGCGCCGGCCTGGGACAGCCCCAACGCCGGGCCGGTAATGGCCGCCGGTGCCGGCGCGCTGGGCATCCACCTGGGCGGGCCGGCACGCTATCAGGGCGAATGGCATGAGCGCCCGGTGCTGGGCGTGGGCAACCCGCCCGAGGCGGCGGACATCGAACGCGCACTGGCGCTGGTGCATCACGGCGTGCTGCTCTGGCTGGCCGTGATCGGGGCCGGTGCGGCGGCTTGGGCGTGGCTGCAAACGTCGCCGCCGGATTGGGATCGACTGCTGAATTTCCTGTGGGAGAACCTCCTTGCTTGAACATGGTGGTCGGCTGCGCCGGGCGGCAGTCGAATACGGCATTCCGCTGGCCGACTGGCTGGATTTGTCCACCGGCGTCAACCCGAACGGCTGGCCGGTTCCACCGATCCCCGCGGAAACCTGGGCGCGTCTGCCGGAAGACGACGACGGCCTGAGCGAGGCAGCCTGCGCCTATTACGGCGCACGCCACGCGCTCGCCGTGGCCGGTTCGCAAGCCGCCATCCAGGCCCTGCCACTGCTGTATCGGCAACTTCACGGGCCCTGCCGGGTAGGCGTGGCAGCACCTGGCTATGCGGAACATGCCCAGGCTTGGGGCACGGCGGGGCATGAGGTGGTGAACATCCCCGTGGGAGCGGGCTTGCCCGCGATAGCCACCCTTGATCGCGGGCAAGCCCGCTCCTACGACGTCCTTGTCCTCATCCACCCCAACAACCCCACCGGCCAGACCTACGCGCCGACAACCCTGCTGGCCTGGCATGAACGCCTCGCCGCGCGCGGCGGCTGGCGTGGACAGCCCCCACGCTCACATTCGTTCGCTGCCCCCCGAGGGGGCGCACAGCCAGCCTTGGGGCGGCCCGGCGGCTGGCGTGGACAGCCCCCACGCTCACATTCGTTCGCTGCCCCCCGAGGGGGCACACAGCCAGCCTTGGGGCGGCCCGGCGGCTGGCGTGGACAGCCCCCACGCTCACATTCGTTCGCTGCCCCCCGAGGGGGCGCACAGCCAGCCTTGGGGCGGCCCGGCGGCTGGCTGGTGATCGACGAAGCCTTCATGGACGCCACCCCGGCATCCAGCCTGGCGGCGCACGCCCATCTGCCCGGCCTCATCGTGTTGCGCTCGCTGGGCAAGTTCTTCGGCCTGGCCGGCGCGCGGGTCGGCTTCGTGCTGGCGGAAGCCGCCTTGCTGGAACGCCTGCGCGACCTGCTCGGGCCGTGGGCCGTGTGCGGCCCCGCGCGGCACATCGCAAGCCTGGCGCTGCGCGACACCCCCTGGCAGGACGCCGCCCGGCCGAAGCTGATCGCGGCCGCTGCGCGTCTGGCCGATGTTCTGGCGCATCACGGCCTGCCACCCAGCGGCGGCAGCGCCTTGTTTCAGCGCGTGGAAACCGCGCGCGCCGGCGAGATTCACGCCGCCCTGGCGCGGCACGGCATCCTCACCCGGCTGTTCGAGCACCCCGCCAGCCTGCGTTTCGGGTTGCCGGGAACGGCGTCCGAATGGACACGGCTGGATGCCGCGCTGGCGAAAATCTCGCCTTGACCACGTTCGATTCGATCATGTATATCCCGTATATACACAACCCCTGGAGAGCAACATGCTGACCCGTGTATTCAAGAGCGGCAATTCGCTGGCCGTGCGTATTCCCAAGGAACTGGCCATCGTCGAGGCAGGCCAGGAAATCGAGATCGAACAAGTGGGCAACACCCTGGTGGTGCGGCCGGTGAAGAAAGAGACGCTGGCGGATCTGATGGAAATTTTCGCTTCCTTCCCCAAAGATTTCATGGCGGATGGGCGCGAATTCCACGAGCAGAAAGAGCGCGACTGGCGTGGATTCGGGCAGGCCGAGAAGGCGGAATAAGGGCCTGTTCATGAATAAATTGGGCAATTATGGGTGTGCTGGCGGGATGCAATGCAAGGCGCCGGACACGCCGCATGGCCATTCCCTGCAAGTGGCCGGCAACGCCGCAGTGCGCCCGCCAGTGCGGCCAGAATGTTTGAGTTATTCATGAACAGGCCCTCAGCGATGCGCTACCTGCTCGATACCAATATCTGCATCCACCTGATGGAGGTGCATCCGCCACACCTGATCGAACGGTTCCGCCAGACGCCCCTGGGCGATCTGGCGATCTCCATCGTCACCTATGCGGAGTTGCGCCACGGCATCGAACGCTACTCGACGCACGATCCAGACCGCCTGGCAGCAGAGCAGTCGTTGCGCCGCTTGCTGACCCAGGTGCCTGCCCTACCCTTCGACCTGGGCGCGGCAGAGCGCTATGGCATCCTCGCCGCCGCCGTCCGCGACCGCCGCCGCGATGCACTCGACCGGCTCATTGCGGCCCACGCCGTCAGCCTGGGCGCCACCCTGATTACCAACAACGAGGCCGATTTCAAGGACTATCCGGGCTTGCAGGTGGAGAACTGGGTGAATCCACCGCTATGACCGCCCGAACCTTGATGGTCCAGGGCTGCACCTCGGATGCGGGCAAAAGTGCGCTGGTGACGGCCCTGGGCCGCTGGCTGAAACGGCGTGGGGTGCGGGTGGCGCCGTTCAAGCCGCAGAACATGGCGCTGAACAGCGCGGTAACGGCCGACAATGGCGAGGGGACGGCCCCCACGCTCGCTCCGCTCGCTGCCCCCCAAGGGGGCGTACTCGCCGGCTTGGGGCGGCCCAGCGCCGGCGAGATCGGCCGCGCCCAGGCGGTGCAGGCGCAGGCGTGCGGGCTGGCGCCGCATAGCGACATGAACCCGGTGTTGCTGAAGCCCAATTCCGATACCGGCTGCCAGGTCATCATCCAGGGCCGCGCGCTCAGCAACATGGAGGCCCAGGCCTATCACGACTACAAGCCGCGCGCGCGGGCGGCGGTGCTGGATTCCTACGCCCGCCTCGCGCGCCAGTACGACGCCATCGTCGTCGAGGGCGCCGGCAGCCCGGCGGAGATCAATCTGCGCGAGGGCGACATCGCCAACATGGGCTTTGCCGAAGCGGTGGATTGCCCGGTGATCCTGATCGCCGACATCGACCGGGGCGGCGTCTTCGCGCATATCGTCGGCACCCTGGCGCTGTTGTCGGAATCGGAACGGGCGCGCATCAAGGGCTTCGTCATCAACCGCTTTCGCGGTGAACTTGCGCTGTTGCAACCCGGGCTGGACTGGCTGGAGCGGGAGACCGGCAAGCCGGTGCTGGGGGTGCTGCCTTATCTGCATGGGCTGCATCTGGAGGCGGAGG